>JAOZUO010000247.1 GCA_029938605.1 Deltaproteobacteria bacterium | reverse complement strand
CCACTTCCCGGCAGGGTCTGCCTCAGGATTGGTCTATCGCCCCAACTACCTGTATTGTAAGGCAGTTGCACCGCCACCTCAAGCCCAAAAACCAGGATGTCATTCCGAAGCGCCCCCCCACCGGGGCTGTACCCCGGCCTGAGCCGACGCTTGATCTAAGTCAGGGGGAGTGTTACCTCCGATCGGAGCAGGAATTCGGTCACCGGAATCCACGAGACCAGAGATGGATATGGCGCGTACGTTCGGAAAATATCGGCTGCTGGACCGACTGGGGGGTGGCGGCATGGCCGAGGTGTGGCGGGCCGAGGTAAGCTACACCGAGGACGTATCCAAGATCGTAGCCCTCAAGATGATCCGCGAGGATCTCGCCACGGTGAAGCAGTTCCATTCGCTGTTCATCGACGAGGCGCGGATCACGTCCCGCATCAGCCACACCAACGTGGCCCAGGTGTTGGACTTCGGGGAAGAGGATGGACGCCCCTTCCTGGCCATGGAGTTGGTCAAGGGCGCGGACCTTTTCTCTCTCTTGGCCGCCGCCGGTGAGCAGATGCGCAAGATCCCCCTGGACGTGTCGGCGTTCATCATGGCCGAGGTCGCGCGGGGCCTGGACCACGCGCATCGCCTCGCGGACGACGACGGACAGCCCTACGGCGTCGTTCACCGGGACGTGAGCCCGCAGAACGTGCTGGTGAGCTACGCCGGCGAGGTGAAAGTCACCGACTTCGGCATCGCCCGGGCCAGGGACAAGGTCACTCAGACCGAGACCGGGACGGTCATGGGAAAGTTCCGGTATATGAGCCCGGAGCAGGTACAGGGGACGCCTCTGGACGCCCGCAGCGACGTGTTCTCCTGCGGTATCCTGCTGTACGAGCTGCTCGCCGGACGGCAGCTCTTCGACGCCCGGACCTCGGCGCAGGTCGTGGATCAGATCCGGTATTCCGACATGCCGAACATCGTCGCCACCCGCCCGGAGGTGGACCCGGCCCTCGAAACGGTCCTGCGGTGGACCCTGGAGCGGGACGTGGACAAGCGCTGCCCGGACGCGGCCACCCTGGCGCGGGACCTCGAGCGGTACGTGCATGTGGCGCATCCGCAGTTCACACGGGATCGGGTGGGAGACCTGGTCGAGAGCCTGATCGCCAAGGAGCCGCCCCGCGCCACGACCGTCAAAGGCTCCCTGGCGTACGCCGGAACGGAGCTGGCCGGAACGGAGCTGGCCGGAGCGGAGCCGGCCGGAGCGGAGCCGGCCGGAGCGGATGCGTCCGAACAGCCCATGCGGTCGCTGGCGGATCTGGAAGATGAGGATGAGGACGGGGACGGGGAGGAGGATGTGGCCAGGGACGAGGACAAGCCTGGTACTACTGCTCGCGCGAAGCGGGGAGTGGCCACCAAGGCCCGCTCCGCCCAGTCCGCCCAGTCCACCCAGTCCACCCAGGCGACCCGGACCGGCCCCACCGCCGACGGCGTACCGTCCGAGGCCATACCGGGCGCCACTGAGTCGCCCCCCACCGCCCACGAGGCGGTGCCGGAGGACTCCCGGGAAGCAACCCTCACCCTGGCGCGCCGAGCCAACATCTCCGCCAGCCAGCCCATAGCCGCGGCCGTGGCCGCGGACTCAGCGCCCCACGACGCACCCACGACGATGCTGGACGAGGGATTGGACGCCACGGACCGCACCCGCGCCCGCCCCTCGCGCCCCTCGGATGTCCCCGGTACAGACGCACCATCGGGATCCGAGACATCGGGATCCGAGACATCGGGGACCGAGACCCGCACCGCGGGCCGGGCCCATGGAGAGGCCGCCAGACGCCCCGCGTCCTCCGGCGCCCGACCTAAGCCCCGCAAGCGGGGCCGGGGCGTGGAGACCACCCTGGGCGTGGTGCTCGCGCTGCTACTGCTGGGCGGGATGGCGCTTCTACTCCTGCGCCCAGACGAGCCCACGCCCCCCTCACCTACCAGTCCCGGGGCTGCGACCATCGGCTCGGCGACCGGGACCATGGACGCTCAAAGCGCGGGGACCGAACCGACAGACGGCGCCCCGCCCCCCACCGACGCGACCGTGGGCCGCATGGCCACCCTGGACCAGACCATCGCCGCCCTCGAGCCCGAGAAAATCTTGGCTGCCGACGCCCCGAAAACCCCGGCGCTCATGGCGCTGTTGACTCGCCTGAGTCGCCGCCTGACCCACGCTACGGTGGACGATGACGGCGAGCGTCTATTCGGCCGCCCGTGCACCGGCGCCAAGCCGCTGCGCCCTCCCACCACAACCGCCGCCAGGCTCGCCGACCTCTACGCCCAACGGATTCTGCTCGATCCCACCGTGCCGCCACCCATTGTTGCGGCCCTGGGCCGCCTGAGTCCTCCCCCGCGCCCGCGCCCGCGCCCGCGCCCGAACCCCAGCGCCGGCGCCGGCAAGCATAAGACCCCCGACTCTCTGGCCACCCTTAGGGTTCTGGTCGCGCCGAAGTCCGCCCCCCTGCAAGAGGCGTTGATCCTCACCCGGGGCCATCAGAAGGGCTGGTGCAAACCCCTCGCCGGACAGGACGGACGGCGCTACCTGCATCCCCACGTCGTCGTGGCCCGAGACGCCGTGGCGCGCCTGGTGCAACTCGCGCCAGACTCCCTCCGGGGACGCCTGTGGCGGCGATACCTGGAGGCCACGCCCCGGGGCCGGGCAGCACGGCTCGGCCACCTGTCGCTGACCGTGAAGTCCATCCGACGCCAGGTGCTCAAAAAGGACGACAACCGGGTATTCCGCGTCACCTTGACGGCGCGAAACGAGGATCCACAGCAGGCCGTACGGGTCCCGGCCTCGGGCTTCGGGCTGCACGGCGTCTTGACCAAGCCCATCGCCGTGGGCCTCTGGAAACCGGATCTGCGCGAGCCCCTGCCGCCCGGAAAAACCCTCCGCATTGAGCTCACCTTCGCCGCTGGGCTGGGCCCCGTCGCCCAGACCCTCGTCCTCTCCGTGCCGCGACCCGGCGCCGGCTTCGTGTGGCTGCAGGTCTCCTCGGACGTGCTCCGGTGACCGACAACCTCTTGGAGCAGTATCGAGCGCTCGTAGCCAAGGTGGACGCCTTCTGGGACCACGCGGCAAAGACGCAGCCCACGGGATTTCGCTGCGCGGACGGCTGCGACGACTGCTGCAAACAGCGCCTCACGGTGTTCGCCGTGGAGGCCAGCGCCATCCGCGCGCACCTGGCCACCTGGAACCCATCGCTCCGGGCTCGCCTATCCCACCCCAACGAGTCGACGGAGCATTGCGCCTTCCTCCTGGAGGGACGCTGCGCCATCTACCAGGCGCGGCCGATCATCTGCCGCACCCACGGCCTGCCCATCCGAACAAAGGGACGGGTGGACCACTGCCCACTCAACTTCACCGACGCCCCCCCCTGCCCCACCATCGTCTTGGACCTCGAGCAGATCAATACCCTGGTGGCGCTGGTGGATCGCCTGCACGCCGAAGCGGTCGGGGATCCGGCGGATCGGCCCCGTGTTCGCCTGTCGGACCTCGCGCTTGGTGCAGTGATCGAACGTTAGATCACCTACCATAATGTAACGAAATTATGCCGTCCGGAGGTCGTTGACTCTGGTCTGGGCGTTGGGTATAGATGGGGCCGGAGGCAACCGATGCAAGGCCCTGCCAAGATCGTTCGTACCAGCGAAATTCCCAATTACAAGGTCCTGGGGCCGCTCTTCGAATGGGCCGAGGGAAACGCCTACCTCACGGTGGATCGGGTCCAATACGGGAAGAAGCAAGGGGCTATCTTCTCGTACTGCAACCCCCCCGTACACCAGATTGGCAACTCGGCCCTGGCGGCGTTTCTGCAGGGGTTCGACACTCTGGATCCGTTGGAGGAAGACCTCTGGTTCATCATCTTCCACAGCGCCTGTGATCCGGTGCACGCCGGCGGAGATCTCAAGGAGAGCCTCGAGCGGCTGCAGCAGTCCAACGCCGAGCGGGATCGGCTGCAGGCGGCGGGCGCTGACGCCGAGAGGATCCGCGCGCTTTTCGACTGGGGGGATGCCCGCATCGATAAGGGCTTCGCCCTGTACAGCAAGTTCCGTGAGTGGGGCGACAAGATGCGCACCGTGGCGACCTGCGGCGGCGGAACGCGCTTTGGTGGATCGGCGGAAGTGGTCCTCATGTCTGACGAGATCGTGGCGGACTCCCGGGCGGCCATGTGCTTCTCCGAGTCGCAGATCGGGCTCATCCCCGGGTGGGGCGGCGTGGGTCGGGCCATCACGAAGGCCGGGGTGGACAACGCCCGGGCCATGGCGGCCACGGCGCGCATCGTGAAGGCCCCGGATCTCGAGGTCATCGGCATCTTCAACGAAGTGCTGTTGACGGGCGCCCCGTTGCCAAAGAAAAACCGCACGGGAGACCCCGAGGCCGACAAGCTGCGCTACCTCAAGGCGCTACAGCGCAACGACGACGAGATGGGTAAGGCGCTGCTCATCGCGGCCTTGGACAAAGGCACAGACTCGGCGGGCGCCACCCTCATGGAGCCCTTCCGGCGTAAGACTCTCATCGCGCAAAACGAGGTGGACGCCGAGATCGCTCGACGAAGCAACCCCCTCACCTACGAAGGTCTCTGGGGCAAGCCCCTCAAGGAGACCGCCGAGGCCATGGCCGAGCTGGGCAAACCGCTGGCGCCACAGTCCATCGAGAAACTGGAGGCGCTCCTGGCGGATGTGGGCAAGCAGACCTGGACCGGCGAGACAGAGCAAGCATTCATCCGCGCGGAAGGCAGAGCAGACGGAGAGCTCTACCGGGACCCGCGTTTACTAGTAGGCATCCTGGCCACCCTGCAGCAGCACGTGGCCGACTTCCGGGAGGTAGCAGAGCCATGAGACCATACTTCGAAAAGATGACCCCCATGGGCAAGGGGCTGAGCGACGGCGCGAAGAAACGCAGCGCGGACAACGTCAAGGCCATCCTGGAAGAGGAGAAGAAGGTCGCTGAGGCCGTACAGAAGGTCCTCGACGCAGGCATTCCGGCGGCAAAGATCCATAAGCGGGGCCAACTGCTGGCCGTTGAGCGCATCGAAAAGCTGATCGATCCGGGCTCCTTCCGACCGTTGACCAGCCTCTTCAACCCCAAGGACAACGCCGAAGGGTCCACCGGCGTCATCGCCGGCCTCGCGTCGGTGGAAAACAAGATGTGCGTGGTGGTGGCCTCGGACAACAAGGTCATGGCGGGCGCCTGGATCTCCGGGCAGTCCGAGAACATCGCACGCATCCAGGACATCGCGCAGATGCTGCGTGTGCCCCTGGTGTGGGCGCTCAACTGCTCCGGCGTGAAGCTCACCGAGCAGGAGGAGGTCTACGCCGGACCGCGCAGTGGCGGACGGCCCTTCTTCCGTCATTCCGAGATGAACCTCAAGGGCGTGCCGGTGATCGCGGGCGTGTTCGGCACCAACCCGGCCGGCGGCGGCTACCACGGCATCAGCCCCACCATGATGTTCGCCCACAAGGACGCCAACATCGCCGTGGGCGGCGCAGGCATCGTCTCGGGTATGTCCCCCACGGGGCACTTCGATGTGGAGGGCGTCCAGGCCCTCATCGAAGCCACGCGCAAGTTCAAGGCGGTCCCCCCCGGGGGCACGGCTGTGCACTACGGTGAGACGGGCTTCTTCCGCACCATGCACGAGACCGAGGAGGGCGTGCTGGAGCAGCTCCGTAAGACCATGGCGGGCATGCCGGCCCACGATCCGGCCTTCTTCCGCGTGGCCGAACCGGCGGAGCCGACCCTCTCGGCCGAGGAGATCTACAACCTGGTGCCGCACCGTCAGAAGGTGACCTACGACGTAGAGCAGGTCATCGCACGGCTGGTGGACGGCAGCGAGCACATGGAGTATCGCCCGGACTACGGGCCGGAGATCTACACCGGCCTGGTGAAGATCGATGGCTTCCTGATGGGCGTCATCGCCAACCGACAGGGCTTTTTGGGCAAGGACTACCCCGAGTACGCCAACGGCGAGTACATGGGCATCGGCGGGAAGTTCTACCGCCAGGGGCTCATTAAGACCAATGAGTTTGTCACCTTCTGCGGTCGGGATCAGGTGCCCATCCTCTGGGTGCAGGACACCTCCGGCATCGACGTGGGCGACACCGCCGAGAGAGCCGAGCTCCTCGGGTTGGGCCAGTCGCTCATCTACTCCATCGAGCGGTCCGAGCTGCCCATGCTCTGCCTGGTGCTGCGCAAGGCCTCCGCGGCGGCGCACTACATCATGGGCGGCCCCCAGGCCACCCGGAACACCGTCTTCACCCTGGGCACCGGCACCTCCGAGGTGTACGTCATGCACGGCGAGACGGCAGCTACGGCGGCCTACGCCCGGCGACTCGTCAAGGAGCAGGACGCGGGCAACGACCTGCAGCCCACCATCGACAAGATGAACGAGCTGGCCCAGGCCTACCACGACAAATCACGACCCATTTACTCGGCCCGCAGGGGCTTCGTGGACGAGATCGTCAAGATGACGGAGATCCGGAACTACCTGGTCTCCTTCGCACGGGCGGTATACCAGAACCCGCTCAAGATCTGTCCGCAGCACCAGATGATACTCCCCAGAGTCATCAAAGGCTGAGCGAACCCCCAGCCATCAGCGCACGACACGAACGGAGGCCCCATGAGCAAACACCAATTGAAGCTACCCAAGGAAGTCGACCTGGGTGACATCACCGTTCGGGACGGGCTCCAGGCCCTTGAACACTACTTTCCCGTAGAGGAAAAAGTGCGCCTCACCGAGGAGCTGGTCCTCGCGGGGTTCAAGCACGTAGAGGTAACGAATTTCGGACACCCGAAGTTCCTGCCACAGTTCAAAGACGCCGATGAGCTGCTATTGCGGCTCTTAGACAGCGAACGCATAGCGCCACTGCTCAAACAAAACGGCGGCGAGACCACCATCTGCACGGTCACCATCAACGAGCGGGCCCTGGACCGAGCCCTGGCCTTCAAGGCCAAGCACGGCCGGGGGCCGGACTACGTGCTGCAGATGGTCTCCACCGACCCGGTGCACCACAAGACCAACTCCGGCATGGACATTGACGACTACTGGAAGATGACCGAGCGCTGCACCAAGAAGGCCGCCGAGGCGGGCATCAAGATGTGTGGCACGGTGTCCACCATCTGGGGCTCTCCCATGGAGGGCAGCCGCATCACCGATCTGAAGGTCGGCGTGGAGTTCTCCAAGCAGTACCTGGAGCTGGGCGTGGACTACATCGAGCAGGCGGACCACGACGGTTCCGGAGACCCGGCCCGGGTGTACGAGTACTTTAGCATGATCCTCGACCCGGACATCATGGGGAAGTGGGCCGACCCCAAGTACCACTTGTGCCACTGCCACACCAGCCGCGGCATGGGCCTGGCCAACTACCTGGCCGCCCTGCAGGCGGGGATCACGCGCTTCGAGACCACGCTCGGCGGCACCGGCGGACAGCCCGCCCACACCGTGGACGGACGATTCACGGGCGGCACGGGCTCGTACTACCACTTCGAGCATCTGTTCTCAGGGCTCGTGTCCACCGAGGACTTCGTGGTCATGTGTGAGTCCATGGGCATCAAGACCGGTATCGACATCCGGAAGCTGCTCACCTTGGGACGCGTCTTCAAGGACGAATACCTCACCATGGGAGCCGCGGACCGCAAGGTGCTGCTCACGAACGTGGCCGAGACCACCGGGCTCACCGCCGAGCAGCTACAGACCCTGGAGCATTCCGACGACGCCATGGAGAAGCTGGTGGACCTGGCCACCGAGAAAAAATCCACAGAGGACAGCGCCTCCACCGAGCACCTGCGCCACAACATGGCCGCCCTGCTGCACGGCCTCCAGAACTACCTCCGTTGGAACGCCTGGGGCCCCGCGCGGTCGGAGTCCATCCTCTCGGACATCCCCCCGTCTCCGCACCTCAAGGACCTCCTCGGCGAGTAGCCCAGCGCCCCCTGTTACTCCCTCTCCCCCTGCTACTCCCTCTCCGCATTTTCCCCGAAAATCCAACCAACGGCGTAACTGATCCCACGGAGAGTGCGGCCGTGGCCAGAGCTATCGAGTTCTGCCTTGTGCTGTTGAAAAAGCCTCTGTCATTCCCGCACAGGCGGGAATCTAGGATCCTACGCAACCATTTTTTCGGATGGATCCCCGCCTTCGCGGGGATGACATAATTGAAATGTACCGTTCTCAACATCTTCGTGCACTGGATTGATGGACCCCTGGATTGTGATGCGCGGCGACCAGGAGTTAACGGAGCAGCCGGAGCAGCCGGACCAGCCGGAGCGGCTCTGGAAGGTGGAATAATCAGAGCGGAGCAGTTGGAATCGTCATATCAGCCTCGGCCGGGCGACCAACAATGACATCGTCATCCGCCATAACAGCGTCTCCAAGCTGCACGCCCACTTCAGCACGACACCGCTTATTCCGGAGGACCCATCGGGCTATCTGCTCACCGATGTCGGATCGTCCAACGGCACTAAGGTCAATGGCGCCCCTTTGGCCGACGATACCTCGGCGCCGATCCGAAATAAGGATCGAGTCGTATTCGGCCAGATCACCGGCCAGTTCCTCGATGCAAGCACCCTGCACAGCGAGCTCAACGCATTGGACTGGTACTAGTCAACCGAGTCATTTTCCCCGAAAACCCAACTAATGGCGTAGCCCAGGCCGATGGCGACCACGCCGGCGATGACCATGGCCAGGAGGAATCCCAGGATGGGGCCCAGCTCGCGTTCGAGGATGCGGGAGGAGCCGATGCCCACGCCCACGCCCACGCCGATCCCCACCGTGGACCCGATCATGGAGGAGCGCTGCTTCTGTTCATCCTGGTAGGTCATACGTCACACCTGTCACCGGCCACAGAGGCTCGCCAGTATACTGCCAAAAAACGATACGGTCTGGCATTTGGTGTCCGAACCTGGGAAAGTCGGTCCATGAGGTGGTCATGAAGGTCTGCGTGCTCGCGCTGGTGCTGCTGGTGGCCGCCGGGGAGCCAGATGCTGCTGCTGCGTCTGCGCCGACGGTGACGCCCCCGAAGCAGAAGCAGAAGCAGAAGCAGAAGCAGAAGCAGAAGCAGAAGCAGAAGCAG
>JAOZUO010000108.1:18377-29098 GCA_029938605.1 Deltaproteobacteria bacterium | reverse complement strand
AGCGCGCTGGGAAGCGCGCTGGGAAGCGCGCTGGGAAGCGCGCTGGGAAGCGCGCTGGGGAGCGCGCTGGGGAGCGCGCCGGGGAGCGGGGGCTGGCGCGGCCCGGGACAGCGGTGGCTGTTGGGATGCGCGTTTGCCCGTGCTCTTGCTCTGGATCCACTGGATTTCCTCGTCGGAGCGGTGTAGCGAGGAGGAGGCGAAGACGTCGATGTGGATGTCGAATTCCTGCTCCAGGGAGGCGAGCTCGCGGCGGCGGTGGTTTTGGATGGCGTCGGCGAGCTCGGGGTGAAGGTGCACCTTTACCGCGGAGATGGTCCCGGTGGATGCGCGCGCTTCGATGCGGCGCAGTAGCGACAGCCCTATGTGCTCAGGGCTGGCGAGCATGCCCGTGCCCTTGCAGGTGGGGCAGTTTCGATGGGTTCGAAGCTGCAGGGCCTGCTTGATGCGCTGGCGGTTGATCTCCATGAGCCCGTTGGGGCTGAGTCGGCTCGCCGTGGACCGCGCCTTGTCGGGCTTCATGGCGTCCTTGACGGTCTTTTCGATGGTGCGCTGGTTTCGGCGGGACCGCATGTCGATGAAGTCCACCACGATGAGACCGCCGATGTCCCGCAGCCGGAGCTGCCGGGCCACCTCCTCGGCGGCCTCGAGGTTCGTCTCGTAGACGGTGTCTTCGTGGTTCGCCGCGCGGGTGGCTTTGCCGGAGTTGACGTCGATGGCGGTGAGCGCCTCGGTGGGATCGATGACGATGGACCCGCCGCTGGGCAGGTGTACCATGCGCTGGCTGATGGCGTCGATCTGCTCCTCAAGCCCGAACCGGGAGAAGAGCGGGAGCCGCTCATCGTACAGGGTCAGCTCGACCTTGCTGCGTGGCATGAAGGTCTTCATGAAGACCTCCGCCCGGTCTCGCAGCGCCTCGTCGTCGACCAGTACCGATTGGATGGAGGCGTCGAGGTAGTCTCGCAGCACCTGAATGATCAAATCCTGATCCGAGTACAGGAGCTTGGGGCCCCGGCCTTTTTCCCCCTCGGTCTGGATCGTCTTCCAGAGGCGCATGAGCGCGCTCACGTCACGGCTCAGGGAGGCCTTGGGTTGGTCCGCGGCGTTGGTTCGGATGATGTATCCCGCCCCCTCGGGCAAGGTGAGCTCCCGGGCTTTCTTCTTAAGGGCCTTTCGATCGTCCTCGTCCTCCACCTTGCGGGAGAGGCCGCGCATGGAGTCGTAGGGAGTGATCACCAGGTAGCGGCCGGCCAGGCTTAAATTCGTGGTCAGGGCGGCACCCTTGGTGCCCATGGCGTCCTTGGTGACCTGCACCAGGATCGGTTTTCCCCGCTCGAGCACCTGCTCAATGCGGGGGCGTCCGCTACCGTCGGAGGGCGCCCGGTGGTAGGCTTGGCTGACGACGTCGCCGCCGGCCAGGAAACCGTGCTTTTCGGCGCCAAATTCCACGAAGGCTGCGTTCAGGCTGGGTTGTACGGAGGCGACTACGCCTCGATAGATGTTGCCGCGGCGCAGGCCCGCTTCGGCGATATCGATCTGGAAGTTTTCCAGTTGTCCATCTGCAATGATGGCCACTCGCAGCTCTTCGGCGCGGTGACCGTTAATCAACATAATACGTTTCAAAAGTGTTCCTCTAATGGTTGCTGCCAACCGGCAGCGGGTCTAAAGGCTGCCATAAGGCAGCGGGTCTAATGGCTGCCAACCGGCAGCGGGTCTATTTGGAGATTCTAAAGGAGGTCGGTGGGAACGAGCAAATTTCCAGCGGATGTGGGGTTAATGACCCATGTTACCGCAGAATGCAACCAGAAAATGCGTACTTGCATACTTGACTGGCGGGGAAGGGGTTGGCTATGAGGGACCATGTCCATCGTGAAACCATATAGGGGAGTCCTGCCTCGCCTTGGAGACGGGGTCTATTTGGCGGAGGGATCCGCCGTCATCGGAGACGTGGAGCTCGGACCGGGGTGCAGCGTCTGGTACGGATCCGTCATCCGTGGGGATGTGAACTGGATCCGGCTGGGGGCCCGGGTGAACGTGCAGGACGGATCCGTCATCCATGTGGTGCGCCGAACGAACCCGACCCTCATTGGAGACGACGTCACCTTGGGGCACAAGGTGGTGGCCCACGGCTGCACCATCGAGCGGGGTGCGCTCATCGGCATCGGGGCCATTGTGCTCGATGACGTGGTAGTAGGGGAAGAGGCTGTTGTGGGGGCCGGATCCGTGGTCACTCCGGGCACCAGGATCCCGCCTCGATGTCTGGCCATGGGGACGCCGGCGCGGGTACGGCGCGACCTCACCGAGGCCGAGCTCGAATACAACCGCGAGACCGCGGCCAACTACTGCAAGCTGGCACGGGAGCACGCCGAGGCGGAGGTTGAGTCGTAGGCCGAGGCGGAGCTAGTGTAGCCACCGCCGTGGGCGGGTAGGGGACCATAACACAGAGAAGCGATCTCGATCTCGTTGGATCTTTGATTCACTATTCCATTAGTACTGAATATATGAGTACAGTGAACGTATTCAATGCCTTGTTCTTAAAAGGCTTTTTATGTGGATAACTTCTTGGATCTGGCTCGAGGGAGGTCGTTTTGTGTCGCAGGATTTGCGTCCCAAAACTGCCGAAAATCCCGTTTTTGAGGGGTGGGGTTTGGTGAATGTTACCTAACTACGAATTTTTTTTCTCGTGATTCGCCAAGGATTTCTAGCGGGTGCTGGACCGGCCGAAAAAAGTGCTTGAAACCCTACTCCCGGATCCGTCATGTTGGTTTTGGTTGGGCGGCGTTGTGGTGTTCGGTTTGGCCGACATCTGCTACATCCCCGAATGGAGAGATTTCGATTTGTCCCAGGAGGCTTGAGGACATGCGGTTTCCGTGTGTGCTTGGGCGCAATGCTCGATAGGCCATTGAGCACTGGATGATTTGCTCTTCGGAAAGGGATGAACGGCGGAAAGGCCATAGGAACCTCAAGAGGGGATTTTTCGCTCCTCGGAGCGAGATCCTGCGTTTTCGGGCGAAACCGCTGAAGCGCACCCCGCCTTTTCTGAGGTCCGTTCGGACTTGTTTCGAGCTGGGCTGTCTGAGGAAGAGGTGGACTAAGCGTACGAGCGGCACATGTTTCACGTGGCATGGCCTGGAGACGATGGGCAAGACCCTGGAGAGGTGGTGAAAGCTCAGGAGGGAATCGGCCGGTGCGTTTTGGATGTAACAGTCCAGCAGCGGTACGGATTCACTGTCGGAGCAAAGCCCTGGAGGCGACAAAGGCTCGTGACGCAGGCTCTTGATTGGGTTTGCGGAGAATCGGGCGCCCCGTAGTGCGGAGTTATCTTTGCGGTGCGGAGGAGAAATGCCATGAGGGTAATTCCCCGGTGACGAGCCGGTGGAACCTGGCAGTGAGGGAAAGTCCCTGGAGAGTTGGAATCCCATGGGCGTTACCGGCATGAAATAAGGCTGGGCGTTCGAGCGAGGAGAAAGCCGTCGAGAGGGTGCAAAACCCTGAGGGCGGAACGTAGTCGGTGTGGCAAACCGGCGTGGAGTAGACTCGCTTGGGCTTACGCGTCGTAGGGAAAGAAACTCCATGAGAGTAGCTGACGTAGCCTTTTCTGTGGCTCTTCGGAGTGGCGGAAGTTGTGAGGTCGGCGGGCCATGTTGGGTTGAACCCTGTAGTGGGCGCAACTGCATGAGAGGAGTTACCCCGTTTCGGCGGAGTAACCGATGGATCGGCTGGAATACCGAATTTGCCCTTATGTGTTTTGCTCGTTTGAGTTTCACAAGGGCAGGCGGGATCGCCTAACCAATAGGGCGGTACACCGATTGGTCGTAAACCTCTGAAGTGGAGCGTAAACCGCATGAGGGGCGGGCCGTAACAAATATTGTGACGGCGTCCCGGCGTGACCTAAATACTCTGAAGGAGAAACACCGAGCAGCACTCGCGGTCCGACTTTTTCTGTTTCACCCCACCTGTTTTTTTCCAGATTCCCCGTTTTGCAAGCCCGCGAGCTCTGGAGCAGAAAAGCTCAGAAGCCCAAGGAACGTCGGAGGGATGTTCGGAGTCGGATGCGGAAGCGGAGCTCGATGCGGCCCTGGTATCGATCCTGGTCGATGACCGAGTCCTCTCCCGGGATCAGGCGGCGAGCTTTGGCGTTGACGCTCATCTGGTCCAGCACCCGGACCTCCACGCGCCCTTCCTGCCGCTGTCGACCCATGAGCCCGAACTCCGCCTCCCCGGCCAGGCGCACGTTCCGCCCGAACTGCTTGTTGAGCCGTACCTGGAAGGACTCAGTGCCCATCTCCAAACGCACCAGGTCCAATCGTGTCCAGGCCTGGAGGGGGCGCGCCACGAGCTGTGAGAGGAAGTCCCCGGTGACCTGCTTGAGGGAGGAGTCGTAGGCGTTCAGGGGGTTTGCGCTTCGGGAGGTGCTTCCCGGCCCGGCGTCGCCTCGGCGCGCCTGCTTGCGTAGCTGATCCATGGTGCGTCCCGAGGCCAGCAGCATCAGCACCTGCGACTGGTTCAACCCAGTGGAGGAGCTGAGCTTGATCCCGATGCGCGACAGGGGGCCCTCCAGCGAGACGGTGATGGTGTGCTCCGTATCCGAAGTGTCAGTGTAGGTCGTCTCTCCCACGATCTTCACGTAGGTCTCGCCGAAGCCGAAGGGGTGGTCAAAGTCCAGATCCCCGGAGCGCACGTTGAACTGCCCCCGCAGAAAGGGGATCCGGAAGGTGCCCGACTCGGCGCGGATCTGCCCGCCGAACTTCGGTTTGAGCGGTGTCCCCCGCAGGTTGATGTTGCCCTCGAGCCGGATGTCGGCGAGATTATTCTTGATGAGCAGCGGTCCGTGGCTGGCCACGGTGATATTGAGCTTGGCACTTCGGAATAGCCGGTTGGTCTCCCAGAATGGAGCTCGCTGTTCAAATACCCGCCGCTTGAGGAACGCCCGGCTCACCACGTCGAAGGTCTCGGTGAACCGCCCGTCGGCCACGTCGACGATGCCGGTGATGGAGGCCTTGCCATTGACCACCCTCAGGCGCAGGTTCGTGTTCAACTCCAGCTCGTAGCTCCGAGACTTTTTCACCGGAATGGACTGTCCCCGCAGGGAGATGCTCATGTCGTAGGGCCACTCGGCTTTAAGCTTGACCTGGCCGTCCACGACAAAGGTGCCGTCGTCTACGGTTCCCCGGACCTCCTTGATTCGAATCCGCTTGTTGGCAATGGAGATCAGGCCTCCCTTGATACCGAACTCCCGGTTGGCGCCGCGGAGGGTGAAGGCCATGGGCTCCAGCTTGATCCACCCGGCTACGTTGGGGGACTTCGGAGTGCCGGTGAGATGGAGCACGGCCCGCGCCCGCCCGGTTACCTGGCTGAAGGTTCGGGGCAGCGCCAGACGTAGGATCTGGGCCGAGAGCTTGCCACGCAGCCGTAGGTTCAACCCCTGGGGCTGAAGATCCCGGATCTTCACGCTGCCGGTGATGGAGAACTCGTCGGTGTAGACGGCCACCCGGGCCTGCTTGATCTCCAGCAGGTGATTGGTCACCCGTAGGCGGGCGGCGGCGATGCGCAATGGCACGGTCCGATTCGGCAGCAGGATCCGCACTCCCGCGAGGATCAGGTCGCCCTCGATGGAAGGTTTGCTCAGTGATCCACGCACCTTCGCGTGCACATAGGCGCGGCCCTTGACTGTGTCCACCCACCGCGACAGCAGGAAGGAGAGGCTGTCGAGCTCCAGGTGGCCGTCCACCGACAGGGCCGCGTTCGTGGGTGAGAGCCAGCCATGGGCGGCCAATCGACCGGCGGAGCCCCGCAGCTTCAACCGCTGTACCCGCAACCGCTTGCCGTCGAATACGAGCTTCACTTCGCCATCGTTGTTCATGGTCACCTGCTGGGGGGTCTCTCCCGGGAGGTGATCAATCTGCGTGAGCCGCAGGTTCAGCTTCGACAAGGTCGCCGCCACCAGGCGGAGGCCATGGGTGAAGGAGAAGTCCAGCACGAACCGTCCGGAGGCCACGGCGGTCACTTTGGCCGGGAGGCGGGTGAGCTCGGGCACGAGCTTGTGGACGGGGAGCTTGTCGAAACGAACGGTGATACGCACCCCGGGATCCGCTCCCAGCTTCATCCGCCCCGAGATGTGAAAGCGCCGGAAGAGCTCACCGCGGATGTCAGTGGTCGTCGGACCGGTCGGCGACAGCTTCACCGCACCGCCGCCCATGAGGATACCGCGCATACGCACCTGCGCCAGCTGGAGCACCGCGGCGATGACCGGGCGCGCTTTGGGCCCCGAGACGGCGAAGTCTCCAGAGACCACGCCGGAGACCATGCGGCGGAAGGCGGGGTTGTTAGAGAGCGCCGCCAGGGGCAGGTTGGTGACCTTTCCCTTCAGGGCGAGATCGCCGGTCTTGAGCTGCACCCGTCCCGAGGCGGCGAGGTTCCCGCCGACCCAGGACATCTGGAGCTGCTCGAGCTCCAACCGGTTGTCCTTGAGCCGAACCCGCGCCAGGCCGCTCTGGATGGGCTGTCCGCCGAAGAGTCCATTCTTGAGCTTGAGCAGTCCCTTGCCCGTGAATCGCCCCGGCTGTCCCCGTACTGTGATCTGCGCGAC
Organism: Deltaproteobacteria bacterium; assembly: GCA_029938605.1. GTDB lineage: Bacteria > Myxococcota_A > Polyangia > HGW-17 > JAJRWW01 > JAJRWW01. The sequence continues at coordinate 22,512 of JAOZUO010000108.1, read as the reverse complement.
GACACGCCCGGCGAGGTTCTGCTTCGGCAGTAGCCGGCGCAGGGAAGCGTTGGCCACCAAGAAGCGTGCCTTGAAAGAGGGGCGCGCCCGGACCTTCCACCGCCCCCGCCTAAAGAGCTGGACGTGGCCGCCCCCCGAGACCATACCGCCCCCGAGGCTACCGCGCAGCTTGTCGAAGGAGACTGTACCGTTCGCGAAGCTGATCCGACTCGTTACCAGAGGTGAGCGAAGCTGCTTGTAGCCCGCCTGCTTGAGGGTCATGCCGCCGTAGAGCCGGGGGTTGTCGAAGGTCCCCCGTAGCTGTCCGTGCAAAGAGCCGCTGCGGGCCAGGGCGAGCAATCCGGCGCCACGCAGCAGAGTACGCAATCGGCCGAGCTCCGCGGTGACGGCCAGCTTTAGCTTGTGGGAGGCGAGGCCCACATCGCCGCGAGCGGTGAGCCTGAGCCCGTACCCAGTGAGGACCAGGCGGTTCACCTGGAGCGTTTCAGGGGTAACCCGCCCGCGACCCCGGAGCCGTAACCGGTGAGGCAGGAGGCCGATTCGGCAGGTGCGGTCGAGGCGCATGTCGAGCGAGTCCACATCCACCGCCCAGGGGGACAGGGTGCCGCGCAGGGCGAGCTGGCCCTGGAGCGTACCCCCCAGGAGCCGTTTGTGCGACTTGCTCGCGAGCAGCGGTGAGAGGCCCAGCTCGGAGACCTTGACTTTGGCGGCGAAACTGCGGTCTTTGAGCTGCAGGGTACCCTCGGCGGAGACCGAGCCTCCCAGGGTGCGACCCGATAGAGACTTCACGGTGACCTGATCTCCAGCCAGGCGCAGTCTGGCGACGATGTCTTTTAGCCGGAGCGTCTGGCTCCCCGCGGCGAACCGCGCCGTTAGCCCCGACAGCTGAACGTCGGTGGTCGATTGGTACAGGGGCCCTTGCGTCCTGAGGGCGAGGGTCTCGTTGGTGCCACGGATGTCGAGGCCCGTGAGCTTGGCTAGCAGCGCGGCGAAGTGCGTGAAATGAGCGTCCACACTCAGGGTGGAGTTCTTGGCGAGGATCAGTCGATTCATGCGGGATTTCACCCGGAAGCTCGCGCCGTCCACGCGGCCGCCCAGGGCCAGCTCCATGTCGTGTGGGCTCTTCGGATCCGTCCGCACAAAGGGCGCCTCTATGTCCTCCAGCGGTAGACGCTTGCCCGCCACGTGGAGCTCGCCCTGGCCCCCACGGGGTTTCATCAGGAAGCGAATTTTCAGGGGGGTGGTGGGTGTGGAGGCGGTTACGAAGAGGTTGCCCGTCAGGGTGCTTTCCCGGAAATGGACCTGGAAAAGCCGATGATAGAACGAGAGGGCCAATCGCTTAACCCGGAAATTCCTGAAATTATAGACACTTGGGATCTTGTCGCGCTTGTAGAAGGGGTCGACGTTCTCCAGCGCTCCAAAGAGACCCACCTCGTGGGTGTCTCCGTCGCGGCGATCCGGACCCTCGGGGCGTGGGTAGTAGTCGATGCGTATTCGGCCCTCGTCCGCTTCGGCGTTGGACACCTTGAAGCTGCCGTGGATGATGAGCGGCCAGAGATCGGCCTGGGCCACAATCTTGGGGAAGTGGGCCACCCGGCGCCCCTTGGAGTCGTAAAAGGTAAGGTTGTGGACCGTGACCGTGGAGTCTCGCCCCAGGAGGATGTCCAACGCCGCGCGGGGGGTCCAGCGCACGGAGCCAATGGTCAAACGGCCACGCCGGGTACTGTTGTAGCTTTTGGACAGGCGGTTGGCCAAGGCGGGACCGTTGTGCCATTTCCAGGCGTAGAAGAAGCCGGCGCTCCCCAGGAGCACGAGTGTAACCAGGCAGATCGCCAGGATTTTGGCGATCCGTCGCACACGACCTATCACTCGGTCTGATGGCAAGCGCACCTCTAACCCTCAAGCATATCACCGTAGCATGGAATGCGCGAAACTATGGGTGAGGGGGAACAGGTTCTACGTCAAGCCCGTGGATTTCTGCCGGAGGGCCACAAATTTGACAGGTTCGGTGGAGTCGCCGAATCTGGAAATCAGTGGAGGAGTCCATGAGAGCGAATCGATGGAACGCAGTAGGAAGCTTGAAGCTCCCCCTGGCGCTGGCTTTTTTGCTGGCCGTGCCTGCGTTGCCCGCGGGGGTCGGGGCCGCACCGCGGCGGCGCGGGATGCACAAGGCACCAAAGCCCAGGGTCCATAAGCGGCGTCGGATCCGCAAGCCGCGCCGACTCCGTAAGCCGCGCCGACTCCATAAGCCGCGCCGACTCCATAAGCCGCGCCGGATCCGGCGGGTACGATCCCTGGGGCGGACGCGCAGCCTCCGCCCCGCCCGACGGCTGGATCGGCGACAGCGTCTCCGTGAAGTGCGTAGAATAAAAGCTAAAAACAAGGGTCGCGGGCTGCGCCTTCCCGCCATGTCCCTGTACCATGTTCACAACCGAGAGGCGATCCGGATCCTCCTGTACGACGGTCGTGGCCAGTTACGGCCGGTGGCTTTTCGGAAGTTTTCCCGTTTCATGCGCTGTGCTCACACGGGGCGGGCGCGGAAGATCCACTGGCGCCTACTCGTGATCCTCTACGATCTCTGGCTGCACTTTGGTCAGCCGCAGGTGTCGGTCTTTTCGGGTCATCGCCCCAAGGTGGTGGCGCGGCTCAAGACCAGTAAGCACGTCACCGGCCACGCCATAGACTTCAACTTTGACGCCGTCTCCAACGCCCGGATCCGGAAGTACATGCTCAAGCGATACTCCCAGGTGGGCGTAGGCTATTATCCCAACGGTTTCCATCTACATCTGGATGTCAGACCCAAGAAGTCCTTCTGGATCGACTACGGCGGACCGGGCGAGGCGGCCATGTATTCCCGACATCCACTCCAGGATTTACGCAACGGGGTGGCCAAACGAGGTTTTCGACCCCGCAGTCGCCAGCTCCACCGGACAACCCGCCGGACAACCCGCAAGCGAACCCGCAAGCGAACCCATTGAATATTCGCCCTCCCATTGGGGTCGTTATCTCATATGGGCTCGGCCAACAATAATTTCGCAACGCCTCTTAAGAGGTTTGCGGAGTCGGGGTCTCGCTGGTACTATTCAGCGTCCTGAAATCACAGAGTCTTCCAGACGGAGGGAAGCATGAGACGCGCATTCGTTCTCTTCATCGCATCGTTTTTGCTCATTTCCTGGACCACTGACGCCGACGCTCGCCGTCGTCGACGCCGCAAGGCGCCGAAGAAGGAGAAGGTGAACAAGCGGGCTTCAGCGGCCATCGCCGCCTTGACCGGTAAGTACAAGTGGGGCCTGGGGCCCATGAAGGTCGTCAAGCTGCTGACGGCCAACCTCAAGAAGGAATTTATCCAGAGGATCCGCAAGGCGAAGTCGTCTCCCCGGGAGCAGGATCGCCTCCGCAGGGAGCTCAGGCTGAAGTTGGCCAAGGTGAAACGGAGCTACTTCAAGTTCACCGGCAAGCGTACGGGGTGGGACTCGTCCATCATTGACGACCAGTTCAAGCACAACAACCAGGAGTCCATCGTGGTGTACCTGGAGGCCGAGCAGCAGCGCTTCTTCTTCTTCCACAATGGAAAGTTGTATAAGCAGTTCATCGCCTTCAACGCCGACCACAAGAACTATAAGGGGCTCACCTTCCCGCAGTTCCTGGGCAAGCTGATCAAGCTCTTCGGCGTAGGCAAGGCGGAGTTCAAAAAGGACCTCGCAGGCCAGTCGCGTCTGCACCATGTGCAGTGGATCGGTGCCAAGCAGGTGTATATGTGGGCGGTGGACAAGTCCACCATCTACGGCAACTTCTGCGTCGTCCTGTTCCAAAACGAGAGGAAGACGAAGGTCATCGAGGGGCGCAAGCTCATGGGTGGCGATCGTCGACGCGGCTACGATCCCCTCATCGACTCGGTGACCAAGCCCCGCAAAGAGACCGACTACTAAACAGGGCCACCTTGCGTGCGATCCTGCGCGCGATCCTGCGTCACCCGCTGCGGTGCGTGCTCACGTACTGAAGTACGCTCCGCGCGCTCCTCTCGGCTTCCTTGTCTCCCGCTGGTCTCACAAGCAATGTGACCCTGTTTGCGGTTCTGGATGCGATCCTGCGCGCGATCCTGCGTCACCCGCTGCGGTGCGTGCTCACGTACTGA
>JAOZUO010000108.1:0-18277 GCA_029938605.1 Deltaproteobacteria bacterium | reverse complement strand
CCGCGCGCTCCTCTCGGCTTCCTTGTCTCCCGCTGGTCTCACAAGCAATGTGACCTTGTTTGCTAAGCAGGTAAGCGGTTCTGGTTAGCGCTGTAGGATTCCCATGAGGCCGAAGTGATCTGAGGGGAAGAGGTTCGGCTTGTGCGGCGCCACCGGGCGGGTGCCGATGATCCGCACGGTGTGGGGACGCCACTTGGCGGAGCGCCACAGGATCCGGTCCAGGCGACGGCTCTGCTCCCCGGTGTAGGCTCCCTTCTTTGCCATGGCGCTGCGTTCGTTGTCCCAGGTGTAGCCCGGCGCGTCCTTGCGCAGGGCCGTCCACAGATCCCGGTAGGCCTTCGGGAGCTTCTTGGTTTCGGGTTGGGCCTTGTCACCGAAGTTCAGATCCCCCAGGAGCACGGCGTCCGGCGCGTGCTGCAGTAGCGGGAAGAGGTTCTCGAGCTGGGTCGCCCGGGTCTTGCCGTCGGTGAGGGTGCTCTCCAGGTGGCACGTCAACACGGCGAGGGTCTTGCCATCGACTTGGAGATCCGCCAGCAGTCCCTTCCGTCCCTGGCGTCCGGGCAGTGAGGCCACCAGGGTGCGTGTGATGGGGAACACCGACAGGATCATCAGCCCGCCCGGGGCTACCCCGCCGGGACCGGTGGGGGTTACGTGATACCGCTGGATCCAGGGCTGCGTAAGCAGGATCCGCAGAAACCACGGGGTCACCTCCTGCAGCGCGATGATGTCGGCCTCAGTGGCCTTCAGGATTCTCAGGAGGGCGGGAATGCGGGCGTTGGCCCGGCGCGGGCTCGCCAGCACGTTGTAGGTCACCAGGATGAGCTCGCGGGTGGGTGCGGTCGTGCGTCCCTTAGGCGGCTCCTTACGGGGGGAGTCCCGGCGACAGGCCGCCGCAGAGCCGAGGGTCAGCAGAGCCGCCATGGCGATGGCGATCCCGAAGTTCCGGGTGGAGCGGTGGATGGGGTGGTTTGGGTGGTTTGGGTGGTTGTGCATGGGTTGTCGCGCGGTTCGTCCGGTGGGAGTATGATATTACGGAGTGGCCGCGACCGCTACGGTCCGAGCAGACAAATCGAGGGTGCATCCCTAGTGCCCCGGAGTGCAGACGACGAGGAGGACGATGATGGCTTCAACGCGGACCCACCGCCCCCATGGGATTGGCAACAGGCGGTTGCTGCTGGGCGGGTTGCTATGGGGCGGGTTGCTGTGGGGCGGGTTGCTATGGGGCGGGTTGCTATGGGGCGGGTTGCTGGTGGCCGGATCGGGCTGCGGGGATGACACCGACGGCCATGTGGACGCGGCCTTGGATGGGGGGACCGATGTTGCCGACCTCCCTACGGATGGCTCCTTCTCGGACGCGCTGGCCGATGGAGCCGCTGACGCAGATACCGACACCGACGGTGGAGTGGAGGTGCCCTTGAACGGCTTCGGCGACATCTCCGGAGCTTGCGGGATCCTGGATCAGACGGTGTGGAGCTCCACGGACTCGGTCCTGTTTCGCAACGCCATCGACCTGGGTGTGGCCGATTTTGACTATTCGGCGCTCTCGGTCGGGGGCCAAAAAGTGTACGACGATGGGAACCTGGGGGGCAACTCCCTCCACTCCGAGATCTTCTCCTACGAGGTGCTTTACCGCTGCGAGCTGGCGGATCTGCTCAAGACCGAGGCTGAGATCCTGTACCTGGACACGGGCGGCAAGAAGACCGACCTCCTGGTGTTCATTGACTCGGTCAAGGTGGGCGTCAGCGTCACCCGGGCCTACTACTACTGGCCGGGGCCGCTCCCCTACGCCGATGCCTACAGCCTGCTTGTGGACAAGTGCGCCGATATCCTCCTGTCCGCGGACAACGCCGATCCCGTGGACGCCTGGGACCGCTCCATGCTGCACGTGATCGCTTACGACGCCCTGGACGCCGACGTCATCGAGACCGCCTTCGCCGCGATGGATGCCACCATGGTGGCAGACACCATCCTCCTGGTCACCGTGACCGACGGCAACGACGAATACATCTATTGATTGAAACATCTCTCGCAGGAAAAACGCTGCTTTGAGAAAAAAAAAGGGGAATTGCTGCGTGGCATATTGTAAACGAGATAGTGAGGTACACACACCGGATGTACACACACCGGGGTTGATTTCTTACGGTACCGTATTTCTTCTGTTTCTAACGCTCAATCTTTGCCTACCGCACCGCGCATTCGCTGCACGATACGGTCTTTTTGTCGGTATCGATAGTTATAGCAATCCTGGGAGTAACTACTCCGGCAGTGTGAATGATGCTGTTGGCTTCAGAAATACGCTCTTGTCAGATGCATCACTGTGGGATCTCGATAGTACGCAGATGCTCATTGATGAAGAGGCGACAGAGGCAGCGATCAAGGCGAAACTCGCCTACTTTGCCGGCATCGTCCAGCCTGGCGATCTCTTTGTCTTTTATCAGTCAAGTCACGGTGGTCAGGCGGGCAGTACTGCCGATACCTATCTGTATTGCTACGATGGAGAGCTCTTCTGGGACTCTGAGCTGGCCAGCTCGCTTAGTGGTTTTGCCGCTGGTGTGGATATAATCGTTGTCATTGATGCGGTTTCTTCCGGAGGTCTGTTTATCGGGAATGTGGGGGCACCAACAGGGGACCTCGCCTTCATGACCTCTTCTGATTACGATGAAGATACCTACAGAGGTGCCCCGTACAGTGTGTATACGGGGTATCTGCTCAATGGCTTTGTCTCTGGTGATGGCGCTGATGGGACGTCTGCTGACGGGGATGTCACATTCTGGGAACTTTTCTCCTATGCCTATCCTTTCTCTTTAGGGCATTCGATGACGCCACAATATTTTGATCAATCTCTCCTTGAAAATGTCATTGCTGCAAATATTTTGTCTGGGCCTGCGGGTGATCCTTACGAACCTGATGATAGCTTCAATGATGCAAAGACGATTGCGGACGGGGAAAAACAGTGGCGATCAATTCTTCCTGTCGCCGATCGTGACTACGTATCCTTTACGCTTTCTGAAAGTCGCAGTGTCCATGTTCATACAAGTGGAACGCTTGGCGATACGGAGCTCGTTCTTTACAATTCGGCCTGGTCGCAGCTTGCTGATGATGACAATGGCGGCATAGACAGTTTCTCTAGTATTACCCGAGCTCTCCATCCCGGGACCTATTACGTCATGGTTTTGGAGCATGGTGAAGATGCGACACTTGAAAGCTATTCACTGAGCCTGGAAACAAGCCCGGCGCCCACGGCCTGCGTCGCCGGCGACGACTACTGTGCGATGGGCTGTGACAACACCAACGACGCCGACTGCGTGCCCATATGCGGCAACACCGTTGTGGAGGCAACCGAGCTTTGCGATGGCAACTGCCCGACCCTTGCGGACTGCGACGACGTCGACGTCTGCACGGTTGACAGCTTCACGGGCGATGCCTCGGACTGCGATGTGCAGTGCCAGAACGCGCCCATCACGGTCTGCGTTGGCGATGACGGCTGCTGCGCACCGGGCTGTGACAACACCAATGACAGTGACTGCACGCCGGTGTGCGGCAACAGCGTTGTGGAGGCAACCGAGCTTTGCGATGGCGACTGCCCGACCCTTGCGGACTGCGATGACGTGGACGCCTGTACGGCTGACGGCCTCACGGGCGATGCTTCGGACTGCGATGCGCAGTGTCAAAACACCCCTATCACAGCCTGCGTCGACGGCGACGGCTGCTGCGCACCGAGCTGCGACATCACCAACGACAACGACTGCGCCGCGGTTTGTGGCAACAGCGTTGTAGACGGCCCCGAGAGCTGTGACGACGGTAACACCGCCGACGGTGACGGTTGCTCAGCAACCTGCACCGTGGAGACCGGCTGGATCTGCGCCGATGGCGGTGCGTCGGGCTGCTGCCGGGATGAAGACGACGACGGCAGCTGTGACAACACCGACCCCGACCCCGATCCCGACCCCGACTCCGGAAGCTCCGGGTGCAACTGCCGCTCCGGGGGCGGTGACTCTCCCGCCTCATCGCTTCCGATCCTGCTTCTGGCGCTTCTGGTGCTCGGCCTCGTAAGCTCCCGCTATCGTCGGCATGGACGCCTGGGACCGCTCCATGCTGCACATGCGACGGTGTGGTACGACGGGGTGATAGGTGATGAGAGGTGAAGCCGTGCAGCGTGAGATCCTGCGAGGAAGGCTTGGTGGATACCGGCTTTTGTGGGTGATCGCCGCGGCCTGCTTCGTTCTATTGACGGGCTGCCTCAAGAGCTTCACTGACGACCGAGAGTTTTGTGGCAACGGTCGGCTGGAGCCGGGCGAGGCCTGTGACGATGGCAACACCGCCAATGGAGATGCGTGCCGCGCTGACTGCTTGCAGAACATGATCCTGTGTGGGAACGGGACGCTGGAGTTGGGTGAGACTTGTGACGACGGAGGGACCTTGCCCGGGGACGGATGCAGTGAAACGTGCCAGGTTGAGACATGCAGCCCCATGAGCTGTCCCTGGGGATGCTGCGACCCCCAGGGGATCTGTCTTCCCGGCACGCAAGATATCGTGTGCGGTACCAACGGTGAGGCGTGTGGAGATTGCGAGGTCATCGACGCCGTCTGCCGCGAGCAGTTGTGCCAGGTCCCTGGAGCGTGCGTCGTCGACGAGACCGAGCCCTGCGGAAACTGTGGAACCAGGGAGTGCGATAGCAACGCCACCTGGGGAGATTGCTTGCTGCAAGGGCTCTGCGTCGGGTGCGATGGGAGCGGCAACTGTGACGACTACACCAACAACGGCGCAAAGGACTCCGTCGGGCCGGAACGGTGTGAGGCCACCCACTTCCGATGCGACGGCAGCGGCGGCTGCATCGCGCCGGAGGTCGACGTTGCGCACGATTATTGTATGACCGCCCAGGACACCTTAGTCCTGCCAGGACTACTGCGCGAGTCAGGGCGCCATCTCGTGTCTGGGCAAGGAGATCGCTTGCCTGGAATCAAACCCGGTACTTCATGACATCCCTTGCAATAGTGACGAGTCCGGTACGCAGTATTGCTGGGATACTCACGGCGAGGCTTTTGTCAACCGCATCACCTGCACCTGCCACGAGTATCTGTACGACTGATGAGAATCGTTTCCTCATCTTCGCTTTGGCCTCTTAAGTGAGCTGCTCGCCTCCGGAGGCACACGCCTTGGGCTGGCGCTGACCCCTGGCGAGGTCGCGGACGATCGGGCAGCGCTCACCTTCTTTATAATCGACAGAAAACCTGGCACGCCCAAACGTGGGCGGTTTCATCTAGCGTTCGTGCCAGCGTCCGACACTCGACGGCAGGACCTTGTCAGTCACCTGTCGTCGGCCTGAAAATGACACTGGGACCTATCCAGCACTGGGACTAACAGCAAGGACAGAGCGTCGGTGGTCAGTGGCAGGTGCTCTCGGCGTTCATCCAGCAGCCAAAGTCGCCTGCGGAGTCGCAAAGCTGTTGCGCAGACGCATATCCTTCATTGTCCAGCACTTCGTCAAACACGGCCTTGCATGTCCGCTGGTTTCCACTGGCAATGGCCTCCTCGGCCACGGTAACCCAGCTCAAGGCCACGCAGTCGCAGGTGCTGAGCGCCGCCAGCAGGCAGCAGGTACCCGCGAAGGAGCTGCCGCTCGTGCAGGTCTGATTCGATGATGTATAGCAGCCGAGGTTGCCCTCCATCTCGCAGAGCTGCTCCGGAGTGGCATAGTTCTCATTGTCGAGGATGGTGTCGATCATGAGCTGACAGGTGGCCGGATCGTCGCTGGCAATCGCTTCCTCAGCGCCCGTCACCCAGCTGATGGCGTTACAGTCGCAAACGCTAATTGCCGCAAGGCGACAGCAGGTGCCATCCACGGACGTATCATCGTCGCCTAGGCAGCCTACAAGGGTAAGCCCGACAACAGTGGCAACGACACCGATGGCGAATCCGGATATTCGAGTCTTCATGGTTCCCTCCCGTGAGCTCGGTTGTCCCAACAAGCAGTGTATCAAATCACAGACGCCTTGGTAACGTCCGTAAGAAGTTCCATGCTGGCATTGGGGCATTTGGCTGCGTATGAACGGGGGCTGGTGTCGCGTTCAGGCGTCGGCATCTTCGGCCTTGGCCAAGACATTTGACACGACCTGCGGGCGGCGACCTGCGGGTGGCGACCTGCGGGCGGGGCTCAGGTTAGAACCGGCTTTCGAAACACCATAGGTAGTGTTTGGATCCGAAGCCTTGGCCATTGCCTCCCGCGCCGGCCACCATACGCCAGCCGGCCCGGCCCATCCTTTTGGCGATCTTGGTGAGATCCTCGGCGTCGTCTTCCTCGACGCAGTGGTAGGCGTAGCGCTGCCCCGCAGGGGCGGCCTTGACCGTGGGCACCGTGTCCGAGGAACGCCCGGAACCGAACAGACAGCCCACGATAAACATCGCGGAAAGCGACAGACCCAGTATGAAATTCCGCATGATATTCTCCCTCCGTTTTTCGTAGTGTTCCACCTCTTTCCCGGAAAAGGAACCAGAAATGGACCTTGACGCAACCCGAGATGAATGGAGACAATACCCGTATGCATCATAAGGGAAGCGAGTACCCTCAAGTGTCCAAATCTCCACCGTTTTTTTGCATGCGGTGTGGGTTTCTTCTCGTACTCCCGCTTTGCTTTGGGCTGGGCTTGGGCTTGGGCTTGGGGCTGGGCTGTGCAGCGAATGGCGTGAATTCCGATGCGGGGATGGACGGTGGTGACTCGGGCGGTTCCGGCGGGGATGCGGACTTGGACGCCAACGTGGCGGATGACTCGGCCACCTCCGACGCGGTCGTCGCGACGGACGCGGATCAAGATGCGAATGTGGATGCGGATGCGAATGTGGATGCTTCCGGGGGGCCGCCGAACGCTTGCGTGGGCGCGGGCGGCGGAGGTCATGTGAAGCTCGTCGCGGCGTATTGGGCAGGCACGACGGCCTATGGCGACTATCTGTCGGAGCTCACGCCGGTCCTGCACGCGGGCCACGTCGACGTCGCGAGGCTTGCGCTGCCCCTTCCTGCCGAGGTTGATGTGATCGTGGATCTTCACTGGGAGCTGTTTGACTACACGAGCCACACGATCCGGGCGGACCTCGCAGCTCGCCTCGACGCCATCGTTGCCGCGGCGGGCCCGGTGCTCAATCGCGTGGTTGCCTTCTACCTTATCGACGAGCCCTATCTGGACGGGCACTTGATTCCCCGTGGGGAGCTCGAGCTGGCGGTGACGGCGGTCAACGACAGATTCCCTGGCGTGCCGACCTACATCACCTTCGCGCATCACTGCTTTGATCCCCAGTCCACCGACGTGGCCTGTGTGGTACCGAGCGTGGACCGCGGCATCCCCGCCGGTCTGGATTGGGTCGGCTTCGACTGGTACAACCATTCGAACGACCTGGCCGTGGCTGGAACCCATGTCGCCACGCACGTCCTCACGGGCGTCAATCGAATCGGACAGCTCGCTCCGGCCGTCAAGATCATCATCGTGCCCGAGGGCTACACCGACGGCAATCGCCAGGAAGCCACGGTGATTTCGACGCTCTACGACTACTTTACGCTGGCGGAGCAGAACCCAGCGGTGTTCGGTGTGGACTTCTTCCTTTGGGGCGACGTCCCGGCGCCGACTAGCTTTTCTGGATTGAGCTCACTCCCCTCGGCGCGCGCGGCCGTGCGTGCGTTTTCGCGTTGGGTACAACAGGGCTGCGGCGAATCCGCGGCTCTGATTCCGGTGACCCAGTGGTACTCGGCCGCGGGCCCTGACTACCGCTACGAGCCATGGCTCTGGGACGGCCGCTCACAAGGCTATCGGGTCGACGGCGTGGCCTTCGCCCTCGCTCCCCAAAACACCCCCGGCACCGTTGCGCTGGTACACTGTCTGGTGGATCGTGGTAGCTCTGTTGACTCCTACCTGACACTCGATGCGCAGTGCGATGGCCAGACCGTCGTTTCGTCCACCGTGATCGGCGGCATCTTCACCACCGGGCAGCCGGGAACAGTGCAGCTGCATCGCTACGGGCAGACGGTGGCGCCGTGGGATCACGCCTATGCGGTGAGCCCCAGCGCGACGTTGCCTCCCCAATACGTGTATGACTGGGCGATGGGCTGGGTCTATCCGCCGTCGGCGCTGTGATCGGTTGGTAGCGCAATGGTGTTTACGTGAGCTTCTTCGCCTCTTTTTGGAAGGTATGTAGGAAGGGATCGCAGGTTGTGAGACTGCCGTAGCAGACTTCGGCGGCGGCCTTGCATCCCCCCAGACACTCGTCGACGATTCGGCAGCCTTGGCAGAAGTCGGGGCGCGCGGCCACGAAGTCACGCATGGCCCGGGTGTCGGTGAGCTCCCAGAAGCTCTGGTCTCGCACATTGCCCAGGATGACCATGGAGTGGTTGCAGGGGCGCAGGTTGCCGGCGGGGTCCAGGGTGTAGTAGGCGTCGGCGGTTCCGGCCGCGCAAAAGCCGAAGGTCAAGCCGGGCCAGCGATCGTAGTCGAAGAGGCACGGGGGCATGGCGATGGAGCAGCTGATGGAGAGGTCGTAGTCCACCGACAGCTCCTGAGCCACGTCCAGGGCCTCGCGAAGGGCGTCGGGCGTCGGCTGCAGCAGGTCCAGGTTGCGGAATCCTTCGCCACCGGGGTTGAAGCGATTGAACATGATGCCGTCGACGCCCAGGGCGAAGGCCAGCTCCACGGTTTCGGGCCAGGTGTGCAGGTTCAAGGCGGTGGCCACGAAGACGCAGACCACCACCTGGCCGGCGAGTTTGAGATCGGCGATGGCCATGGTGACCGCGTCGAAGGCCCCGGGTTTGCCGCTCATTCGATCATGGATGGCTGCCTCGCAAGAGAGCAGCGGTAGCTCGAAGATGGAGATGCGGTCCGGACTCAGGCGGGCAATGGTGGCCTCGTCCAGGAGCGTGCCGTTGGTGATGAGGTTCACCTGGCAGTGACGCGCGTTCAGGTGGACGACCATGTCCACCAGGTCCCGACGCAGCAGCGGCTCCCCGCCGGTCAAGGTCACATGGCTCGCGTCGGTCTCGTCGAGCACCTTGTCGAGCATGGCGAGTGTATCCGCCGTGGAGAGCTCGACGATGGTGGGGTAGGGAGTCTCGTTCTTCCAGGCGTTGTAGCAGTGTGGGCAGTCGTGGTTGCACCGTGCGGTGACCTCGAAGATGAGAGAGTCCTGGCGTCGCCCCTGGGGACCGGTCTGATCGTTCATGCTATTTCCTGGTTGGGAGCCGCTTCAACCGGGCCAGCAGCGCGCGCATCTTCTTGATAAAGGGGTCGACGGTTTGGGGCTGGCCTGGCGTGTGTTTGCTCTTTCCCGACAGATCGATCAGCCCGTCCTTCGTGGGTGCTTTGGCGATTCGCGCGAGGTCCCGTTGGAGAGAGGGCATGACGCGGTCGCGCACAGCCTTGCTGATCCGCCCCTGTTTCACGAGCTTTTGCAGAATCGAAAGGCGTGAGTCGAGTCGGTTCCAGCTCTCTTTCAGGGGACTGACGATGCTTGGTTTGTAGCAGGTCATCCGACCGTTAGCCGACGGCCCGGGCCCGATGCGTCTCCCTAGCAGGCTGAGCTCCCCGTAGAGGATCTCGGCTTCGGCGGCGGTGAGCAATTTCGCGGCTACCAGGTCGTTCGAGGCCTGGTGGGCCGAGGTTAGCCACTTCCTCGCGGTGCGTCGCTCGAGCTGGGTTGGCCGACGCGAGCCGTCGGCGAAGGGGAGCACCACGGCCCAGGCTTTTGCAAAGACCTTCCACTGCGGAGATCGCGTTACGCCGGCGCGGACCTTGGGGGGGCGCCGGAGCTGCTTGTGTACCCGTTTCACCTGGCGCTGAACCTGCTTGGCCAGCAAGATGGCGCGGGTCTGGGGCGCCTTGCTAAGCAGTTGGTCCATCTGATGTTTTTCCTGGAGCACCTTCAAATCGGCGGTCACACCCGCCAGGATCTTTCTCACAACGTCGTGGTGCAGACGCCGACTGGCGGCCAAGCGTCTCAGGTGCGGCAGCCGCGCGGTGAGCCGCGACAGGCTCAGCGAAGCCGGAGACTTGCGGGCCATGGGTTTGTAGCAGCTCGCTCTGAACTCCTTGTGTCGGAAGCGGTTGACCGTCGTCGTCAGCCGAGCGAGCCGTTGCTTCATCAGGGCCGCCTCGGCCGCGGTTAGCTGCCCCGCCTTGCGCAGGACGTCGCAGCTCGCCTGCGCCTCCCCCAACTCCCTGAGCACCCGCTCCTTGCCCGCCTTGTCAAAGGGGTAGCGTCCCTGGGAGCCGTCGGCGATGGCGGTCGCTTCGTCATGGCTCTTGGTGATGAGCGTGAAGGGGGCGGCCAGCCTGACCGCCGTGGCGGCCGGCTGGGGCGTGGGCGGAGGAGTCGGACGAGGGGGGGCTACACCGATGCCGCCCATGGAGGTGCGATCCACTGTCTTTTCGACATGCGGTCGGACCGGCTCTGGTCGGAGCGGCTTGAGGCGGGGCGGCTCTGGTCGGGGCGCGATGCGCTTTTCGCCCCGCAGGATCGCGCGGCGACGGGCCTCTCGTCTGCCATCGTCCTGTGGGTAGGAGTACCCGGACTTGGCCGGATCCTTCCGGTCACAGCCAGGCCCCGCCCCGGTGCCAAAGCCCATGGCCGCCAGGAGCAGCAGTCCGGCGTTCACCAGCCGTCGCTTCCAAAGGGGTCCCGTGCGGGCATGTTGGTCCAGGTTGGATCTCAGGATCACCAGGACCAGCACAACCACCCCGCCGGCCACCCCGAGCAATACATGATACGCCCGATACGGCATGCGTCATTTTCCCTTGGTGAGTGCCTCGATCTTTTTAAGCACCTTGGCCAGCTCCGTGCTCACCACCGCTGGAACCCCGGCGATTCCCAGCACCAGATGGTAGGCACGATAGGGCATGGATACAACCTCTCCTCTTGTTTCTGGACAGCGGTGGTTATGGAACGCGTGTGGACCCGATTTGGTCTATGGGCCCATATCCTAGCATAAGGATCAGTCAGATGTGTGATATCGGACGAAGCGGCCTATGTGGTCGATGGCGGCGGCGCCCTGGGGTAGGACCAGAGCGGCGAAGTGCCAGATGTGAAACATGTGGTCCCAGGTCTCCAGTGTGACGTTCACACCGGCCTGATCGGCCTTGTGGGCGAAGGCGGCCACCTCGTCGGCCAGCATCTCGGCGCCGCCCACCTGCAGCAGCAGCGGCGGCAACCCGGTCAGGTCCCCGTAGAGCGGCGAGATCTCCGGTAGTTGCGGATCCGCTCCGGCGGTGTACCAGGAACGCCAGATGGAGGATTGGCGCCGACTGGAGAAGTCGTAGGGCTCGTTTCCGTCTATGCTCGGGAAGGTCATGGCCAGGTCGCACCACGGGGAGATGGCCACCGCCGCGGCGGGGAGGGGATCGCCCTCGTCGCGCACTTTGCACAGACTGGACAGAGTGAGTCCCCCGCCAGCGGACTCGCCGGCGACGACGATGCGGTGCGGGTCCACGCCGCGGCGTATCAGCCAGTGGTAGGCGGTCACGCAGTCGTCCAGGGCGGCGGGGTAGGGGTGCTCCGGCGCCAGACGGTACTCGATGGCCAGGGTGCGCACCCCTGACGCCACTGCCAGGCGCACGATGAAATCCGCGTGGGTTTTCAGGGAGCCGAAGACGTAGCCTCCGCCGTGTAGATACAGCAGCACCGGGCTGTCGTCCCCCGTCGTCTTTGCCGAGCGCGGCTCATACCACCGCGCCTTCATGCCCGCCACCTGCTCGTCTTTGCACCGCACCAGGGGACGCAGCATGGGCGGCAGGGCCATGGCCTCCATGCGCCGCCGCAGGACCACCGGGTCTGTGGGAACATTCGCGAACTCCCCCTGGATGAAGCGCGCCAGGCTCTCTTGCCGCCAGGTCCATTCCGGGCGACGGGGCCCCAGGGTCGCGTGTTGTACCGCGGTCAATGCTCCAGAGCGCACCAGGCGCATCAGAGTGGAGGCCAGGTCGAGCAACATCAATCCGGCCGTGGGGCGAGCGCCGTCTTCACGTGGCGCAGAAGCTGCTGTTCTGTGAAGGGTTTCAATAGCAACGCGTCACGTGGGGTGTTGGGGTCCGACGCCAGCCCCTCCCCGTTTGGATAGCCGGAAATGAGGAGGACGGCGAGGTCCGGCTGACGTCGTCGAGCCGCCGCGGCCAGCGCGGGTCCGGACATGCCCGGCAGTACCACGTCCGATAGGAGCAGGCGCACCTCGTCTTCGTTTTCCACGAATAGCGCTAGCGCCGCCGTGCCATCGTCGGCTTCCACCACGCGAAATCCCCCGCGCTCCAGCATCCGACGCACGATGCGGCGTGTGGACTCGTCGTCCTCCACCAGTAGCACGAGCCCTTCGGGCTTCTCATCGGAGGATTCGGACAGCCCCGCCTTTTCCGGTGGCGTCGATGACTGGACCGCCTCGGGCAGGAGTAGTTGGAACGTCGTCCCTTCACCGGGAGTGGAGTCCACGACGATGGTTCCGCCCGCCGCGGTGATAATCCCGTAGATTGTGGCGAGGCCCAGTCCGGTGCCTCCGCCCGCTCCCTTCGTCGTAAAGAAGGGTTCGAAGATGCGGGGAATGAGCTTGGAGTCCATGCCGATGCCGGTGTCGCGAACCGAAATTCGGACGCAACCCTGGGCACGGTGTTGCTCGCGGAACTCGGCGGAGCCCTGGGCGTCGTAAGTCGTCACGATGCTGAGCTGTCCACCGCCCGGCATGGCATCCCGGGCGTTGATCGTCAGGTTCAGCAGCGCGTGCTCGAGCTGGCGGGCGTTGAGCGTCACCTGCGGGAGAGACTCAGCGAGGTTCAGCTCGAGCTCTATGTCCTCTCTCAGGGATCGGCGCACCAGGGGCAGGGATGCTTCGATGACCCGGTTGACGTCCATGGTCTCTTTTGTGGCGACGTCCTTGCGGCTGAAGAGCAGGAGCTTGTGCGTGAGGTCCTTCGCCCGCATGGAGGCCTCACAGATGATGTCCATGTCCTCGCGGAAAGGGGAGTCTTCGTCGAGCTCCCCGAGCACGAACTCGGCGGTGCCCACGATAGCCATCAGGAGGTTATTGAAGTCGTGGGCGACGCTGCCGGCGAGCTGGCCGAGGCTCTTGAGGCGCTGCTCTTCCATGGCGCGCCGCTCGGCCTGTTCGCGCTTGCTGTCCGCGGCTGTCCGGGCCGCGGCGTGGGTCATGGCGATGAGTGCGACCACCACGGTGGCGCCCGTCACTCCCGCGAGACTCAACGACTCCTGGGTCTGGGGGCTCACCTGGATGATTTGCAAGCTCTCCAGGTGGCCTCCCCTTGTGCCGACGAAGAGGAGAACATCAACCAGGACCGTCGCCACGGTGAAGGCGATGGCCGCGCCCCGGCCCATGAGGTACACGGCTAACAGCGGAATAGGAATGAGGAATAGCAGCACCACCGGCACGAAGCCACCGCGCATGATGGCCATAGCGGTTGTGATGACCAGGACGACCGTACACTGGATGGCGCCCGAGCGTTCGGCCGAGGGCCAACGCCAGTGGAGCGCTGCTGCGATGGTCAGCGATGAGCCGCCTGTAAACAGGACGAGGGCGCCTGCTACCGAGTGGTACACGAAGAAAAAGAACGAGGAGTAGAATATCGATGTTCCCAAGCCGAGCGCGCCGAAGGCGTAGACGAGCATGGCGTCGAAGACTCTTTTCGTGTCGTCGGCTTCTACGCCTCGTGGTAGGAACGCGCTGTACATTCTCCAGCTTCTTTCTCCAGCAACCTGCTGGAGATAGTATCATTGGTGATGATTGGACAAACGAAGATTTTGGGAGAATGCGGAAGCTGCTGTGGGGCGAGACGCTAGTTGTGGTCGTGGTCGTGGTCGTTGCCGCAGTCGCCGCCGCCGCCGCCGCAGGCCTGCGCGGCGCCGAAGGCCCGGGCCTGTCCATTGGCGAGGAGCTCCACCGCGTCGGCCACGGTGGGGACACCTTCGTTGTAGTACACGGTAATACCGACCTGTTGGAAGCCACTGAGGGGCCGCATGCCCATACCACCGGCGAGCATGGTGTCCACGCCCTGGTTTTTGAGCAACATCACCGGGGCCATGCATCCGCCCTGCTCGTGTCCCATGTTGGGCAGGATTTTTACGTCCTTGATCTCGCTGTCTTCCATATTGACGAGCGTAAAAGCGGCACAGTGTCCGAAATGAGCCGCTACACCTGCTTCGAGGCCTCCGGGGGCGTCACTGGGAATGGCAATCAACATGCTGGTAGTTCTCCTTGTGTACCGTGGAATTTCGACGGCATGAGCCATAAATGTCCTATCTTGATGTAGCACTTAGCCCACCTCACGAACCTCGTCAACCCTTTCCGGAGTCGGGACCTCCGAAATCCATCTATATAATGTTCTTTCCTCGGAGATCGGCCAATTTCGAGGCGGTGAGCCCGAGCATGGAGCCCAGGAGTTGGTCGGTGTGCTGACCCAGGCGGGGGGCTGGGGTGTAGGGCTGGTGGTGGACGCCCGGCTGACGGACGGGGTTGCCGAGCATCCGCAGGGCGGGCGGTTCGCCGCTGGGGTGGTCCACCCGGACGATCATGTCCCGAGACACGAGCTGCGGGTGGGCGAGGACCTCGTCCACCCCGAGCACCGGGGCGGCGGGCACACCGGCGTCCTGGAGTAGGGCCATCCAGGCGGCGTTGGTCTTGGTGGCGAGGCGCTGCTCGATCAGCTCGTCCACCTCGGCTCGTCGCTCGAGGCGGGCGGCGGTGGTGGCGTATCGCTCATCCGATCCCAGGTTGGACGTGCCCAGGACGTCACAAAGAAGCTTCCAGAACTTGTCGACGAATACCGCGATGGTGAGGTAGCCGTCGGCGGTGCGATAGGCTCGATAGGGCACCACGCTCATGTGACCGCTGCCCGCGGGGGTGGGGACCTGGTCACCCACCCAGTAGTACTGCGACACGTAGGTGTGTAGCGACACGAGACAGTCCAGCAGCGACAGGTCGATCTGTCTCCCCTCGCCGGTCTGCTCCCGGGCGTACAGCGCCGAGGAGATGGCGTAGGCGGCAAACAGGGACCCGGCCAGATCCCCCATGGGCGCTCCCATGCGCGTAGGTGGTCGGCCGGGCTCGCCGGTGTAGCTCATCATGCCCGACAGAGCCTGGATGACCAGGTCGAAGCCCGGGCCGTCCTTGAGGGGACCCGTGTGGCCGTAGGTGGAGTTGGAGCAGCACACGATGGGCCGATGGATCTCGCGCAGGGTGAGGTAGTCCGCGCCGAGACGCTGGAGCACCCCCGGGCGGAAGTTGTCGAACACCACGTCTGCCTGCTCCACCAGGCGGTGGAAGATGGTGCGGCCGGCGTCCTTACGCAGGTCGAGGGTGACGCTCTTTTTGTTGCGGCTGATGGCCAGGAAGTAGGCGCTCTCCCCGCGGTCGAAGTGGGGCGGCATGGTCCTGAGCGGGTCGCCGCCAGCCGGGGGCTCGATCTTGATCACTTCGGCGCCCAGATCCCCCAGCAGCATGGTGGCGTAGCCACCGGTGAGCATGCGGGACAGATCCAGGACACGAACACCATCCAGGGGTTGTTTCATGGACAGAGCATACGGGATAGATCCTTGGCGCGGGGGTGTTTTTCCCATTCCTACCGACCGGGTAGCCCGGGCCGACCGGGCTGGTATGTGGTAGGATCCCCAATTCGAAGGAGTGTATGAGGACTCGCGCCCAAGAGGAAGAGATCATCGGCACGGTGCTGGACCGCCGCTATCGCATTGAGCGACTGCTCGGTGAGGGCGGAATGGGCTTGGTGTACCTGGGGGAGCATATGCGCACCGGGCGTAAGTGCGCCGTGAAGCTCCTGCCGCCCGAGGCTTCGGACGACGTGGCGGCGGTGCAGCGGTTCGAGCGAGAGGCGCGGGTTTTAGGGGGGCTGGGGCATCCGGGCATCGTGGGCGTCCATGACTTTTCCGAGACGGCGAATGGGCGCCCCTTCTTCGTCATGGACTACCTGAAAGGGGAGGACCTGTCCGAACGCCTCGCGCGGGTGGGGACGCTGGACTGGGAGAGTGCGAAGAAGGTCGTCGATGAGATCTCGGCGGCGCTCTGGGCCGCCCACCAGGCCGGAGTCCTGCACCGGGATCTCAAGCCGGGCAACGTGTTTTTGGCGCAGTCTCCCGCCGCACCGGAGCGGGTGGTGTTGCTGGACTTTGGTCTGGCAAAGGGGGGCGTCGCCAACGCCATGACCCTCACCCAGTCGAACATGGTCATGGGCACGCCGCTGTACATGTCTCCAGAGCAGGCTCGCAGCGTGGGCGTGGACGCCAGGAGCGATCTGTACTCCCTGGCGGCTATGACCTATGAGCTGCTGGCGGGCCGGCCTCCATTTGTCGGGCCGAACTTCACGGCGGTGCTGGCGAGGTTGCTTACCGAGACGCCGCGCAAGTTGTCCGAGCGGGTACCCTTGGAGGGGGCGGTGCCCGAGTATCTGGACGAGGTGCTGGACATCGCGTTGTCCAAGGACCCCGAGGATCGCCAGCCCGACGTGGCGTCTTTCGCCACGGCCGTGCTCCAGCGCAGACCGGCATGGGCAGACACCACGGCGCGCAGCATAGAGTCCGCTTTGACCCCCAGAGTCCGATTGGGTACTGGGGTTGGAGTCGCCACGGGGCCGCCGCTCGCGCAGGATTCCGACCGCCTTCAGATGGCGGCTACGGTGGCATCGAGTCCGCCCGCGTCCGTGGCGGTGGACGAGGATCCGAGAATGGCGGCCACGGTGGCGTCGGATCCGGAGTTGCAGCGTCAGGTGACCGTGTTGGCGTCTTCGGAGCCCGGCCCCATCCAGGCGAAGTCGCCTAAACGCCGGAAACGGCCGTTGCTGCTGCTGCTGGTTGTCGGCCTCGTAGTGCTGGGCAGCGTGGGCGCCGCGTTGGCCTACTGGGCTGGGCGGCGGGGTAGCGGTTCGGCGCCGCATGGTCGCGCGGCCGCTTCGTCCTCAAGCGACCTCGCGTCGTCCGATGGTGGGGCGCCGGTGGAGCTGACCTCGGACGCCAAGGCGGCGTTGGGTGGACCCGACAGCGGCGTAGACAGCGGCGTAGACTCCGCCTTGGAGACTCCCGTTGGTTTCCCGCATAAGGGGGCGAAGGCGGGCGAGGCCGTGGTGCGGAAGGTGATTCGAAACGCTACGAATTCACGTCGTCCTCGGGGGGTCCCTCCCGGGCGAGTTGCGGATCCCATGCGCCGGGCCACTTCTGTCTCACCCCCGTCGGGGTTCCCTCATGCCATGAAGCCGTCTCGCGCCGTCAAGGACAGATTGGTGCTGGCGGCCTTCATGACCCGCCGGGACTACAAAGGCTGTATCCGCGCGGCGGCGCGAATGCCGCCCAGGCAAGCAGTGCTGCAGATGAAATTGAGCTGCATTATGGTCATGGGCAATTGGAGCCTCGCGCGCAAGGAGTGCCGCAAGTTCCTGAAGCGCTATCCGTCGGTGGCTTATGGTCGGACCTGTCGGAGTCTGCTCAAGAACCACAAGCTCAAACTCATAAGAGACAAAAAGATTCTGGAGGAGAAGAAGCTGCGGAAACAGAAGGCGCAAGAGCGGGTGCAACTGCGGAAGCAGCAGAAGGAGCAGCGGCGGCGGAAGCAGGAGCAGCGACGGCAGGAGCGGAAGCAGAAGCGGGAGCAGTGGCGGCGGGAGCAGGAGCAGCGGCGGCGGGAGCGGGAGCAGCGGCGGCGGGAGCGGAAGTAGCGGCGTTAACAGCGGCAATCGCAGCCGCCGCCACTGATTGAAGGGCGGGGCCGGGGGCCCTTACTGCACCACCGTGGCGCAACCGAACTTCACGGCCACGGCGCCCTCGGTGGACTGCTGCACGTAGGTGCAGGTGACGTCGCAGAAAAGGATCTGCGTGGGGGCTGTGTCATCGTCGTAGTACCAGCCGCCCCCCGGGCCGCAGTTGGTCTCGCCGCCGGCTACGAATTGTCACAGATCCACCCGGCGTCACAGGGCTGGTTGCAGGCTCCGCAATTTGTCATTGGGGGGTCGCACAAGGAGACATTGTTGTTGTTGTCGGTCTCGTTGTCATTGTCTTGGATATTGGAGGGCCCACAGCCGCTCCACACAAGCGTCGCCGCGGCCGTCACGGCCAGCGAGAGCAATCCAACGCGGTTCGATAAGGTAGTAGTACTTTGCATATTCCGCCTCCATGCCGCCTCTGCGGGAACCGGCTGGGCACCAACCGCCGCCCGTCTGTGCGGGCCCAGGGCAATGCGGGCTCGAACTCCTTCCTAGCTCAATATAGGAGTCCCCCCGGCTTTGCCGGGGAGGCCTTCACAGTTTGA
>JAOZUO010000018.1:47010-71265 GCA_029938605.1 Deltaproteobacteria bacterium | reverse complement strand
CCTTTGAAGTCAATCAGCAGTAGCGCTTCCGGATTTCGGGTGGGTGGCGTAGACCCGGATTCCGTTTTCCCGCGGATGGTGTCACTTGTCCTGAGTTCTCGCCTTCTCGCCTTCTCGCCGTCGTTCCTCTGTTGCTATAAGTCTGGGGGCTGCTAGCGGTCGGGTAGCAGGTCGTCGATCTGCGAGGCCGGGTGAGTCTGGATCCTCATCAGCACGTCGGTGAGGTACTCAGGTGATGTTTTTCGGTAGGTGCTCGCGTTGCGCTGGTCCGGGCGGGCGGCGTTGCGTTGGTTCGAGCTACCGCTCTTGCCTGCGGCGCACGAGGAAGAGGAAGCCCAGGATGACGAGGAGACCGAGGGGTCCGGCCGGGATGGTCCCGTTGGCGCCGCTGGTGCAGTTGCAGGCACTGGGGTTGCCCCATGTTGTGTCTTCGCCGCCGTCGGGTTGGATGGAGCTCGCGTCCTGGCCGATGGTACCGCCATCGGGGTAGGGCCCCCCATCCCAGGAGGGGATTCCGGCGTCTAGGCTCGGCGGAATATCCACGCATTCTCCTGCTTCGCACATCTGGCCGGGGGGGCAAACGGCGTCCACGCAGTTGTCCACGCACTGACCGCTGTCGCAGTGCTCTGTGGCCGGGCAGGAGACGCCGGCGCAGGCGTCCGCCACACAGAGGCCGCTGGGCTCGCAGGTCTCGCCGGCCGGGCAGGGAGTGTACTCGCACAGCGAGATACACAAGCCATCCTCGCAGACGGTGCAGATATCACAGGTTTGGTTGGCGCACAGATCCACGCAGTTGCCGGCAAGGCAGGTCAGACCATAGGGGCAGACCACTCCCTCGCAGGCACCCACGCATACGCCGCCGGCGGCGCACACCTGGCCCTCGGGACACTCGACGCCGACGCAACCCGCCTCCACGCACAGGCTGGTGCTGGCGTCGCACACCAGGTCACCGCCGCAGAACTCGGTGCAATGGAAGGAGCAGCGCCCGGCGGCGCACACCTGGTTCGTGGGGCACAGCGCGCCGTCGTCCTCCTCGTCGATCAGGCCGTCACAGTCGTTGTCCAGGGCGTCGCACTCCTCGGCCGAGGGGACGATGTCCGCTACGCACAGGACGTCCGCACCGACGCATTGGGTGCGGCCCTCGGCGCATACGCCGAGCAGACCGGTGTCGCAGGGCTGACCGGCGTCGGGGCAGATGATGGAGCCGCTGCGGATCTGGTACTGCCACAGCCCGGGCTGGCCCATGTTGGACGTGGTGCACAGGAGGTTGGCGATGCCGGGCGCCATGGAGCCAGGGATCGCTACGAAGTCCGTCGAGTTGCCGGCGTCGAAGCCCGCCTGGGCCTCGGTGCCGCCAAATCCACCCGAGCCGCCGCTCGCGTCTCCGGCCTCCCACTCGCACCGGTTGTAGCGGAACTCGACGTCGAAGTCCCCCGCGCCACCACACCCGGCCTCGGTCAGGACGAGCTGGAAGGACATGCGATGGTCGTTGTGGCAAGAGTAGTAGCCGACGCGATCCCAGGTGATGACCATCAGCCCGGGCTCCATATACCACCACACCCCGTTCTCGGTGGGGTTGAGGCATGGGCCCGGGGGGCTTGTGCCCACGCTGCCCACGCAGGAGCCGCCGGTGTAGCGGATGTCGACGTCCCCCCAGTACGGGGCGATCATCGGCTGATTTGCCACGGGGAAGGCGTTGGGCGTGAAGGTGGGTACCGCGCCGCTGAACGTGATGTTGCCGTTGGTGTTGACGTAGGCCGTGGTGTGCACGCCGCTGAAGAAGTGAAGCCCGCTCGGGAAGGCGGGGGTGATGTCAACGGCGAAGCTGGATCCGTCATCGTTGGGAGTGAGACACTCGGTGCCGTATCCCACCGTGCCCCCGTAGGTGGAGATCAGCGGCACCTCCGCGTGGGCGGACCCAACCCCGGCAAATAGCCCGACTACAGCGAAGAGCGTGGCGAAAAGACGAACCTGGCGGCGAAAATTGAGTAACATTGTACAGTCTCTTCCCTTCTCGAGTCTCCGGGCAATAGGATCCTCCAAATTATAGAATTTGCGCGGGCGCTGGTCAACAACGACCCGTCGACTTGTGATTGTCCACTTGTGGGATAGGAGGTATCGAACCCGGTTCACCCAAGAGATGGTATCGTCGACTCTCACGATTCAGATCGCGGGTCAGCATCGGCAATTTGCCCTTTGGGCCCTGGAGAAAATCGATGACCATGACTTTTTTTCCACTTTGGGGTCCGCATGCACGGGGCGTCTTTCTCCTGGTGCTCCCGCTTTGCTCATTGCTGGCTTGCGGGGCGCACAACAACGCGTCCGAGTCCGACTCCGGTACGGCAGGTGACGATGTCGGCGTAGTGAATGGGGATTCAGGGACGGATCCGGGGGACACCGGAGCCCCTCCATCCGATGCGGTTGCCGATGCGGTTGCCGATGCGGTTGCCCATGCAGACGGCTCTATTCCTGATCCGGACCGCTGTCTCGACTTTGACCATCCGCAGCAGCTCATCGCCGACCGGTTTTTTCAACGAGGCTTCATTCGTATCGATCCGTTCACCGCCCAGGAGTTGGACCAGATGCCATCGGGCATCTGTCCCGGAGCGCCCATCTGGCAGTTTGCCTTTGGAAACAGCCAGTCGGCGCTGCAGCTTCAGCCTCGCGAAACGTTGGCCTCCGGCGCCGTTCGTTGGGAAGATGACTACGCCCGAATGGTCATCGGTCCGGGAGGGACGCCCGAAGCCGACCTGACCCTTGCAGTGTGGGGGGATGAGCAATATGGCGGGATCTACTACGTCCCGGCGGCGCAGCAGGGCTGGGTCTTCCACCTGGCGCAGCAGCAGATCAGCGTGCCGGGCGACTACAGCCATGGGTCTCCTCCATTCTCTTCCCTCGCCCGCATGGACTTTTCCGTTTTTGGGCAGCTCCTGTCGGCGGACCAGAACATCGGAGTGGGCTACGACTCGAGCCACCACGCCGCCCAGTATCTCCTCTACTTTTCGGTTCAGAATCAGAACCAGAGTAACCCCGGCTTTGGCGACTACTTGTGGTTCGGCATCACCCTGTACGATGACCGCACGCCGGTGCTTGGGTTGACCGTCATGCAGGATATCGGCGGAACGGAGCGACTCATCTACAACCTGGGCTCAGCCCCTTTCGTTTCCCAGGGCTTCACCCCCGGCGGCCCCGGTATGCTGTTCGAGGGCGATCTGCTGCCCGCCATGCGGGATGCGCTGACCCGGGCCTGGGACAACGGGTTTTTGACCGGCTCCAACGAGATGTCAGACTACCGGATCGGAGGGATGAACATCGGGTGGGAAGTCTCCGGCTTAAACGACGTCGAAATGCAGGTGAGGGACCTGTCGCTGCGGTACGAGCGGCGACCAGTGGCTCCGGTGATCTTTGATTTCAACACCGACGGAGATCGCGAAGGTTGGACCGCGGTCAACATCACCGAGCTCAACAATGGTCCGGTAAGCGGCCTCTGGAGCTTTACTGTCGGCGTTCCTACTCCCATGATCTCCAGCCCCGAGCTCGCGATTGAGGCGGCCACCCATCCCATCGTGCGCATTGTGCTGGCCAACGACCACAACCCGGCTGCGAGCTCTACCCTCAAGGTCTATTGGGACCGCTTCGGGGAGGAGGGACTCCGTGAGCTTTGGAGCAAAAGCGTGGCTATCAACAACAACGGCGGATTGCAAACCATCGACATCGATCTGAGCACCACACCTACTTGGGTGGGGGAGATTCGTCACCTCCGCGTCGATCCCATCCTATCGGGAGACGGCCACACTGTGACCATCGATCAGATCGCCATCCTACCGGCGCCGTAGGTACGTATCGAGCCCGTGAGCATTATGCGAGTGACTGAGAAAGAACTGCCATCAATCCCGGCTCTGTGGACGCGCATCGAGCGGGCCGTGTCCAGCTTGGATCCACCGGAGCCACCGCTTCCGAACGGAGCCACCGACATTGACCTTCTGCAGCTACAAGCGTCGCTGATGGTCGACGTGCCCGATGAGCTATCGGCCAGCCTTCGCTGTCACAATGGAACCGGCGGCGTCGCGCTCGACGAGCTTCCCCTGTTGCTCGATGCCGACGAGATCACCGCTGAGTACGAACGGCTCGTGGCGGGGGTTCCCTGTGAAATGGGCTCAAACGATCAGGACGACCCTGCCCTGGTCTCCTTCCAGACCGACTGGATTCCAATCCAGGCATTCGGAGGCGTCTGGGTGGTGTTCGATACGTCGGAAAATAGCCGGGGTCAATTGCTGATTCTCTGTGCGGAGGAGACCGCCATATCCGTCCTTGGCTCAACCTATACGGAGCTGCTGGCGAAGGCTGCCCAGGACGTCGAGGAGCTGGTGTCTTCTGTCTCCGCGGAGCCCGAACCGCCTGCGTGGGCCGTCTTCCTGGTGCAGCAGCTGTGCGATACCGGAAAGCTCGAGTTGACCGGGAAGGCGATGCGTGTGGCCACACAGGTGGAGGACGCCATTGAACGATATTCGAGTCGTCCCCGCAGTCCGCGGCAGGTTGCCGATGATCTACTCGACGTGCTGGTGGACAGCGACGCCGTCGAGGAAGTATATGCCGACGCAAACGACATTCTCCAACTGCTGGCCGACTTCGAGGCCGCGGCGACACCCTGATTCGAGGATTTATTTTGGGACGGCCCCTTACTTCCTGGCGAGGGCGGCGTCGACCATGGCGAAGAGCTGGTCGTCTTTGTAGTGATCGAGGGTGATGGCCTTAGCAGGGCATGCGGCGGTGCAGATGCCGCAGCCCCGGCAGGCGGCGGCTTCGATGTGTACGGCGCGCAGCTCCGGATCGAACACGGGCACGTCGAAGGGGCAGACACGGACGCAGGTGAGGCAGGCGACGCAGTCGTCGGTCTGTACGGTGGAGACTACGCCGCTCACGGGCATCTCCTCCCGCCACAGGATGCGCGCGGCGCGGCCCGCGGCGGCGGAGGCCTGGTTGATGGTCTCGTCGATGGACTTGGGGCCCTGGACGGTGCCGGCCAGGAAGAGGCCGTCGGCCGGCAGGTCCACCGGGCGCAGCTTCACGTGGGCCTCGGCCAGGAACCCGTCGGGTGAGCAAGAGACCTTGAAGGTGCGCAGCACCGGTCCCGGCTCGGGGACGATGCCCGATGACAGGACCAGGCGGTCCGCGGGTAGGTCCAGCTCCCGTGTCAGCTCCGGGACCGTGATTCGAACCCGCAGCCCGGCGGGGGTACGCTCCACCGCGGGTGGCGTCTCGGGATCGAACCGCAGGAAGATGACGCCGGCCTTCCGCGCTCGGGTGTAGTGGCGCTCCATGAGCCCGTAGGCCCGCAGATCCCGGTACAGCACGTAGATCTGTGTTTCCGGTTTGAGCCACTTGAGGCGCAGGGCGTTCTTGATGGCCGAGGAGCAGCAGATGCGGCTGCAGTGGGAGTGCTCCTCGTTTCGCGAGCCCACGCACTGGACCATGACCACGGTGTCCGCATCGTCCAGCAGGTGGGGCTTGTCCGAAATGGTCTGCTCCAGCTCCACCTGGGTCAGCACCCGGTCGTCGTCGGGGTAGCCGTGCTCGGTGGGGCGGTAGGGAATGGAGCCGGTGGTGATCAGCGTCACGCCGTGGGTTAGGTTGACCTCCTGTTTGACCTCCTGTTTGACCTCTGGGGTTTCGCCGTTGGCGGTCTTTCGGATCACGGAGTGGAAGGAGCCCACGAAGCCGCCCGTGGATGTCACCTCGGAGTCCAGGTGTACGGTGATCTCGGGCGCGGACTCTACTTCGGTCACGAGCTGCTCGAGCCGTGGACCTACCTCTTCGCCGTCGAGGCCGTAGCGCAGCTCGCGCAGGTGGCCGCCCAGGCGATGCGTGCGTTCCACGAGATCCACGCCGAAGCCCTGGCGCGCCAGCTCCCGCGATGCTGTCATCCCGGCGAGCCCGCCGCCCACCACCAGGGCGTGCTGGGTCACCGGCTGGGATCGGGAGGCGATGGGGTTGAGGGTGCGCGCCCGGGACACGGCCATGCGGGTGAGGTCCTTGGCCTTCACCGTGGCCGTCTCTGGCTCGGCGCCGTGTACCCAGGAGCACTGATCCCGGATGTTGGCCATGCTAAACAGGTACGGGTTCAATCCCGCCTCCTGAAGCACGGACTGGAAGAGCGGCTCGTGGGTGCGCGGTGTGCACGAGGAGACCACCACCCGGTTGATGCTGTGCTCCTTGATGAGAGCGACCATCTGCTCGGTGTGGTCCCGGCTGCAGCTGAACATGGCCTCGGTGGCCAGGACCACCCCGGGCAGGGTGGAGGCGTAGTCCACCACGGCGGGCACATCCACCACCGATGCGATGTTGATGCCGCATCGGCAGATGAACACGGCCACCCGGGGCTCGGCGCCCATCACGTCCGTTTCGGCCGGTGCGGGGTTGTCGACCAGCAGCGCGCCCCGGGAGGCGGCGAGCCCACCGGAGGCGAAGGTGGCCGCGGCCGAGGCCTGGGCCACGGTCTCGGAGATGTCCTTGGGGCCTTGGAAGACGCCACAAACGTAGATGCCCGGCCGGGAGGTCTTCACCGGGGCGAAGCGGCTGGTGGAGGCGAAGCCCGACTGGTCGAGGGCCACGTCCAGCCGGTTGGCCAGGGCCATGGCCCGAGGGGACGGCCGAATGCCCGTGGACAGGACGATGAGGTCGAACTCCTCGGTCACCAGGGCGCCGGCGTCGTCCAGGTACTTCAGGCTGACGTTTTTCGTCCCCGGCACCTGGTCGATGCGGGAGATCTGGCTCCGTACGTAGCGCAAGCCCGAGGTGGCCACGGCGCGGTCGCAGAAGGCGTCGAACTGTTTGCCGTGGGCCCGCAGGTCCATGTGGAAGATGGTGGTCTCGGTGTCCGGGCAGTGCTGCCGGGCGAGCATGGCCTCCTTGGCGGCGAACATGCAACACACGGCGCTGCAGTAGCCCTGCCCGTGGCGTTGGTCCCGGGATCCCACGCATTGGATCCACGCGATCCTCTTGGGTTCCTCTCCATCGGACGGGCGCTGTACGTGGCCCGCCGTGGGACCCGTCGCCGACAGGAGCCGCTCGAACTCCAGGGAGGTGACCACGTTGGGCCAACGGCCGTAGCCGTACTCTCCGTACTGCTCGGCGTCGTCCTGCATGAACCCCGGCGCCAGGATCACCGCGCCGATATCCAGCTCCTCCTCGGTTCCCTGCTGGTCGTGGAGGATGGCGTCAGCCTTGCACGCCTTCTCGCAGGCCCTGCAGTCGCAGCAGAGTCCGCAGTTCAGGCACCGGGCCGCGTCCGCGGTGGCCTGCTCGGTGGTGAGTCCCCGGGCCGCCTCGGCGAAGTCCGCCACCCGCTCGTCGGCGGCCCGCAGGGTCGGCTCGTAGCGGGCCGCCTTCTGGATGTGTTTGGGGATCTCCCGCCAGTCCGTGCCGGTGGGGATGATCTTGTGATCCCGTGGCAGGTCCTCGCCGCGCAGGAAGTGGTCGATGCTGATGGCCGCCGCGTGACCGTCCCGCAGCCCCTCCACCGCCGAGGCCGCGCCGCCCTGGGCGTCCCCCCCGGCGAAGATCCAACCGACCCCGGTTTGTAGGGTCTCGGTGTCGGCGTCGAGCATCCCTCGGGGTGTGGGCGCCAACTCGGTGTCGGTCAGCACGTCGAGGTTGGACTGTTGCCCGATGGCCAGCAGCACCTCGTCGCAGTCGAGGTCCTCGGTGTCGTCGTCGTCGAACTCGGGGGCGAACCGGCCGGCTTCGTCGAAGACCTGCAGGCAGCGGCGCAGTCGGATCCCGCGCACCTGCCCGTCAGATCCCAGGATCTCCACCGGGCCCCGGGACGGATGCAGGGTGCACCCCTCCTCCACGGCCTCGGTGATCTCCCAGGGGCTGGCGGGCATCTGCTCGCGCGACTCCAGGCACACGATGTCCACCTCGGCGCCCAGCCTGCGCGCGCACCGCGCCACATCCATGGCCACGTTGCCGCCGCCCACCACGATAACCCGTGGTCCCAGGTTCACCTCCTCGAGGAAGTTCACGGCCTTGAGGAACTCGATGCCCCAGAGCACCCCGTCCAGGTCGTCCCCCGGTACGGAGATCCGTCGACTCCCTTCGGCGCCGATGGCGAGGAACGCCGCATCGAACCCCTGGTCCTTGAGTCCGGGCAGGGTGACGTCGCGCCCCACGCGGATGCCGGTTTGGACTTCGATACCCGGCCGACTCACCAGGTGGTCGATCTCGTGATCCAAAACCTGGCGGGGCAATCGGTAGCGCGGGATGCCCATGCGCAGCATGCCGCCGAGCTGCTCCTCGGCCTCGAAAATCGTGACGCGGTACCCCATGGCGGCCAGGTCGTCGGCGGCGGTGAGTCCCGCCGGTCCCGAGCCCACGATGGCCACGCGCTTGTCCGGGCGCTCGATCTTGTCCAGATCGTCCCGGAGGGGGAGGTTCAGTTCCGCGTTGTCGGCGGCGAAGCGCTTGATGGCCGCGATGGAGATGGAGGAGTCCACCTCGGCCCGGCGGCACTCGCCCTCGCAGGGGTGATGGCAGATCCGGCCGAGGACCCCGGGCAGCGGGATGCGCTGGCGGATAATGTCCAGGGCCTCTTGCACGCGCCCCTCGCGTGTCATGGAGACGTAGCCGTGCACGTTTGTCTGTGCCGGGCAGCCGTGGCGGCAGGGCGCCGGGTCTTTCTTTTCGATGGCGAAGGCCCCGGGGATCGCTTGAGCGTAGAGCTTGTGGATGGCCTTACGCTCATCCAACTCGGCGTTGTAGGGGTTGGGCAGCGCCACGGGGCACACCTTCGAGCAGTCGCCGCAGCTGGTGCATTTGTCCAGTGAGACGTGGCGCGCCCGGGTGCGGACCCGGGCGGTCAGGTGGCCGGGATCGCCGTTGACCTCGAGCAGCTCCGCGCCGGTGTGCAGCTCGATGTCGGCGTGGCGGCCCACCTCCACCAGACGCGGCGCCAGGGTGCACATGGCGCAGTCGTTGGTGGGGAAGGTCTTGTCCAGTTGGGCCATGCGACCGCCGATGGCCGTGGCCTCCTCCACGAGGTGGACACGGAACCCCGCGTCCGCGAGATCCAGCGCCGCCTGAATGCCCCCGACGCCGCCGCCGACGACCATGACCGCGCCAACGGGATCGTCTATCGCCATGTGAGCTCCCTGGAGTCCAGCGGGCCGTCCACCGGGATGAGGTGGTTTTCGAACGCGAGCTTCAGATCCCCTATGCCCATGCACAGGGCCATGAGCTCGCTGATGTAGAACACGGGAATGTGTTGCTGCTCGCGATCGCCGTCCGTTTTGGCCTGGACCTGCTGCAGCTCCAGGTTCAAAAAGCACAGGGGGCAGCCGGTCACGATGGCCTCGGCGCCTGACGCTACCGCGCAGTCCACGATCTCCAAGGTGAGGTTACGCGCCAACAGGGGCTTGGGCAGGGTCTGAGAGGCGCCGCAGCAGGACGTCTTGTGCGGCCAGTCGATGACCTCGGCCCCGAGCAGCTCTAAGACCGTGTCCATCATGGTGGGGTTTTCGAGCTCGCTGCCGGTGACGCCGGTGACGGCCGCGGGCCGCACGGCGAGGCACCCATAGTAGGTGACCACGGGCAGGTCCTTCAGCGTCCGCGTAAGCTTCGAGCCCACAACAGCCAGGGCCTCCGGAGTCGACAGCAGCTTCAGGGGGTGCACCACCTTGATTCCCCCGCGAAAGTCGGGTGGCTCTTCGCCTTCGAGCTCCCGTTGGCGGGGCAGCTCGAGGGCCGCGGTGGCCAGGCGGCTGTAGCAGGCCGCGCAGGGGGCCACCACGTCCAGGCCCATCTGTTCGGCCTTGACCAGGTCGCGACCGGGGAGGGCCAGCGACAGAAACTCCGACACCGAGTGCGCGGAGCTCGCGCCGCAACAGTTCCAGTCGGGGATCTCCTGGAGGTCGTGGTCCAGCGCCTGGATCACCACCTCCATGGTGTCGGCGAATTCCCGGCCGGAGCCCTCGCTGGCGCAACCGGGAAAGTAGGCGAAAGAGGTCATTTGCCCATCCCCGCCCGGCGGAAGAGCTCACGCACCTCCTTGCGATCCCGGATGCGTGTTGGTCGCAGGCGGAGCTTGCCGCGGCGGAGCATCTTTATCCCCAGCTTGAACTGGCCCAGCAGCTCCCGAGAGGACTTCAACTTGCGTACGGTGCCCAGCTCGTACTGGCGGCCGTACTTGCACACGGATTTGTTGAAGAGCACATGGAACTGGGCGATCTTCGCGGCGTCGGCACCCAGGGGGATGAGGTTGGCCAGCGCGTCGGCCTTGAGGTGATCCATGAGCTCGGCCACCGGAACCTGATTGGGACAGCGGGTCGAGCAGGTGGAGCATCCGGTGCAGTTCCAGATGTGCTCCGAGCCCATGGGATCCCGCTTGAGGCCGAGCTGTACCAGCCGGACGATGCGGTGGGGCAGGACGTCCGCCATGGAGGCCACCGGGCACCCCGTGGAGCACTTGCCGCATTGGTAGCAGGCCGCCAGGGAGGCGTTGTGTGTGGAGCCGACGGTCAAGCGCGAGGCCGGGATGGGCTCGCTAGGCGATGCCGACAGGGGCTCAGAATGCGATGTTGGTTTGGGCATAGAACCAGTGTTCCGTGTGGTTGGCGCCGCCCTTGAGGTTCTCGAGGGCTTGCATGGGCACTAGCGTTCCGTAGCCCGCCCCAACGCTGACCCACTTGAGCAGCTTGTAGCGGACCGTGATGTCGAGCTCGTGCGCGAGGGACTGGCTGCGCGTGTCGTCCACGGTGGTTCCGTTGGGGACCATGAGGCGCAGCAGATGGTAGTCCGCGGCCAGCCAGAGCTTTTTGATGGGGGTGATGTGCAGCCGGACGCCAAAGTCCTGTAGGCCGTTTCCGCCGGTGTGCGCCGGGACGTTCAAGAAGAAGTCCATGAAGCCGTAGAACTTGTGGTTGGTGGCGTAGAGCGTGTCGAAGGCGCGGTTGACGTTGTCGGTCTTGTCGCGGTCCCCCGATAGGAGGTCGGCCCAGATCTCGATGCCGGGGCGGGTACGCACCTTGAGCTTGTAGCCCACGCGGCTGGCGAACAGGAATGAGCTGAACTTGGTGTCTCCCGCCTCGCCCGCCTGGTAGTAGAAGGCCAGCGAGTAGGTCAAGCCCTTGAGTTCGCCGTGTACCCGCGCGCCGATGGTGTGCCGGTGCCGGGTGATCTCGTTGTCCCAGTCGAGCTCACTCACCAGCAGGACCGAGGGCTTGACGTACTTGAATTTGAGCAGCTTGAAGTAGGCGCCCACCAGGGACCGGTCCGCTTCGGTGGTGCCCGTGCCGTCCTGCTTCTCGGCCACGCGGGAGTAGAAGGCCTCGGCGTAGAACGCCTTGTGCTTGGTAAAGAGCCGGGCCGCGTCGAAGGAGCGTCCCTGCATGGTCCAGTTCACCGTGCCGATGATGCGGTGATCGTCAAAGGCCATCTCCTGGCGGCCGATTTTGAAGTGCAGTCCCCTCCAGATGTTGACCTGGGCCCAGGCCTGGTGCACGTCGAAGCCGTCGGCGCTGAAGTCGCCCAGAGTATTGGCCTCCGATCCCCAGAGGCGCACGTCCTGCACCTGGAAGTACATGGAGAAGCGCTCGAGAAACTTCGCACCCAACCCCAGCCGGGCCCGCTGGGCGATGTACTCCGAGCGCGTGTCCGGGTTGAGGTCCTTCTCGTCGTGGGTTTCGAAGCGGTCCCGGAGCTGGGCGGTCATCCAGACGACCACTTTGCCTTTGGCGATGCTCGTCTGGAGCTCGGGCGGCGGCGTGTCCTTGCTTTGGCCCGAGGCGGCAGGGGTCCAGGCGACGGTGGCCGACAGGGTCAGGAGAATGCAGGTGACGACGGTGGTTCTGAGTTTCACGTCCATGTCCTCTCTTCGTACCGCGCGAATGTGCAAGCGGCGTTCCAAAAAGAAGACATCTTTGTCGTTAATTCCACTTTGCTATGGGTTACACTCTGTTAGCCTCTAATATGACTGTGCGGCGTCACTTTATCAACTACTAAATCAATAGACTCTGTTGTATCAGTGGGACGGATCTGTATCAATACAGTTTCGAGACACATTGTTCCGGATTGAGCAGTGCCTGAAGGCAGTAGTCGCTTGAAAACATTAGGTTATGTTGGGCGTTTGTCGTGAGCGGAAGTGATGGGTGGGGGCGTTTGCTTTGAGACGCCCGGGAAGGCGGGATCAGAGCCCGAGCTCCTTGAGCACGTACCTGGCGTTGTCTACCTTGTCGGCGAGGAACAGGGCGAAGCGTATGTCCATGCAGATGGACCGTTGGGCCGTCTCCAGGTACTGCCAGTCGCTCAAGATGGACTCCGGGGTGCCGTCGAAGAGCAGGCCGATGAGCTCGCCTTTCCCGTTAAGCACCGGGCTGCCGGAGTTGCCTCCCGTGGTGTCCAGGGTGGTGGTGAAGTTCACCGGCACGTCCTTGATCACCGGATCCACCCAGCGTCCGAAGTCCCGCTTCTTGTACACCGCACGCAGCTTAGGCGGCACATAGAAGGGGAACTTGCCCTTGCCCTTTTTCACCAGCCAGGTCAGGCGCGACAGGTACCGCCACCGCTTGCCGGTCTTGGACTCGGTGTAGTCCTTCACCGTGCCGTAGGAGAGGCGTACGGTGAAGTTGGCGTCCCAGTACTTCGGTCGGATGACCTCGGTCACCAGCTGCGGTCTCAGGATGGGCGCCAACACCTTTTCGAAGGTGCGCAGGGGGCCCTTTTTCATCTTCTCCAGCTCCCGGACCAGACGCACGGCGAAGCGGAGCAGCGGGTCCCGGGTGCGCTTGATTTTGCGCGCGCTGGTTTTGAAGAGCTTCTTTCGCCGGGCCACCGCCTTGCCCACGGCTTTTTTGTTGGTGACGTCGTAGGCGTAGATGCGGGTGGCGCCGTACATCAGATCCACGGCCACGGCCAAGACGTCGGTCTGCGGCTTGGCCCCGCCGGTGGCCTTGGCGTAGCGTTTGGCGAAGTTGCGCTTTTTGCCCTTGTGGAGTCGGCGAAGCCGGGTGCTGGCCCACTTCCACAACCACTGTACGCTGTCGAGCGTCTGGGTCTTGGGAAGATCCTTGGCGTAGCGCAAAAAGCGCAGCAGCAGCGCCTTCTCTCCGGCCACGGTGGTGCGGGATTCCAAGCTCTTGGAGCTGCGCATGACCCGGTAGATGTTCTTGTCGCGGTACCGCTCTCCCTCCCGGGCGATGTCCTTGATCCGCCGCTGTTTGGACCAGCGCACGATGTCCACCGCCGTGCGCAGGCTGGAGACCAGATACGGCATGTACCGCAGCATGGTGAGCTTGTCCTGGATCTGGCCTAACCGGTGATACACGTTGTCGAAGCGTCCCAGCAGCTTGGCGTGCTTCTTCTGAAGGCGAAACGACGCGTCGATGCGCCGCTGCCAGGCGGCCTGCTGCTTCTTTTTGCGGGCCAGGAGCCCGAATCGGGCGAACTGCTTGATGGAGTCGCTGTAGTACTTGAGCCCGTTGTTCAGCCGGGAGTCCATTCCCTGGTAGCGCCGCCCGTCGAGTCCCTTCTTCGGCAGCACCTTGAGCAGCTCCCCGAAGAGCTTGACCCGTCGGGCCAGCACGCGATCGCTGAAGTACTTTGCCCGGGCGTGGGTGGCGTGGCGATTGGTTCGGCCCGGGAAGCCGAGCACCATATTGAATTGGCCGCGCCGCACGCCGGAGGTGGCCACCTTGAGGAAGGTCCGGGACTTGTAGGGAACGTTGTTCTTGTTGTACGACACGCCCTTGCCGCTCGGCGACACGTAGGCGCGCATGAAGGTGAAGTCCGCCGTGTGTCGGGGGTAGCGCCAGTTGTCCACATCTCCACCGAACTTGCCCAGGGACTTGGGCGGCGCGTAGACGATGCGCACGTCCTTGATGCGCATGTAGGCCGACATGACGTAGCCGGCGCCGCCGTTCAGAGCGTCCACGTCACAAACCCGCTCGCCTCCTTTCCGTTTCTTCTTCTGGCAGGCAGCCTCCAGGCGCCGCTTTTGGATACGGATGGCTTTTGCGCGCTTCTCGGGGGTCATTTTGGCCCGGACCACACCGAGCACCTGCGCGGTCACGTCCTTGACATCGAGCACCGCGAGCAGATCGTAGCTCGGGCAGGCCAACTCGGTCTGGAGGGACCGGGCCACATAGCCGCGGTTCATGATGCCCTTGTGGCTCGTAGCGTCCAGCCGGGCCAGGCACCCATAGGCCACGTGGTGGTTCGTAACAATGAGCCCCTTGGCCGACAGGAACGAGCCCGTGCCGCCCCGGTTCATCTGGACGATGGCCGGCGCCAGATCCTGGAGCTGCTTCACCGACAGCTTCAGCCCCCGCTTCTTCAAGGCAGCAAGATCCAGCTTGCCCGCCTCGTGCAACAGATACATCCCCTCGTCCGCCTTCGCCCGCGGAACCAGCACCAGCCCCGCACAAACCAGGACAGCGACCAAACTAAATTTTCTCACAAAGCACCTCCGTATTGCGCATTCAACTTTAGGGCAAGCTCCGTGCAAGCCCCGAGCAAGCCCCGTGCAAGCCCCGCGTACAGACCGAGGGATTTCTTATCGCGCCACCCACGAAATGACAACGGGAAGAGGGGACGTAGTTAACTTGTTAGCTTGTTGCAGAAAACAAATTGGTGATTTCCGTATCATCTCGCCTGGTTAGGTTCGTTGCTTGGGGTGGGAACCCCCACTGATTCACCAACGTCGATGTAATGATTACCCATTTGCCGACGGTGTGCCTCTCCAAAAGTTCACAAGTTAACTACGTCCCCTCCCTCTCCTCCCTGCTATACTGAGTGGCTTGAGTACAGAGGAGAGCTAGCTATGCGGATCTCTTGGCGATGGTCTATTTCGGTGATGGCGGCGGTGGTGCTGGTGTTGGGTGTGAACGGATGCGAGGGCGCAGGCGGGGATGCCGGTGATGAGGAATACTGGGAGGGCGCTGAGTATGACGAGCTGTATCCTGGGGCGCCAGTCAACGGCGGCAAGGAGGACGGGCTCGGTGCCGTTTATGATGCGCCCTCGGATCTGCCGCTGCTGGTGAACCCGGAGATCATCATCTCCCTGAACCAGCTCACGGTGCATCTGTTCGACCGCCAAACGGGCTTCAGTGAGGTGTACCCCACGGGAGTAGGCGTGATCAATTCCGACGGGGTGTCCATCACCCCCACGGGCCACTTCGCCTCGGGCCCCGATACCTCGGACGGCTGGTGGTACATCTCCCGGCGGGTGACCCCCACGTACTTCGGCGGCTGGCCCTTTTTACGGCTCACCATCCAGAACACGCAGGGCTACAACACCTACGGTATCCACGGCCCAATCACCAGCGAGCTCGTTCGTGGCTATGTATCCCACGGCTGCATGCGCATGGCGGGCCCGGACCTCGTGCGGCTCTTTTACCTGATGCGCTACCACCCCGACACGCCGGTGACCATCCAGCGGGAGACCGAGCTCGACGCCGCCGGTAATGTGGTGGACCTGGGCACGGCGGTGACGCTGTGGTCCGAGAACGAGGACATTGCGTATGGCGTCTCGGTGGGGGACGGTCCGCCCCGGGACGACACGGGCACCGACCTGGATGGCTGCGCGGACGATCCCTACGAGGGCGACGACCCCACGGTAATGGCGTCGGGCAACTACGTGGGCTTGGTGCTGTGTCGCGGTGATCGGGACTCCTACCTGGTGAACCTCTCGGCGGGCGACACGCTCACCGTGACCGTGAACTTCACCCACTCGGTGGCCGATCTGGACGTGCTTCTCACAGACGCCGACGAAGTCGTCGTGGACCGCTCCACCTCCACCTCGGATCAAGAGACCGTGATGGTCACCGCCCCGAGTGATGGCACCTATATGGTGCAGGTCTTCCCCTACGGCGACGCCGAAGATACCGGCTACACCATGACGGTGGCCTACTAGCCTCACCGCCTTGTCCCGTCTCGCGATATCCCGTCCCGTCCCGTCCCGCGATATCCTCACCTGGCGCAGGTGCTCGGGTCGAGGAATCAGGGCGTTACGCAGAGATTTTGGACGGGGTCACATACCGTGGACGGGATCGTCTGGATGTCGTACTGGCACACGTTGTCCACGCAGGAGGGGACCGACTGGTAGCAGTCCGCGCCCTCTTGGCGGCAGTAGTTGGCGCCGCAGGCCTCGGGGACCACGTCGGAGCAGACCAGGGGATAGGGCGGTAGGGGGCAGTCCTCGGGGCAGTTGCAGGTGGTCTCGCCGAAGTGGAGCTGGCACACGCCGTCGCCGCAGGGGGCGCAGATGGAGACGAAGCAGGTGGCGCAGCACTGCATGCCCGGGGTGTCCTCATCCCAGCTCTCCATGATGGCGAGGGAGCTGATGGCTTTGAGGCCCGGGCAGCACAGCCCCGGCGAGTAGGGCGCGTAGGTGGCACCTGCTTGGGTGCAGGCCAAAGGTGCGCAGCAGTTGGGCGTGGTGTCGGCGCAGCCTGCGGGGTCCGCGGCGACCTCGCCTTCGTAGCAGTTGGCGGGCGTGTCCACGCAGACGCCGCCGGCCTGGGCGCAGAGGGTGTCGCCGGGGCAGGCAACCACGGGATCCACGCAGTTCCACTGTCCGGAGACGCAGGTGCACCAGGCGATCTGGGAGGTGTCTGGGCAGGAGTACGGCAGGATCTCTCCCTCCACGCAGTCGTCGGGGCAGTCCGCCGGACAACTGCGAGCGGCATCCTCGGCCTCGTCGCAGGTACCGTCGCCACAGGAGCCGCCACACACGCAGGTGGCGGTGGAAACCTCGCAGACGGGCTGGTCGGCGCCGGGGTCCGTGCATACGAGGCTGTCGCAGTGCTCGTCCGTGCCGCAACCCATGCAGTACCCTGAATGGCAGTACTCATCGGTGGGGCAGTCGTCGACTGCGCAGTTACACCGGCAGGCTCCCGTGTTCAGGTCGCAGACGACATTGTCGGGACAGCCGATGTCCGCCTCCTGGCACTCGTCCCAGGCCGCGCAGGGTACGGCGCAGACCTGCTCGTCGGGCCACCCCCGGCAGGCGAGGCCCAGAGCGCAGCCGCAGTCATCGGTGCAGGGATCGCCGAGCACGCCATCGCGGGCGCAGGGGCCGGCGTCGGGGCTGGCGTCCACGTTGACGTCTACGTCCCCATCGTGGAGTGGCGCCGCGTCGGGATCATTGGCGTTGTTGCTCCCGGTGTCGTCGTCGCCACATCCCCCAAACAGGGATACGCACAGGGCTGCGCACACGGCTACGCAAACGGCCAGCGCCCCCGGAACCGTGTCTCTAATACCTGAGTTAGTCTGTCTAGACAATGGACTTTACTCCCTATTAAACTATATCTTCAGGCTATCAACCGCCGCGTGATGTCGTCAAGCTGCATAACTGCACCGAGGGACCGAGGGACTGAGGGACCGAGGGACCCGACAGTGGAGTGCGCCGTGCCATTGCGTTTGCTGCCCATCGGATCCACATTCGATGGGCAGCGGGTTGTCGGTCCGTTGAAGAGTCCCGAGCCCTACTCAAGAGAGCAACCGTGACCGCGACAGCCACCTCATCCATTTCCGCTGCCCATGATCCCGACGCCGCCGCTGCGCGCTGTGTGGGGCTGGTCAAGCACTACGACGACGTCAAGGCGGTGGACGGGCTGGACCTGGAGGTGCGCCGGGGGGAGTGTTTCGGCCTGCTTGGGCCCAACGGCGCCGGCAAGACGACTACCGTTGAGATTCTCGAAGGGCTGATTCGTCCGGACGCAGGGCGCGTGGAGCTGCTGGGCCGGCAGTGGGGTGGTCAAAAGGACCAGTGGTTGAGGGAGCGCGTCGGGATCCAGCTTCAGCAGACGGATCTGGCGGACAAGCTCACGGTGGAAGAGACCGTTCGGCTCTTTCGTAGCTTCTACCCCAGTGGGCGGAGCGTGGCCGACACCCTGGAATTGCTGGGGCTCCGGGCCAAGCGCGGGGCGCGGGTGCACAAGCTCTCGGGCGGACAGAAGCAGCGCCTCGCCTTGGCGTGCGCCCTGGTGAGTGAGCCGGAGCTGCTGTTTTTGGACGAGCCCACCACGGGCCTGGACCCACAGGCTCGTC
The DNA here is from genome assembly GCA_029938605.1 of Deltaproteobacteria bacterium. GTDB lineage: Bacteria > Myxococcota_A > Polyangia > HGW-17 > JAJRWW01 > JAJRWW01. The sequence continues at coordinate 53,223 of JAOZUO010000018.1, read as the reverse complement.
ACCGCATCTGGGACGTGGTGGAGACCTTCGGTGCGGGCGGAGGCTCGGTGGTGCTTACCACCCATTACATGGAAGAGGCCGCGCGCCTGTGCGACCGAGTGGCCATCGTGGACCGCGGGCGGATCATCGCCCAGGGCGCACCCGAGGCGCTGGTGGCCGAGCTCGACGCCGAGCAGATCGTCCAGCTCCGCGTGGACGGAGAGCTGGACGCCGAGGCCTTGCGTGACCTGCCGGGGGTCACCCACGTGGAGAAGAACGGCGGCGACCTGTTCCGGTTGGGGGTGGCGTCGGTGGGAGAGGCCTTGCCCGCGATCCTCGGAGTGATTGAAGCGAAATCGGTGGCCCTTCAGACCATGACCACCAAGCAGCCGAGCCTGGAGGACGTGTTCATCCACCTGACCGGTCGGAAGCTGCGCGATGAGTAGATCCGGATCCGTGCGTCATCCCCTTGTGGAGCTCACCCTGGCTCGGTTGCGGGAGTTTGGGCGGGAGCGTGGCGCCATTTTCTGGACCTTTGGCTTCCCGGTGCTGCTCGCCGTGGGTCTGGGCATCGCCTTCCGCAGCAAGCCTCCCCCGCAGGTTCGCGTGGCCGTGGTGGGGCAGGGGCCGGAGATCGTTAGCACCATGGAGCGGCTCCACCGCGCCGAGGGTATCAAGCCCCTGCGGCTCTCGGCGGCCGAGGCCACCGGGGCCCTGCGCTCAGGCAAGGTGGACATCATCGTGGAGGTGGCGCCCCCAAGAGCCGCTGCGTCCGACCCAAAGGGCGCCGAGCCTGGGCCCCCGCGGCTGGTCTACCGCTTCGACACACTGCAGCCCGAGAGCCGCTACGCCCGGCTCCTGGTGGACGACGCCCTGCAGCGGGCGCTGGGGCGACAGGACGTCATGAAGGCGGACCACCGCCCCGTGTCAGCCCGGGGATCGCGGTACATCGACTTCCTGATCCCCGGGCTCATCGGGCTCAACGTCATGAGCTCGAGCATGTGGGGCATAGGCTACGCGGTGGTGCTGGCCCGGCGGCGGCGGCTGCTCAAGCGGTTGGCCGCCACGCCCATGCGACGGAGCCACTACCTGCTGTCCTTCATGTTCTCGCGCATCGTGTTTCTGGCTGCGGAGGTGGCCCTGCTCGTGGCCTTCGGGTGGCTCGTCTTCGGGGTGGCCGTGCGTGGGTCGCTGCTGGCCGTTACGGTCATCTCGTTGCTGGGCTCCCTCTCCTTCATGGGGCTGGCGTTGCTGGTGGCCGCGCGCCCCGATTCCACGGAGGTTGCCTCGGGCTGGATGAACGCGGCCATGCTACCCATGTGGCTTCTGTCCGGCTCCTTCTTCTCCTACGAGCGCTTCCCCGAGTCGGTGCAGCCGTTTCTCAAGGCGCTGCCCCTGACCGCCTTCAACGACGCGCTGAGGGGGGTGATCAACGACGGCGCCTCCCTGTGGCAGACCTGGCCATCCCTGGTCGTGCTCGCCGCCTGGGGCGTCTGCTGCTTCGGCCTCGCCCTCAAGCTCTTCCGTTGGCAGTGAGACGTTGCTGTTTGGCCTATGGTTGGGTAACAGTGGAAACGATCTACCCCATGGCGACAACCGCCGCGACTGAAGAATCATGAGCGCCAGAATACGCCAGGAGCTGGGTGTCGACGAGCTACGGGAGCGGTTTGCCGAGTACACCCGAGCGGCGTACGAATCTCTGCCGTCGACCCGGAACCAACGGATCCTGGAGATTGGGTGCGGACGTGGAGCGGTGACGTTCAGGCTTGCTCGTTTGTCGGAGTCGGCGCAGGAGTTTGCGCCGGATTCGGAAATCGTCGGTATCGATATCGACGGTGATGCGTTGGCTGAGCTCGCTCGGCGAATCGAGGTCGAGGGGCTTTGTCGACGGGTGCAGATACTCCAGCGTTCGCTGCTCGTCACGGGCTTCGCCGACGAGCGCTTCGGGCTGGTCTGGGCCGAGGGGGTGGTGCACATCCCGGGGTTGGAGGCGAGCCTCCCCGAGTGCAATCGCATCTTGGAGCCCGGTGGATATTTCGTCCTGGTCGAAGCGATCGCGTGGATGGAGCCCCGGTTGCGGAATCTTCCCAGGTTCGGCTTCGAGCTCGTGGAAAGAATCCCCTGGGAGCCGGACTGCTGGTGGACGCGCTACGGTAAGCCCCTTGAGGCCAGGATTCGAAGAGCGCTTGCTCGCTCTAAGGCGCCCGGGCGGAGCCGTGGGGCAGACGCGTGTGCTATCACTGGAGCAGTCGCGTGATGAAACACTTCTGGCTACCCATCGTCTTTTTACTCGGCGCAGTTAGCGGCGGCGCACTGCTCTGGTATTGGCGTGGGCGGGGGCGTGGGCGGGCGCGACGTGGCGACGATGGCGGCGGGAATGGTGGGTTGGGGCGCTGGTCGAAGGTGAAGCTCGTGGCGGCAATCGCGGTGCTTACGACCTTGGTCCTCGGCGCGTTGGGCTACGGCTTGGTCCGTCACCGCTTTGGCAAGACCCAGGCGTCCGAGGCCACCGTGAAGCAGGCCGTGTCGGATTTTCGCAAGGCGGGCAAGGCGCTTGGCGTCGAGCGCGGCAAGGCGCCTCCCCCAGGTGTGTACCAGTACGTTGCCACGGGATTTTACGAGGTGGATGTGCCGGTGCTCGGCAAGGACCGGAGAGGGATGCCCAAGACGGTCCCAGCGGTGCTGGTGAGCGATGGCAACTGCTGGGAGCTGACGGTCCGCTACTTTGTGCAGCACCACTGGACCGCGCGCTATTGCCGGGGGTCGCGAGGGGGGCTCCGGTTCGTGTGGGCGAAGAACAAAAACGAGTTCTTCGGCATGAAGAACCAGTCACACACCTTCTGCACTCCGGACGTCATTCTGCGCCCCGGCGGTTTGCCCGGTCCCGGTCCTGGTCCCGGAGCCAAGCCTGGAACCGAGTGGAAAGAGAAGTGCAGGCGCCGAAATCCCAAGCCCCACGACAAGAACGCCAAGGTCGACATCACGGTGCGATACTTGGGCGTCGAGACGGTGTCGGTGGGTACGAAAAAGATCGAGGCGTACCACCTGCGTAGCTCCGTCAGCATGAAGGCCATGGTGTCGGGCACCTTCGGCCAGGATTTCTGGTACGCGCGGGGATCGGGCATGCTGGTCAAGCTCAGCGCCAAGGGCGAGGCGTCGGGAATGGCGAAATTCGTTTCCGACTACCAGCTCACCCTCAAGAGCTTGTCACCCACCCGGTGAGAGGCGCTCCCTTTTCGATTGCTCGCCCCGATTAGTCGCCCCCTTGGCGGGGGGCCATGGTGTGCGGTAAGATGCGGACAAATATCAAGCGAGTGCGAAAGTTGAGGTTGTAGATGCGCAGGACCATGATGCGGAAGGTCACCCTGTTGGCGACTCTAGGTGCGATGGGGCTATGTGTCGGTTGTAGTGACGACGACAGCCAGGACAACAACAACACGGGGGCGGCGGACGCCGGTCCGGACGTGCTCACCTGGGATCTGCAGGAGCAGAGCTGTCCGGGGGATCCGGACTGCCCGGACGAGGGAGACGGCAGTTTTTCCGTTGGGGTGGTGGTGGTGGATGTGACGCCCACAGACCTCCTGGAGGGGCCTTCGGTGGTGGACGTCAACGGCAACGGTGAGTGGGACGAGAACGAGGATGAGTATACGGATTCAAACGGCAACGGCGAGCTGGACGCCGTGTGGATCGCCGGCTTCGACACGCGGCCGGCCACGGGCTTTCACGATGACATCGAGGCGCGGATCCTGGCCATGCGTCACAACGAGACCACCGTGGTGCTGGTGTCGGCGGACTTCATCGGCTTCTTCTACGACCACATATTGGGTATCCAGGATCGGCTGGACGCGGCCACGGCGGCGGAGGTGGACAAGATCGTCTTTACCTCCACCCACAGTCACGAGGGCCCGGACATGGTCGGTATCTGGGGCGCGAGCTTCATCGAATCGGGCTTCGACCCGGTGTACATGGACTGGGTACAGGGGGAGATCGCCGCGGGCGTGACCGACGCGGTGGCGGCCCTGGAACCGGCGCACATCGTACACGGCGCCATCGCTGTGCAGGACGCGACGGGCACCACGTTGAACCTGCTGGACGACTCCCGGGATCCGGTGATCATGGACAACCAGATGCGGGTCATGCGGTTCTTCCGGCCGTCGGACGATTCCACCATCGCTACGCTGATCAACTTCGGTAATCATCCCGAGGTGCTTTGGGACTCCAACGGTCTGCTGTCGGCGGACTTCCCCCACTGGCTGCGCGACGCCGTGGAGGACGGGATCCCCGGGCTCCTGGAGGGCGTGGGCGGCGTGGCCATCTTCGTGCAGGGCACCTGCGGCGGCCTCATCGGTCCCGGTCACGTACACCCCATCAACGACCAGGGCGAGGAGGTGGAAGATCGCCACAGCTTTGAGGCGGTGGAGGCCTTCGGACACCGGTACGCGGAGTTCGCCGTCGCCGCCCTGGACGCCACCAACGGCGCGGTGGTAGACACCGAGCCCTTCCTGACCTTCCGCTCTCGGGAGGTGTTTTTGAAGGTAGACAACTTCAACTTCCAGGCGGCCTATCGCCTGGGTATCTTCACCCGCGAGCTGTACAACTTCGATCCGGAGGCTTACATCGATGAGAGCAACACGCCGGATCTGGTGAGTGACCTGGTCTACCTGCAGGTGGGACTTTCCTCCATGGTGACCATACCCGGCGAGGCGGCACCGGAGGTCTTCATCGGCTGCTACGATGGGAGCTGTAGTTATGGGTTTGAGCTCGTCAACCCCGACAATCCCAATCCGCCGGACCTGACGCTGGCGCCCACTGGGCCGTACCTCAAGGATTTGCTCGCGGCCGACGGGAGTCAGTTCCAGTGGATCATCGGTCTGGGGCAGGACGAGGTGGGGTACATCGTGCCCAACTACAACTATAAGCTGGCGGATCTATCCCCCTACGTAAACGATGCCGAGGGCGATCACTACTGTGAGACCAACTCCCTGGGGCCCAACGTTCACGATCAGGTCTTGGTTCCCCTGGCCGAGCTCATAGAGGGCCCGTAACCTCGGGTTCCCAACTCGGTGCCCCTTGCGCGCTACGCGCAGACGATTCGATCTACGAACCGGGCGGTCTCGGCCAGCACGAAGCGCTGGGCCACGGCGTAGGTCTCTTCGGTGGCGGGCAGGGTGAGGCGGGCCTCGAAGTAGGCGGGGAGGTCGTCCCCGGCGGGCTCTATGTTCAGCACGCCCCCGCTACCGAGACGCAGCACGTGGAAGGCGGTGAGCCACATGCGGGTGGCGCCGGCGATGAAGCCGAACTCGAGGCGGTTCTCGGGCACGGGCCGCACTATTGCAGCGCCATCCCGGGTACCCACGTGGAAGGTGAACCCCGCTGAGGGGCCCCGCAGGCGCGGCAGGTAGGTGGGCAGAAGCCCTCCCCGTAGACCCGCCGAGGCGCGGGCCAACCCCACCACCGGCAGGTCGTCTGGTGAGTCGCGGATCTCCACGTCGCCGATGAGGAACAGGAGCCGGTCGGTCTGGGCCTGTTCGCAGGCCGTGGTCAGCCGCGTGATGGCCAGGTTGGTGGTTTTTGCCAACAGCCCCCGTAGATCCTTGAGCAGGGGCTTGGAGAACAAAGAGGCTTCGTCCGCGGCGAATTGCTGGTCCAGGAAGCGGAAGCGTCGGGCCAGCGTCTCGGCGCTGGAGCTGAGTGCCCCGGACAGGATCGCCAGCACCTGCTCCAGGGCGGCGTCTTCTTCCGGCCCGAGCACCTCTCGGTCGAGGCGCTTTACATAGGTTCGCAGCAGCGCCACGCGGGGGTCCAATGCGGCGGGACGCAGCGGGCTTGTCGGGGCGCCCGATTTGTGCTGGGGCTCGGCACTGCTCTCGTATTTAGCGGTGGGGTGGCCGTCGTCTTCGGTGGGCAACTTGATGAGCCCCGATTCGCCCTTCTTCTGGGTAAGGGGGATCACCTGATCCTCCTGGGTGTTCACCCGCTTGAAGCCGCCGGCGGGGAGGGAGGCACTGGAGGGCGGGTCGGGGGGCGATGGTTGTTGCGCCACCGGACCGGTGGTCTGGCGATTCCTGCGGGGCGGTGGCGTAGGCGCCTGCTCCGCGGATCGGGAGCGACGAGGTGGTGGCAAAGTTGACTGACGGGCGGGGGAGGGCCGTGTCCCACTGGCGCTTCGGGGCCGGGGACGCACACCCGAGCCGCTACCGGGGCGCACACCCGAGCCGCTACCGGGGCGCACAC
>JAOZUO010000018.1:0-46910 GCA_029938605.1 Deltaproteobacteria bacterium | reverse complement strand
CCGGGGCGCACACCCGAGCCGCTACCGGGGCGCACACCCGAGCCGCTACCGGGGCGGCGGGTGCGCCGGGAGCCGCTCCCATCCCGGAGCTGACGTTTGGCTTCGTCGTCGCGTTCTTTCTCCGCGGCGGTGCGGCCGGGCGAGGGGCGTGTGACTTGATGGTCAGGGTTTTTAGGGAGTTCGGGGAGGTTGTCCAGGATCGCTTCATCTACGTTGGAAGGGGAGATGAGTTTGAGCCCCACTTCCAGCTGCTGAAGGGCCGAGTCGATGGACAGCATGACCTCCGAGACCTCTGCGGGGTTCTCGGCTTCCGCCGCCGCGGCGAGGCGCTTGTGGAGCGAGAGCACGGTCTGCATGGCGCGGACAACCTGAGCCCTTACGGACTCGTCGGTCACCGCCAAGAGCTGGCGCTGGGCCAGGGGCGCGAAGTTCTTCTTGAGGAAGGCGCCCCACTCGAGGGCCTTCTCACCAACCAGGCTCGACACAGGGTTCGCGTCGCCGGCGACCTCGGAGAAGAACTCGGCCCACTTACTGCAACCCTCGCGGGTCTCCTCTGTCCACGCAACGAGGTTCATATAGGCTACCTTTCGGTGCCGACTATAACCGAAGGAAGCCTATTCCGACAATGGGCAAGGCGTATGAGGGCAGAGGAATCTGGTATAAGTGAAGCTATGGAATCTACACCGGACTTTTCCCGAGAGTTGGCGGTCGCAACCAAACTCGCACGGCGCGCCGGGCGCAAGGTGCGGACCCTGTGGCGACAGGATATCGAGGTGCGCGACAAGGGCGGCGGCGATCCCGTCACGGAGGCGGATCTGGCGGCTCAGGCCATCATCGTCGAGGGGCTGTCCGAAGCATTCGGCGACGACGCGATCCTCTCCGAGGAGGCGCCCGGCACCTTACCCGCCCAGGGTCGATGCTGGGTGGTGGACCCCCTGGACGGCACGAGTGACTTTGTCGACGGCATCGAGGACTTCGTGGTGATGATCGGGCTCTGCGTCGACGGCCACCCTGTCCTGGGGGCGGTGCACCACCCTCCCAGCGACGCGGTCTATCGGGGCGGTGGCGGTCTGCCCCTGGAGCGACTGGAGGGGGACGCGGCCGACGGGGTGACGTTGCGCATGCAGGCGCCCTCCGACCTGGCGGCCCTGCGGCTGGTGGTCAGCCGATCCCATTACGATCCGTGGTTCGATGAGGTCCGGGCACAGCTCGGACTCGAGGAGCCGGGCCGGCACGGCAGCGTCGGCCTCAAGGTGACCCTGCTCGCCGCCGGGGACCATGACCTGTACTTGCACCGCCACGGTCTGAAGGTCTGGGATGCCTGCGCTCCCCAGGCTCTGCTGGAGGCGGCCGGCGGTCGCATGGGCACCCTCGACGGCAGTGAGCTCGAGTACGGCAGCGGCGATGTGCGGCTCACCCGTGGGCTCCTGGCCACCCACGCATCGGTGTTTGACGCGGTGGTGGAGCGGCTCGGAGCCCTGGTGGCCACGTGACCGACGTCGATCTCAACGACCGTGCAGCGTGCGGCGATGGGGGGACCGGTGGAACCTGGAGCCCAGCGGTAGTCTGGGGGCTCGGTCTGGTCCTGGTGGCGGTGACTGTGGGAGTGTGCGCGTTGCACGTGCACCGCACCGGGAGCCGGATGGCCTCTGAAGGGCACCGGGTCGATTTCGAGGTGTTCCACACGAACGCCGGGGTGGCGGCCGCCCGAGGTAACATCTACACCACCCACCAGCGACAGCGAATCTACCCGTATCTGTATCCACCCCTGCTGGTGTCATTGCTGCGGCCCCTCGCCGGGGTTGAGCTGCACCGGGCGGTGCTTTTGTGGAACCTGCTGCAGCTACTGCTCATCCCTTTGGGGTTCGAGCTGCTGCGCCGCCTGCTCCGCTCCCTGGGGGCGCCCGCACCGCCGCTGTTGGCAGGGGCCGCGGTGGTGCTGTGTACCTGGTTTTTTGTCGACAACATCGAGTGGGCGCAGGTGAACCTGGTGGTCTGGGTCTGCGTGATCGGCGCGCTGCTGGCTCTGCGCGCGGATCGCCCGCTGACTTCCGGCGCCTTGGTGGCCCTGGCCTTTTCGATCAAGTTGACGCCCATATTTTTGGTGCTCCTGGTGTCGGCGTTGCCCCTGCGCAGGGCCGGACGGTGGCTCGGAGGGTTCGGGTTGACCCTGGTGGTGTGTGGGCTGGTGGTGCCTGGGCTGGTCAACGGCTTCGGCTGGACCTGGCATATGACGGCGGCTTTTGGACAGGTGCTGGGGCGCACTGCCCTGGGGACCACGCAGTCTCTGCCCTGGGGAAACAACTGCGCCAACCACAGCCTACTTTTTTCGTTGCACCACTGGTTTGGCCAGTGCGCTCCCCGGAGCGACCGTTTGGCACCCGAGGCCATCGAGGGTCTGTATCTGGGCCTGCGGTTGATGGTGGGGCTGGGGACCCTGGTGTCGGCGGTGCTGCTGCGCTGGCGCAATGATCGGTCCGCCTGGTCCCTCGCCGTGGCCCAGATCCTGCTGGCCATGGTGCTGTGCAACCCCATCACCTGGATCCACCACTGGGTCCTTGTCTCCGTGGCCCTGGCTGTACTGGCCTCTGTGATCTTCGAGCGGTCGCTGGGGGAGCGTTATCGGGCGGTGGCGGCGGGCTTGACCTTGGGTCTGGCTGCGGTTTGTGTGGCCGCACAGCAGCTCGAATCCTTACGGACGGGCACCCTCTCGGTGGCCCACCTCGGGCTCTGGGTCGGCATCACGGCCCTGGTGCTCACCCTGCAGATCTCCACCGTCCGAGGCCGCCTCCTTCAAACCGGGTAGCCCGGACGGGGTCAGGGCCCGTCCAGAAATAACTCGATCGCCCAGGCCGCCGGTACATCCCGGCTCGCTTCGTTACTTCTCGTTGCATATCAATAAGTATGCGCCTCGTCGTGCCTTGCGAGCCGGGCGTACCGACGCCCTGAATCGAGGACTTATTTCTGGACGGACCCTTACGAGCTGGCGTCGGTGGTGGGGGAGGCGTCCTGAATCACGGCGGCGTCGTCCCACACGAGGCAGGCCCCGTGGTCGCTGGGATCGCTGCCATCCTTGTGGCAGCACCCGTCGGCTCCGCAGGTGTAGCCACTGGGGCAGAGCTCGTCATCGCCGCAGCGGAAGGCCACATCGGCGATCTCGGGTTTGAAGCAGGAGGGCGCGCCGACCAAGGCGGCCACGAGGGTGGCGATCAGCAGTGCAGCACGCATGGTTAGAACTCCAGTCCGAGGGAAACGCCGCCGCCCCGGGGGCCGATGATGGGCCGCACCCGCAGGCTCGACTCCTTCGCTTTCTTCTTCTTGGTGATGTGGTCGATCAGGAACAGCGTCGTGGCGGCGATGACCGCGGCGGTGGACAGCCCCAGGAAGGTGAACGCGACGATTTCGTAGCGCTCCCCTTCTTTTTTGTACTGTTCGAAGTCGCGTTTGGTGCGTCCGTCGTAGGTCAGGGGCTGGAAGGGCGGGTTGGAGTAGGGGTCCACGAAGCTGGCCAGTCGCTCCATTTCGTCCTCCCGGTCCTCCACCATCAAGGCGAAGACGCCAGTGAACGTGAGCAGCGCGGTGGCGACGCCCACCAGGGCCCAGGCGGCTCCCTGGAGGGGGCGCATGGTCTTCTCCACCGGCTCCCTTTCATTGTCGGGGAGTCCCTGGTCCGGGGACGTGCCGTCCGGCCGGGGGCGCTCCGGGAGGCGAGGACGTAGGTCCCGCCGGGGTGGCGCGGGCCGGGCGCGTTTTTTGGGAGGCGGCGCCACGGGGCGCGTTTTTTGTCGGGGCGGCACCGCCCGCGGGGTGGACTTCCCACGGGGCGGCGCGGCCGTCGGACGCGAGGGGTCCTTGGCCCGGGCAGCGGGGGTAGTCTGGGCGGGGATCGGAGGCCGGGCAGCCGGACGGTCACCCGACCCGGCGGGAGCGGCCTGGCTGTCGCTGATCAGCATGATCCCGGCGGCCGCGAAGGCCAGCCCGAAGGCGAAACCACGTCCCACCGCATCGTGAGGGTTGAAACGCAAAAACATGAACGACTCCTTCAATCCGACGTCCGCCGATGGTCCCGAAGGCGAACTGCCAGACAGTGTACCTATTTGGTTGCCCTGGGGAAAGCCCAATGGCGTGCTCGACGAATACCTTCCACCACGGTATGATTTGTCGCTGAAGGGGTTGTACGACCAGTGGGCTCAAATCATGGACTCTTCGGTCGGCCTTGTACTGAACCAGAGCTCGAGGATTTCCCATATGTCACGTTGCCGATTCCCGACCCTAAGGAGGCAGGCGCAAATAAACTTGTCACCTGGAACCCGATCCATCGCGGCTGCCTGCGTTGCTCGTCGGTTGCATACGCAGAGTATGCGCCCTCCTCGCGCCTTGGCTTCCGCGCGCCTCGTGTCCCAACTTGACAAGTTTATTCACGCCAGCCTCCTACGCGAAACGACGGTTGGAATGGTCGCGATGCTGCTCATGGCGGGGTGCATTTCTTCCACCCAGGACAACAACAATAGCCACGTCGATCTGTGCGGCAACGGAGTGATCAACCCCGGTGAGCAGTGTGACGACGGCAACACCACGGGTCACGATGGGTGCAACTCCGTCTGCGAGGTGGAGGCGTTCTGCGCGAACAACGTCGTGGAGGTTGGCGAGGAGTGCGACGACGGCAACTATGTCGCAGGCGACGGCTGCGACGCGCTGTGCCGCGTGGAAAGGGGCTGCGGGAACGGGCGGTTGGATGTCGGCGAGCAGTGCGATGATGACAACCTCACCGACGGCGATGGCTGTAGTGCGTTGTGTCTGGACGATGAGCCGGGGGCGCTGTGCGGCAACTCCATTCACGAGATTGGCGAGGGGTGCGACGACGGCAACGTGGTGGGCGGGGACGGCTGCGACGAGGAGTGCGAGCGCGAGGACGGCTGCGGTAATGGCACCGTGGACGCCTCGGAGATGTGTGACGACAACAACAACATCTCCGGCGATGGGTGCAGCTATGAGTGCCGGGTGGAGTTTGTGTGCGGCAACGAAGTATGCGAGGCGGCCAACTACGAGACCTGCGACCTGTGCCCGGCGGACTGCTGTCCGGATTGCGGTGACGGGGTGCTCGACCCGGGAGAGGAGTGCGACGACGGCAACAACGACCCCGATCCCGGCGACGGCTGCGACAAGGGGTGCAGGGACACCGACGGCGTGGCCATTTGCGGCAACGGGATCTGGGAGGCTGGGGAGGAGTGCGAGGACGGCAATAGTACCATCCACGATGGTTGCTCGGACACCTGCGAGATGGAGTTTGTGTGCGGGGATCAGCAGTGTGACGACCACATGGGCGAGACCTGCCAACGGTGTCCGATGGACTGCTGCCCCAACTGTGGTAACGGCGTGCGGGAGGCGGTTGAGGGCGAGGAGTGTGACGGCTTGGACTTGGGCGGTCGCACCTGTGAACAGGAGTGCTATGAGGGGGGCTCGCTGACCTGCACGCCGTGGTGCACCTTCGACTTCACGACCTGCAGCGGCACTCCCCCGGCCTGTGGGGATGGCTTCGCCGAGTGCACCGAGCGGTGCGACGGCGCCGACCTCAAGGGAAAGACCTGTCAGAGCGTGGGGTACACCACCGGGACGCTGGACTGCACGGGCTCCTGTGGTCTGGACGTCAGCGGGTGCTCCGGGCTGGTGTGGTATCTCAACGAGGACTTCGCCGATCCCCTCGATGTGCAAAACACCTGGACCCTGCTGGGCGACTGGGAGGTGGGCGAGCCTAACGGCATCGACGAGGAGCCCGACAGCGCGTACGAGGGTAGCCTGTTGCTGGGCACCAACATCAACAGCGACTATTCCATCAACCAGGCGTGGCGAGACAACATGGCCATCACCCCACCTATGCACCTGGTGGCGGCCACCCAGCCGATGTTGGTCTTGCAACTGTGGGGTTCCAGCTCCACCTCCGATGGCTACAACGTATGGATCACCACCAACGGCGGCTTCGATTGGGCCGTGTTGCCCGACCCGAACCTGCCTTACGACGGGGTCACGGCCTTGGAGAATTGCTGGCGGGGGGTCACCACCCACCAGTCGTGGAACGAGGTCATCTTCGATCTTTCGGACTTCATCGGAGATACCATCCAGATCGCCTTCTCCCTGTACTCCAACTCCTCGACCAACTACTCGGGTATGTATGTGGACAAGGTTCTGGTCACCGAGGCGCACCTGGTGGAGGTGGAGATCACCTCCGATCCGAACCTGCGGCGAGGCTCGGAGGCACAGCCCTACCAGGCCCATCTCCAGGCCAAGGGCGGCACGGGGGTCTACAACTGGTCCATCCTGTCAGGTGGCGTGAATGACAGTTGGTTGTCCATCGATCCTGTCACGGGGACGCTCAGTGGTACACCGATGGCCATCAACGTGGGCTCGGTGGAGGTTACCGTCCGCTGCGAGGAGTCCACCTTCACCCAGAACTTCCAGGAGGTGACCTTCTCCCAGGAGATCGTGACGCCGGAGCCCATTCCCTACCAGACGGACTTCGACTCCGGACACCCGGGCGCCTGGATCCTCGACGTGGATTGGGAGTGGGGTACGCCCTCGAGCGTTGGACCTGCTGCATGTCTCAACGGGAGCTCCTGTATCGCCACGCAGATCGACGCCAACCACAGTGACTCCATGGCCTACGATACCTGCGTGGCCGAGCCGCCCCCCATCGATCTCGCCGGCGCGGTGAACCCCACGCTTTCCTTCTATCAGTGGTTCTACACGTATGCGTACTCCGCTCTGGATGGCGGCAACCTCCAGATCTCCTCCGATGGTGGCAGCAACTGGACCATAGTCACCCCCACCCCCGCCTACGACGGGCTGGTGTCCGGTGAGCAGGCCTATTACGGGGACAAGACCAGTTTGGGGTGGCACCGCGTGTTGGCGGATCTGACGCCTTGGACGGGCCAGGTGGTGAACCTGCGTTTCTCCTTTGTGTCCAACGTTTCGACGAACAATCCCGGCTGGTACGTGGACGCCGTTTCCGTGACAGAGGCCGGGGAGGTGCCCATCCAGATGACCTCCGGACAGGACCTCGGCCTGGCGCTCATCGGGTTGCCCTTCAGCCGCCCCCTCACCGCCGAGGGCGGGCCCCCCGTCCTGGCCTGGTCCATCCAGCCGGGAGGCACCAACGACGGGTGGTTGAGCATCGATCCCGCCACGGGAGTGCTCGATGGGACGCCCCTGGCGGCGAACCAGGGTCCGGGTACGGTGATCGTTCGGGTCCAGAATCCTTCGGATCCGAGCAACTTCGATGAGCAGTCCTTGACGGTGGATGTGGTGCAGGGTGTGTGGCAGGAGGACTTCGACGCCGCGGGTCACGGCTGGACACTCAACAGCGAGTGGGGCTGGGGCGTGCCCTCGGGGTCCGGCCCGTCCGGTTGCTTCAGCGGAAGCTGTATCGGCGTCCAGATGACGGGCGTCTACTCCAACAACCTGGTCTGGGGGGTCTGTACGGCCACCTCGCCGGCCATCGATCTCACCGCCGCCGTGGCGCCCCTGCTCCAGTTTCGCTCCTGGGTGTCCACCGAGGGATCGTCCTTCGACGGCGGCAACCTGAAGATCAGCACCGATGGCGTCACTTTCACGCGGGTGGACGCGGTGACGCCGGCCTACAACCTCTCCAGCGTTGGAGGCCAGCCCGCCTGGGGCGAGGACAACCTGTCCTGGAATCAGGTGTGGTACTCCTTCCTGGCCGACCTGTCCGCCTGGGCGGGGCAGACCGTATATCTTCGTTTCGACTTCCGCACCGACAGCTCGGTTACCTATCCCGGCTGGTACATCGACGACGTGACGATCCTGGATTGACAGGTGGTTCCGTGGCGGCGGATCCTGGGTGCACTCTGGACGGTCCGTTGAACGAGGAGACCATGGACGATCGCAACCGCAATCCGCCGGGCGCCTCGCCTCCGCAAGGTGACAATCCCGATGGCGGCTACCCGGCGCTCGATGGCTACCCGCCCGCTGGCGGAGGCTACCCGCCGCCCGATGGCTACCCGCCCGCCGGCGGAGGCTACCCGCCGCCCGGTGGCTACCCGCCGCCCGGTGGCGAGCACAACCCCTACGCACCGCCCGGTGGCGGCTATCCGCCGCAGGGGGGCTACGGTCACCAGCCATATTGGCAGCCCTACGAGCTGGCCGGTCGGGGTACACGTCTCGTCGCGGCCATACTCGACGGACTCCTCTCCATTGCGGCCGCCCTGCCCGGGTTCATCCTGTTGTACGATTTCCTCAAGTCCATAGATTCCAAGAAGGAGAGCGATCTATGGCTCGCCGTGGGAGTCATGGGCGTCGGCGTCCTGATCCTGGCCATCTACCAGTGGTACCTCATCGCCACCCGGGGCCAGTCCCTGGGCAAAAAATGGCTGCATATCCGCATCGTGAAGCTGGACGGCTCCATGCCGGGCTTTGTCAACGGCGTACTTTTGCGCGGCTGGGTCATGAGCCTGATCACCAACATCCCCTACATTGGTGGCATTGTCGGTCTGGTGGACCCGTTGCTTATCTTCGGTCAGGAGCGCCGCTGTCTTCACGATCTCATCGCCTCCACCCAGGTCATCGTAGGCGCCCCCCCCGACGAGTCGGAGACCTGGGGACCTACTTAGGGTCCGCGAATGGACAACTCGATCGATGATGGTCGTCGAGGCGCCCGCTGGGCAAGGAGCGAGGAGGGCGTATAGCGGTGCCTATGCAACCGACGAGCGACGCCGACCAGCGGGATGGATCGGCGGCCAGGACGACTGAGTTGTCCATTCGCGGACCCTTAGTTGCCACCCCAGAAGTGGACATCGGCTGCAAGCGCACCAGGCACGCCGTCTGCACACCACCAGATCTGGGGTAGTACGCCCGGTACAACCACCAGATCTGGTAGTGCACATCCGACGCACCTGGCACGCTTTCGCTTCGAAGCCACTTCTGGGGTGGCAACTACTTAGGGCAACGGGGTTTTTTGAGGTGCCCGTTTTTGCGGAGGCCGCCGTTGAGGGCCCACTGGCGCCAGGCTTGGTCTACGGAGGCGCATTCGCCGTCCTTGGCGTGGAGCTTGGCCAGGCGGTAGGCGGCCCACATCTTCTGACCGGAGATGGCGTGGCTGCACTGGATCAAGGCGCTGAAGGCTGCCTTGGCCCATTCATGGTGCTGCTTTTTGCGGCGGCGGCGGTCGGCCTTGTAAAAGAGACTCGTGGCCTTTTTTAGGTTACTGCACCCGGCCAGGAGCTCACCCGTGAGTTTGGCCCGGCCGATTCCGGACAGGGACGTGGTCCCCTCGGAGTGGCGGCGGGGAGTGGGACGGCTCAGGATCTCGGGGACGCCGTTCATGGTGTTGGCGACGATGGGATTTTTCACATCCTTCGTCTCTGGAGGCTTCTTCTCCCCGGGCTCGGACACCAGGAGCAGGATTGTGACCACGACGGCCACCACTCCCATGACACCGGCTAGGATCCAGGGCACAACCGGGGTCTGCCGGGCGGTGCGAACGTCTGGCGCCGCGCGTAGTCGCTTGACCTCGAGGGTGTGCTGGGGAGTCTCAGGCTGGGACACCAGGGCGGTGGCTCCCGGAGGGACCTCCCTGGTGGTTGCGGGGTCACTCCGCAGCGGATTAATGGCCGCGGTGACGGCCTGGAGAGAGAGGGATGCTTGGCCGAAGCCCGGCGGCATGGTGGCTCCGGAGATGTTGCGCGTGGCCCTGAGAGGGGCGTCGGGATCACCGCTCTCCATGAGCAACGACAGCCGGATCTGCTCCAGCTCATCGAGCACAGTCTGCATGGTCGGCCGCCCCTCGTCTTCCCGGTTGAGTACCCGCAATAGCAGCGTGCCCAGCGGGGTGGCGTTGAGTGAGGCGGGTAGGGTCACGTCCTCCTGGGTGGCGTGCTTGAGAATCTGGTGCAGGTCATCCTTACCGTGGGGCGGTTCGCCGGTGAGCAGCTCGAAGAGCGTGGCCCCGAAGGCGTAGACGTCGGACCCCTCGGAGTGGCCCTTGCCCAGGATCACCTCCGGCGACAGGTAGGGCGGCGTGCCCACGATGAGCCCCGCGGCCGTGAGCCCGGGGTCCTGAGCCCGCCGGGCGATGCCGAAGTCCACCAGCTTCACTGCGGCGCGGCGGTCGGCGCGCTCATAGCGTACGAGGTTGGCGGGCTTGATGTCGCGGTGGAGGATCTCGTGGGAGTGCAGCTCCACCAGGGCCGAGGCCACGGGCACCATCAGCCCGAGGGACTCCAACGGTGTGACTACGCCCTGGGGTTGCCCATCGATGTAGTCCTCCAGGTTCTCGCCGTCCACGTAGGCCATGATCAGGTAGCTCACTGAGGCTGTGGGCTCATTGACGTAGTCGTACACTTCTACGATGGCCGGGTGGGACACGGCGGCCAGGGCCTCGGCCTCCCGCCGGAATCGTTCGGCGTCCTGCTCCTCGGGCTGGCTCACCCGCTTGATGGCCACACGCCGGTTCAGATTCTCCTGCAGACCCAGGAACACCGAGCCCATACCGCCTTCGGCCAGGGGTTGGACGATTCTGTAGCGGCCGTCCACCACCATACCCAAAGCTGAGCTGGTGGGCATGGATGTGGAACCGCCATGTGGCTCTTGTGTGTTGTCGGCTGGATCGGCGGCGTCGGTCATCTGGGGTGCTCCAATCCACTATGATACGATTCCCGAGGCGAGGTGCAATGGTTGGCTGAAACGGGGGCAGTGGTACTAGCTGGGATCGGGGGCTACGGTACGTCTGTGGAGTCGACTACTTCCACGGGGGACAATGAGTTGTCGAAGGATCCGTTGCCGAGCTGACCCAGCTCATTTTGGCCCCAACACTCCAGCGTCCCGTCGGTGGACACGGCGCAGGTGTGGGTATCCGAGGCCACCACCCGGAGCACACGCAGCATGGGCACCGACACGGGCGAGGACTCATCCATAGTGCTGTTGTTTCCGAGCTGCCCGTTGGCATTTTGCCCCCAGCAGTTTAGCAGCTCGTTGTATACAGCGCAGGTGTAGAAGTTGCCCGCGCTGGCCTGGGTAACGCCTGTGAGCCCAGGCACCTTGACTGGTGTGATTCGGCAGGAGACGTCGCCATTGGGCATCGTGCAGGTGTCCATGCTCGAT
Organism: Deltaproteobacteria bacterium; assembly: GCA_029938605.1. Classification (GTDB taxonomy): domain Bacteria; phylum Myxococcota_A; class Polyangia; order HGW-17; family JAJRWW01; genus JAJRWW01. Next base: position 35,798 of record JAOZUO010000018.1, on the reverse strand, counting down.
CCATCGCCGATCTGCCCATGGTTGTCCAGACCCCAGCACCAGATCTCTCCGGCGCCGGTGGTGGCGCAGCTGTGATAGCCGCCGGAGGTCACAGTGATCGCGCCGGTGATCCCGGTTACCTGTACGGGGGAGGGCGCGCAGTCCACGGTGTTGCCCCCGACATCGCAGCTTTCGTGGGTGGTTCCGTCGCCAAGCCTCCCGGCGCTGCCCTCACCCCAGCACCAGACGAGGCCGTCACCAGAGACGGCGCAGGAGTGCTGCGACCCGGCGGCGATGGAGATCACGTCACCGAGGCCCTCGACCTGTACCGCCTCTGCGGGCGTGTTGGTGGTCCCGTCGCCGAGTTGCCCACAGTCGTTGTTGCCGCTGCACCAGGCCTGGCCGTCGGCGGTGGTGAAGCAGTAGTGGTTTCCTCCGGCCCCAAAGGCAGAGATCTCCGTGGCTTGAGCCAGCTCCGGCGTGTCGGGGGCGATGGGATTGCCTTGGAACCACATCCACACAACGCCCTCGTCGTCTGTGCCGAGTGTGGCTCCGGAGCCATTGACGATGGATACCAGGTGGGTGCCGCCTCCCAGCAGCAGGGCCAAGGGCCCGACTCCCTCGCCCCAGCAAAAGGCGCCCGTTCCCCGGATGAGCCCGCAGGTGAAGCGATAGCCCACCGCCACGTCGAACCAGCCGCAGTCCGAAGGACAGACATCCCTCGTCTCGCCGTCGTCTGCCTGGCATACGCCGTCGGCACAGCTCCAGCAGTGGCTCACGTCGTAGTGGCAGTCCACCGAGCAGGTCAGGCTCCCGCCCGCGTATCCCAGATCCTCACAGGTGGTCCCCGCCGTATCGCCCTCGCAGTCTTCGTTCCCTTCCAACTCCCCGTTGCCGCACATGTGGCAGGCGCCGTCCTCGAAGCTCATGCAGTCTTCGGCGCAGCGCAGGTCCCCGTTGGGTTCGCCACTGATGGAGTCGCAGGTCTCCCCCGCGAGGTTGGTGGAGTCGCACACCTCATCGCCTTCGATCACTCCGTCACCGCAGCGGGGTCCGGAGTCCTTTTTGCAGCCGCCCGCGAGTGTTACCACGAGCACACCACAGGCCAGCCACCACCAATGTAGTCCCAAGGGCTTCATTTTTTAGCTCCCTGTCCCAGCAGCGGGTCAAATTTTCGAATCTACTGAACTATACCAGCGGCGGGGTGTACAGGAACAGGCTATTTGTTGTCCGAGGGATCCGAGGGATCCGAGGGATCCGAGGGATCCGAGGGATCCGAGGCGGTGCTGTCTTCGCTCTCCACCAGCGTCTTTTTGCCGAAGAAACGGTTGTAGAGCAGCAGACCCACCACCGTGGCTACGCCGATGCAGGTGAAGATAAGCCACAGGGTGCGCGGCTCATTGCGCTGGTCCACGAACTCCACATAGAGCTTGGCGCCCAGCACGCCGCCGATGGAGGCGCCGATGACGCCGTAGAGGAACAGGTAGCCCATATACATGGCCACCCGGGACTTGGGCGCGGTCTGGCCCACGTAGGCGATGAACTTCGGGTGGGCGGTCATCTCCCCCACGCTGAAGATCACGATGCCCAGCATGAACACCCAGATCCCCGTAGACAGGGCGAGGATCGCCATGCCCACGGTGCCCATGCAGATACCGACGATCATGGTGGGCAGCGCCTTGGTGTTCTTCACCAGGTGGGAGATGTATAGCTGCAAGGTGATGATGGTGGCGGCGTTGATCACCGTCACGTGCTCGATGTCGAAGCGCCACTTCAGGTCGGCGCCGAACCACGCCCCGATACCGTTTACGAAGTTGTTGAGGCTCGAGGCGTCCACGTAGGCCTTCACATACCAAAGCACTGAATCGAACATCTGGAAGTAGAGCACCCAGAAGCCGGCGTACAGGAAGATCATCAGCAGGAACCGCGCGTGGTCACGGAACTTGGAGACATCCTCGGTGTTGATCTCGTACAGCGACAGCAGCGTTATGGCGATGGCGGTGCATAGGATGCGTGCGAAGTACGACAGGTTGGGCAGCAGCCACAGCAGGGCCAGCAGGGGTCCCATGACCAGCAGCATCAACCCCAGCTTGGATCCCAGCGTCTCGGTCGCCTTGAACCGCGGGGCGATGCGGATCACCACGAAGGCGCCGAGCAACAGCAGTCCGACGAAGAGCATGAAGAAGCTTTTGTTGCGACCCTTGCCCACCAGCTCGTTCAGCTTGGATTGGTTGAGGGTGGTCAGCTCGGGTTGGCCGTCCAGGGCTGCGCGGAGCGCCAACTTGTGGGTGCGGGCCACGTCCTGGTGGTTCAGGGTCAGCACAAACTGATGCTTGGATTGGCGCTTGAGCTCAAAGGGAGCGGACTGACTGCGATCCACCACCACCACCAGGGTCATCATGCCGACGGCGTCAGCCTGTACTTTTTCGAGCTGCTTCGCAGTGAGGCTTTGTAGCCCGTGGAGCTGATAGAGCCGATGCAGCTCGGAGATCTTGAGTACGTCCTTGAGCTGACCAATACGGATGGCCCCCGGGCCGTGTAGGGTCCGCAGCTCGGATAGGAGCTTGTCGGCGTATTTGGGGAACCGGTTGGGGTCGTACAGGGTGAGCAGGATCTCCCCTGGTTTGGTCTTCCACTGCAAGGAGTAGGGCTTGACCCGGCTGAGATCGCGCTGCACCTTCACGTTCAGTTGCGTGTTGCCGAGCTTGATTCGGCGGGCCGACAGGGTGTGCTTGTCCCAACCGGGCTGCGCGTAGTCGTAGGCGCCCCAGGCCAGAATGCCGACCAGGGCGGACCCGATCACCACCGCTCCAATACCCGAGCGGCGCATGAGTGAGTTGAGCAGGACCACCGGGCTGTAGATGATCTCGAAGGCGTTGGCCAGGGTCTGTAGCAGGGTGGACTTCGGCTTTTTCTTCTCCTCCTCGGTCTCCGGTGGCTTGGGAGGCTCCCGGAAGAAGAGGAAGGTCGGTAGCAGCATGGAGCCGGTGCCGATGGCCGCGGCGATGATCACCCAGCGCCAGCCGATGTTGTTCTTGAGGAAGGGCACCAGGAACAGCGGGAACAGGAAGGCCCCGAGGTTGATGGTCCAGTAGAAGATGCCGAAGCCGAGGGTGGCGTTGGTCTCGTCGGTGCAACGGGCGATGGAGCCCGAGATCACCGGTTTGAAGGTGCCGGCGCCCACGGCCATGACCACCAGCGACAAGAACACCGCGGCGTAGCCCGTGGCCTGGCTGGTGAGGAAGTAGCCGGTTCCGAGCAGGGAGAAGGCGATCATCAGGGTGCGCCGATAGCCGAATCGATCGGCCAGGGCGCCGCTGATGATGGGCAAAAAGTACAGCAGAGGCTGGATCGTGGACTTGATGAGGCCCACGTCGGTTTTGGCGAAGTGGAGGTGCTCGGTCATGTAGACCGACAGCACGCTCATCATGCCGTAGTAGCTGCCCCGCTCAAAGAACTCAAAGGTGATTACCAGCCAGAACAGGGGATGGAACTTGCTGCGTTTCTTGGTTATTTTGTCGGGCTGGTCCGTCGCCACGTGCTCGTCCTCAGGGTACGATTTTGGGGGAATTGCGGAATTTTATACCCCTTGAATTGAACGCATTGACTATCAGCAACAGTACACTTTCGTCAACATATTCCGTTGTCTCAGCAACCATCGATGGTCGGCTAATAGGTCATCTAATAGGTCAGCTAGTAGGTCAGCTAATAGGTCAGCCCGAAGGGTGTAGGTTTGGGGAGTGGTCGAGCGTCGTGGTACACCTGCTGTCGTGCATCTGCTCACTCTCAGCGCCGTCGCGGCGGCCCTCCTGTTGCCCGGTGCCCCCGGGGACGCGGGTCCCGCCCAACGCGATGTACGCGACGCACGATTGGGCGCCCACCTGCGCGTGGAGCTGCTCACCATGGGGCCCGGCGCCGAGACGTACAGCCGCTTCGGCCACAGCGCCCTGCGGGTGACGGATCGGCGGGGCGTCGGCGACATCGTCTTCAATTTTGGGACCTTCGATGATGAGGACCCCGCCGTTGTTTCGAAGTTTCTGGCGGGCACCTTGCAGTATTGGCTGAGCGTCTCCACCTACACTGAAACCCGGCGGGAGTACCGCCAGGAGGGTCGTCGCCTCGTCGCCCAGGAGCTCCGACTGACCCCGCTCCAGCGGAGGCGTCTCTTTGGGCGGCTGTACGCCATGAGTCAGCCCGACAAGCGTCGCTACCGGTACCACCACTACCGGGCCAACTGCGCCACCAGGATCCGAGACGTGCTGGATGAAGTGATGGGGGGCAACCTCCGGCGACAGCTCTCGGGGCGACCCGCCCACACGTACCGCCGCTGGCTCCGCCGTGCCACCCGCGGCGCGCCACTTTTTCATCTGGGGTTCGATCTGGTGCTCACCCGCGCCGACCAGCGGATCTCCTCCTGGGAGGCCTGCTTTACGCCCGAGCAGCTCATGCAGGGACTGGACGCCGCCCGGGTGAAGGGGGATCCGAAGGGCGCTGGGCGCAGCCAATCGGTGGCCTTCGTGGCCAAGACCCGGGTGCTGCTGCCCGGTCCGGTCTTTGGTGACGACGGTGGGACCGCGCCTTGGACCGTGGCGGTGGTCCTCGCCTGGCTGCTGCTCGCTTTCGCGGTGGTGCCTCTGGTCATCCGCCCCTCGGGAGGCTGGGCCTGGCGTTTGACCGGCGTGGCGCTCGGCCTGTGGGGACTGGTCGCCACGGCTCTTTCCGTATTGATAATCTATGTCTGGTATATCTCCGACCTGCCGGTGTTCACGGGTAACCAGAACCTGGTGCTCCTACCGCCCACGGCAGTGGCGTGGATCCTTTGGGGCGCGGTCCTGGTGGTGCGGCCCTCGTCGCAACAACGTCTCGAGCAACCTCCCAAGCAACCTTTCAAGCAACCTCTCGGGCAACGTCTCGGGCGGTGGCTCGGGCGTGGGCTCTGGGTGCTGGCCGGGCTGCACGGCCTCATGGCGGTGCTCTACACCATCGCCCGCGTCTCGGGCCTCGCGAATCAGGGCAACACCCCCCTCCTCGCCATCGCGCTACCCTGGGCCCTGGCCATCCTGTGGATTGCGCACAAAGCGCGGACGTCAAAGGCTCGCTCGTAGCTCTCTCTGTTTGCTGCTGCAACGCCGGTGAGCCGCTTTGTAGGGCTTCAGACACTCTCAGGCTGGGCCACGACGATGATTGGTCCGGCGCCAGACGGGTTCGTTGGAGGGGACCGTTCATCTGTTGTAAGGATCGGATTCGTTACTTTGAGCGTGCTCGACGACGCGCCGAAAACTCGGTACTATTGCCCCATTGGGTGGTGAAAACGAGCTGAACCTGGAGAGTGAGATTCATGCGATTTCTACCGCTGTTTGCCGTCCTCGCGGTGAGCCTGACGAGCTCGGTCCCGGCGCATGCCAAGGGCAAGATCCTTTTCTTTGATCTGGAGTCCCAGTCGGGCACTCGCGGCGTTGCGAAGCGGATCAACGCCTCCCTTCAGAGCTGGGTCAACAGCTCGGAGGGGCTGTCGAGCTTTTACGGAAAGTCCCTGGCAGAAACCCGACGGCTACACTGCAAGTCCGCAATGCTCAAGCGGTCCTTTCACGCGTGTCTGGCTCGGATCGGAGTGCGCGAGAAGGCCGATCGACTGGTCCTGGGCAGCGTCCTGCCCAGTGGCGCGAACTACCGGGTGGTGATCACCATCGTGGACACCGCCAACCCGACGAAGGTGAGAACCATCACCGAACGGCTCACCGCGGCCAGTGCCCAGGGGTCGGCCCTCGAGGCGTGGATCCAGCGGCTGTTCAATCGCCTGTTCAAGGGGGCCGCGGGCTACCTCATCGTGACCTGTAACATCGACGGGGTGCACGTCGCCGTGGGTAAACAGCGCGCGGGCAGGTGCGGTACGGGCATCACCCGCATGAAGCTGAGCCCCGGTAGACATCGGGTGAGTTTTCGCCGCAAGGGGTACTTTACCCTGGTGCACCAGGTCGAGGTCCGCGGTGGCGAGACGGCACGCCTCAAGTTGGCTCTGCGTCTGGTACCCGTGCCCAGACCGCGGTGCGACCCGCCCCCTGCCAAGCCGGTGGTAGCGGTGATCCCCGGCTTGACGAAGAAGCAGCGGGCGACGCAAACCGCCTGGCGAGTGCTCTTCTTCTCCACCCTGGGCACCGGTATCGCGCTCGCCGTGGCGGCGGGCTTCACGGGATTCAAGATCAGGGCGCTGGAGGATGAAAAAGACTACCTCCTTCGCATCAATCAGTTGGGCCCCTCCACCGAATATTTCGACAACTTGATCAACGTCTGCAACAGCACCACCCTCAATGCAGAACTAGCCGATGTCTGCAACAGGGGCGAGCGCATGTCGCTTCTTACCAATACGTTCATCGGCCTGAGCGTCGGCCTGGTGGCCACCTCCGCCGTATTCCTGTACTTCGCCTACTTCGCCAAACCCAAGCCCCGATATGACGCCAAGGCTAAAACCGCCGCCGCTTCGGTCCAGATGACGCCCCTGCTCTGGAAAGGCGGAGGCGGTCTCACGGCCACCCTGAAGTTCTAGCATGTACTACGGGAGGGATGGTCGTTTCGATGGAAGAGGTTTGGATGTGAGAAACTGGACCAGTCTGTGGGTCGGTGTGGGACTCGTCGTTTCCATGATGGCATTCGGGTTGCTTGGCTGTACGCGTGGCGAGTCGGGCTACGTAGACGCAGGCACGGACGGCGACCTGGATGCGGGGATGGACGGTGACCTGGATGCGGGGATGGATGACGGCGGTGCTGATGCCGGCCAGAACACGCCGCTGTTACTGTTCGGATATGATCCAAGCCGGGGTGCCAACGACGATCCATCCCAGAATCCGTATGGAGGGAATACCTTCTTCATCGCCACCGACGGCAGCGACGACAATGACGGTGGCTCCAACGCGCCCTGGGCGACATTCGCCCATGCGAATCGGGTGGTGGCTCCGGGGGACCAGGTCTTTGTCCGGGCCGGGGTGTACTACGAATACGTGAGTCTGGGCGGTTTTGATGGAAACCCTGACGGGTATTGTATTGGATTGGAGGATCAACCCATCGTCTGGCGGGCCTACCCTGGAGAGAGGGTGATCTTGGACGGCTCATTGCCTCAAGTGCCCACGGGCATGCTTAGCATCCGCAACGCCCGTTGGGTCGTGATTCGCGACTTCGAGGTGCAGGACTCCACCTGCATTGGCATCGCCTTGCAACAGAGCAGCGATCTGGTGCTGGATAATCTGTTGACCCACGACAATAATGGCTCAGGGGTGGGCTGCGTGGACATTGAGAGGGTGACTTTTCGGTTCATTACTGCCCGCGACAACTTCGACAGCGCCGGGGAGGGAGGAAATGCAGACGGGATTGCCATCGGCTCGGGCTCGGATAACCGGTTCTACCGCTGCGTGTCCCACGACAATTCCGACGACGGATTCGACACCTGGGAGTCGACCGGCAACGAGCTGGCCGAATGCGTGGCCCATCGCAACGGCAAGGGCGCCGCGGGCGACGGGAATGGATTCAAAAACGGCGGAGGTAGTATGGGAGGGGGCAACTTCATCCATCACTGCATCGCGTTCGAGAATCGAACCAGCGGATTTGCGAGCAATACGGGAAGCGGCAATGAGCCAAACACCTATTTCAACAACACGGGTTGGAACAACGGTGATCGCGGAGATTTCTGGCTCGTCAACCTGGATCACGTGGCTCGGAACAACCTCGCCCTCGGCCCCAACGGGGTCACGATCTATGCCGAGGTGGACGATCGGACGAACTCCTGGAACGATCCTCCGGGGATCACCGTGTCCGAAGGCGACTTCCTGAGTTTGGACCCGGAGGCGCTACAGAGCAATTTCCTGCGTCTGGCGCCAGGTGCTCCGGAAATCAACGCAGGCGAGGACGTGGCTCTGCCGTTTGCCGGATTGGCCCCGGACCTGGGGGCTTTCGAACGAGAGTAGAGTTCAGGTCAGACGTCTGGGTAGGCAGACGCAAAGGACCGGCCTCATCGCTTTTCGGAGCGGAAGCAATACTTTACAGAAGGGCGTTCTGCATTGTACAAGACAGTATTGTACTTAGTAGGCAGAGTGTAAGCAGTGAACGTCCTTGCGAATATTGTAACGAAGCTGGCGTGGTTGGTACTGGCCGCGGTGACGATCCTTGTGACCGTGTGTCTGCTCATCGGGATCTGGCCCCAGCCCGAGAACGACATCCTGGAGTTTCTACCTCCCGAGGATCGGGACGTGCAGGTGTTCCGGCGGATCAGCGCCACCTTCGGTGGTCTCGAAGTGGCCATGATCGGCATCGAGACCCAAGACGTATTCGAGCCGAAATTTCTCAAGAAGCTGGACGTGCTCACGTCCGATCTGCGGGACACCAACGGCGTGGACCGGGTGGTGAGCCTCACCAACCTCGCCGACTTCGAGCCTGACAAAAAGCAACGGGGAATCAAGGCCGCCGAGCTGGTGGACGTCAGGCAGTTCCGGAACTCAAAATATCGCAAGGGCCTGCGCGCCCGGGTCCTGGGAAAGGACCATGTGGTCGGGCAGTTCGTGGACAAGGCGGGCACGTCGACTCTGGTGATGTGTTTCCTGGTGCCGGGGATGAATCAGCAGGAGGTTGTGGGGCGCATCAAGAAGGTCACCCAGGAGCAGATGAAGGGCGAGAAGCTGTACTGGGGCGGCGCCCCCTTCGCCTCGTCCTACATCTTCGAGACCACCCAGCGGGACCTGGAGGTGCTGACGCCTTGGGCCTTGGCGGCCATCATTCTGGTGATGCTCATCGCCTTCCGGGACTTCCTGGGCGTGGTGCTCTCGCTGATCTCCACGGGGGTGGGCGCCGTGGTGGCCTTCTCCATGATGGTGCTGTTCGAGGTGAAGCTGAACCTGGTCTTGAGCTCCATGCCCGTCATTTTGTTTGCCGTGGGCAGCGCCTACGGCATCCACATCCTCGCACGATATTACAAGCTCGCCGAGACCCGGGACCCCGTCAAGGCCGTGCACGACGCGGTGGTGGAGGTGGGCCCCGCCGTACTGGCCACGGGCCTCACCACCATGGCAGGCTTCGCCTCCTTCCTGGTGATGGATATCCGGCCCATGCGGCTGTTCGGGCTCTTCACAGCCCTGGGTATCGGCGTCTCCATGCTCACGGCCCTGTGCGTGATCCCGGCGCTGTTGACGGTCACGAGTCGGCTGAGGCGCAAGCGGCCGATGGTCACCGAGAAGCCGGCGCCGGGGTGGTTGAGCCGCAAGGTGGGAACCATCGCGGCCGCGGCGGCGCGCCGGCGCCTGGTGACGGTGTGCGTAGCGGCGGTGCTCTTTGTAACGGGGGTGATCCTGGCGGCGGGAGTCAAGGTGGAGGTGGAGCCCTCGGCCTTCTACGGTTCCCAGAGCGAGCCGGCCCTGGCGGATGCCTTCTTCGGGCGTCGGTTCGGCGGCTCCCAGTACATCCAGATACACATTGACATGGACCCGGCGGACCCGGTGGAGCGCGTCGAGGGCAACGCCCTGGAGGAGTTCTTTCCCCAGGTGCGCCAGCAGAGAAAGCCCCTCATCGAGGATCCGCTGGTCATGCGGGAGGTGCGGCGTTTCTCGGAGAAGGTCGCCAAGATGAAGGAGATCTCCTCCGTGCTTCATGTGGGCCTGCCGGTCTCCCTGGGGACGGAGATGGCCGACGACCTGCGGCGGATCCCCGACACCCGGGCCAAGGTGAAGAACGTCTATGGCCTGGTGAGCACCGATCCCACGGTGAACCAGCTACTGAGTCCCAACCACCGGGACTTGCTGATCCACATCAAGATCAAGTCCAGCAAGTTGGAGGTGGTCAACCGGGTGCTCAACCGGGTCAGTGAGCTCGTACGCAAGGACTTCCGGCGTCGACTGGTGGCGGTGGACCTCAAAAAAACCAAGGACGTCAAGCTGCGGACCCTGGCGGTGACCACATTGGTAGCTGACACCTCGGACCATGTCATGGCCGTGGCCCGGGCCCGTGGATGCCGGGTGGCGGCCGGGAGTCGAGCCCGGCTCATCGCAGCCTACCGGGAGCGGTTCGGCAAGTCCGTGGCGGTGACCCCCGCCGCCAGGGCTGGGGTGGTGGCCAACATGGCGTCCTACCTCGCCAGCAGCGAGTTCCCGGGTGGTTGGCCCGGTTCGACTCCGGATGGGGAGAAGTACGACAAGAAGAAGACCGCGAAAAAGATCGCGGTGGCTTTGGCGGGGCTGGGCCCCGGAGCCAAGGAGGACGCCCGGGACAAGGCGGTGAAGGCGGCGTCGGTGGACGTGCTGGGGAGCTCCAAGTACCTGGACTTTTCGACCTTCGCCGAGCGGGAGCTGGGTCACAGTTGGCGGCTCCAGCGGGCCCAGCAGCTCGGCCGCATCGCGGTGCGGATTCTAGGGGTCAACAAGCCCACGCCCAAGTTGATCCAGTCGCTGGCCACGGCCGCGGTGGATCTGGACGCGCCCACCGTGGCCGTCGTACCCCCGGGCGCCGATGAGCCCAAGGGACTGCTGGCCCTGCGTCCCACGGTGAGCGGCATGCCCGTGGTGCTGCGCGGCCTGGCGCGGTCGGTGGAGCGCAACCAGATCTTGAGCCTCATCGTGTCGCTGGGTGTGGTGTTTCTGATCATGGTCTTCATGTTCCGTTCCCTCATTGCGGGTGTGGTCGCTTTGCTGCCCGCGGGGTTGACCCTGGTCGCCGTGTTTGGCGGGCTGCGGTTGGCGGGCCGCTCCATGGACATCTCCACGTCCATGGTGGCCGGCATCGCCATCGGCGTCGGCATCGACTACGCCATCCACTTCATGACCTGGTGGAAGAAGCGGGATGACGGTGATTGGGCCGAGTCCGCCCGCACGGCGGCCCAGGAGTCCGGCGGCGGAATCGTAGCCAACGCGTTCATGGTCTGTATGGGGTTCGCTGTGTTGGCCATGGGCCAGGGGCAACCCTTGAAGGTGCTTGGGATCATGATCGCCTCGTCCATGCTCATGGCGGCCGCCATCACCTTCCTGGTGATCCCGGCCCTGGCGGCGAAAAAAACCTACTATCGACGCTCTGTTCATGAGAGCGCGTCCGCACAGAACGAGGCCGAGGCGAGCGCGTTGGCACCCGCGGCGAGCGCCGCGCCCCGTGATTGAATCGCTCACAAATAGAGGACTGCCCCTAAGGAGGGCCCAGACTTGAAACAACTACTATTGGTCCTGTCCGTGGTCATGATTCTGCTCGCTCCCGGCGTGGCCTCCGCCGCGCCCTCGCCCTTGAAGATCCTGCAGAAGATGGAACGCAAGATGAACGCCTTCAAGGACCTTACCCTCAAGTGGACACTCCGGGTTCGGCACCCGGGCAAGAAACACTCGGCGGTCAGATTCACGGTCATCACCCGGCCCAAGGGACAGCGGCTCGTTCGATACACCTACCCCGGGGACATCAAGGGCATGCACGTTCTGGTTCAGTCCCGGGATGAGATGTACATCTACCTGCCGGCTTTTCGTAAGGTTCGCCGTATCGCGGGCCACATCCGAAACCAGGGTTTTCAGGGCTCGGGCTTTACCTACGACGACATGGCCATCGCCCAGTGGGCGGTTTACTACAACGTCCGGCTCCTCAAGCAGACGAAGAAGCACTGGTATCTTTCCCTCAAGGTCAAGCCCGGTAAGACCGTCGCCTGGCCTCAGCAGATGCTGCGGATCCGGAAGGACCTCGGTCTCATGGATGAGATCCACTACATCAACCGCCGGGGCAGAAAGATCAAGACGCAGCGGTTCCTTCGCTACAAGTGCAAGTCTGACAACAGTCATTGCAACCCGAAGCTGATCCAGATGGTCGAGCACACCCGGGGCAACCTCGTTTCGGAGATGAAGCTCAAGGGCAAAATACGGTATAATAAGGGGTACTCGGATCGAATCTTCTCGGTCCGCTATCTGTTGCGCAGCGCCAACTAAATTCAGAGCGGGTTCCCAAGCTCCTACGGTGAAGAGTCATGTTCAAGCGAAGATGGTACTGGCTGGCGATCATCGCGGTGATCATTCCCCTGCACACGGCTCGCGCCGACAGCGATGACGATGACGACGATGACGAGGACGAGGGCGGGCTGAAGACCGCGCTGTCTGGTTTCATTCGGGCTGATTTCCGCTATTCATTGCCGCGCATGAACCCGTTTTGGTGCCCCAAGTCCGCCGGCCGGGGCTGTGTGGGCGACCGACGGGTGACCGACGTTCGGTCGGGTTTCGACCGCAACGAGAACACCGCTCGCTTCCGCTTCACCGTTCGCTCGGGGGAGTACAAGGGGGTGGCCGAGCTGGATTTCGTCTGGACGGGGTACATGCGCCCCGTGGGGGATCTGGAGGCGTTGGCGGATCGTGCCATCGTGGATCCCTTCCGCATCGAGGCTCACGCCCTGTACTTTGACGTGACCGACTTTTTGACCAAGGGGCTCGACGTCCGCATCGGAAAGCAGATCGTCGTCTGGGGCAAGGCGGATATGTTCAACCCCACGTCGAACATCAACCCGCTGGATTTGGAGGACTCCCTGCTGTTCGGGGAACGGGTGTCGAACAACATGATCCGGGTGGACTACAATCCCTGGAAGGATCTGATCTTCTCGCTGGTGTGGGTGCCCATCTTCAAACCCTTCCAGCTCAACCGCTGGGCCCCCATCGCCGTCAAGGGCGTGGATCGCATCCCCATCTCCGACGCGAGCATCCGGCGCCGCCTCCACGTGGAGCGGGACTACGCCGAGCAGTTCCTGGGCATGCCCACGGTGGTGACCCGGGCCGCCCCGATCCAGCCGGAGATGCGCATTGAAAACTCCCAGGTCGCTTTCAAGACCGCCTGGAAGATGGCCAAGATGGACTTCTCGGTGAGCTACTACCACGGCCGCCACGGGATCCCGCAGCCCTACCTCGAGCGCACCTCCAACGGAGGGGGCTTCGTGGACGCGGTGGCGTCGCTCATGTACCCCAAGATGCACACGCTGGGCTTTGACTGGTCGGGCCAGATCCCCCTGGGCAAGATCGGCGGCGGCGGTCGCGGCATCGGTTTCTGGGTGGAGACGGCGGTGTTCTTCCCCCGGGAGGTGCGCATGCCCATCTTTCAGGAGGGGTTGCCCATCATCCCCGACGGGGAGTACGACTACAACGGACCGGATGAGCCGGGTGTCGGCCTGCCTCCCACCATCATCTCTACGCGCCCCTTCGTTAAGTGGACCGTGGGCATGGACTACACCTTCAACCGGCACCTGTTCGTGAACATGCAGTGGGTGCACGGCTTCATCGATGAGTTCGGCGCGGGGAGCTTTATGCACAAGAGCTTCATCCCCACCCGGGGCTACGCCGACCTGGACGTGAACAACGACGGCATCGACGACCTGGATCTATCGGGCTTCGGCTCGTCGCCCTGCATGAACCTGTCGGCCGGTGTGGGCGACGGGAACCTGTGCGCCAAGGAGTACCTGCGACCCCGGTTGGGTGACTACCTGGTAGCCGGCATGGATTTCAAGTTCTACAAGGGCCAGATGCTGCTGCGGCTCTTCTTCATTTTCGACCTCACGGGGATCACCATCTCGGAGTGGGTGGGCGATCCCACCAACCCCACGGACGGTCGCCGGGTCCGGACCCACAAAAGCATCTTTACCCCCGACGGCTTCTCCATGGTCATCTTCCCCTCCTGGACCTGGTCGGTGGGCTCGGGTGTGGAGCTGTCGGCGGGCGCCTTCTGGATGCTCGGCCGACGCCACACCAAGTTCGGCGACCCCGCCACCGGAGGCTCCGTAGTCTTCGCCAAGGGTAAGTTCAGCTTCTAAATACTGAGACCAGACCGGAGCCTAGAATCGGCCGGTGACGGTGAGGCCGCAGCCTTGGGCGCTGCAGGAGGGGAGGACGAGGGTGTGGTCGAGGCGGGTGGCGCGTTCTCGGCGGTCCTTGCCCACGATGGCGGCGCCGATGATTACCGCGATGGTTACGGCCGCGCTGGTACCGAACAGGATGTCGGCTTGTGTGCGGGCCTCCTTTCCCCGTTCTACATGATCCACCGGATTTTCCAATATCCCCTCCGCTTCTTTCCACTCATCGGACAGCCTGAGGGCCTGGACGCCGAAGGCAATGCCGCCGCCGGCCAGGGTGGCGGCCAGGACCAGGCCGGTCCAGAACCACCAGCGCTCATAGTAGGGGGAGCTCTGGTGTACGGGGAGCGGTCGCGGCGTTCGGGCCAGGGGCGCTCGACGTCGCGCCGGCCGTTCGGGGCCCAGGCGTCTGGCGGGCCCGTCCCCGAGGCCGGTAGCTTGCCGCGCGTCCACCCGTCGTGGCGTCACCAGGGGCGGCAGGGTGACCTCGAGCAGCGTCATCTTGCCCGTGGTGATGACTACCTGTCGGTGTACTTGTCCGAACCCCTTGTGGCGAATGGCCACCAGGTAGGTGCCGGGCTTGAGCTTCCGAATGAAGGGGCTCACGCCGTCGGGTGCGCCCTTGAGCTTGTTGATGAGCACCTGGGCGCCGGCGGGCCGGGTGATGACGGTGAGCTTGCCCTGGGCCTTCAGGGCGGCGGTCTGCAAGGCCACCTCCTTGGCCATCTGTGTAATGCGGCGCCGCACCTCGGCTCGATTGGATGCGTTGGGCTTCCGCGACAGGTACAGCTTGTACTTAAACAGCGCCAGGTTCCACTGCTTGAGCTGCCGGTGGCACTGGGCGATGTTGAAGATGAAGGCGGCGAAGCGCTTGTAGGACAGCGCCTTCTGGTACTCGGCCAGGGCCTTTTTGAACTCCCCCTGATCGTAGTGGGTCTCGGCGGACTCGAAGTGTTTGCGGGCCAGGATCAGCTTCGGGTCCTTGGCCCGGGCGGTCCCGGGCTGCGCCCCGCCGACCAGGAACCCGAGCGCGAGCAACGTGAGGATGAGAAGTTTGGTGGCCGGGCGATGCATACGGGCTCCTACTTCTGGTCAAAAAGGCGAGATGGTGGACTCGCCGTAGTCCATGGGGCGCTTGGCCGGCTGCATGGCCGGCTGCATGGCCGGTCGCATGGCCGGTCGCATGGCCGGTGGCTCGGCGACCATCGGCCGCGGATGGGGTCGGGGCCGCGGACGCGGACGCCCCAGGCGGGTCAGAGCGAAGACGATCCGGGAATCCTGGTCGATGACCACCGTGCGGGTCTCGGAGTGGTAGCCACGCCGGTGGGCCGTGAGGATCACACGCTGTCCCTGTAGGGCGTCCACCGTGAAGGGGGTCTTCCGTGTGTAGACCGGGGCGCCCGGCACGGTGACGCGTATCTTCAGTCGCCTCATTTTGGAACGCACCTTGGTCCGGCGCACTTGCGGTCGGGCGGGCGGTGGTCTTCGGACCGGGTTGGCTGGACGTGTGGTTGGCTTGGCGTTCTGGGCGACAGCGGCGTCCGGAGCGTCGGCCACAGGTGCGGCGGATGTTGAGCTCGACTCCGGAGCCGACCCTGTGCCTCCCAGCCCGTAGTAGGCGCCGACGGCAACTCCCAGCCCGAGAAGAATTACGATGGCGACCAGCAGGGCGCGGAGGCCCGAGCTTCGACCGCCGGCGTCCATTGCGCCCGCCGGCACGCTCTCGGCGGCTGATCGACCGAGGGTCGTTTCCACGACTGAGCCCGTGTCCGGGCCCGTGTCCGGGCCCGCGTTCAGGCTTACGCCCGGGCCGATGCTGGCCATGGTCTGGGCCTCTCCCAACTCGGCGGCGGGGGCGGTGGGGGACGGGGCGGATCCTGCCGTCGCCATGGTGGGCATCAGCGCGTCTGGCCCACCGCTCGAGGCTTGCTCGAACTCGGCGAAGAACTCGGTCATGGTCTGTTGACGGTCCGAGGGCGCCTTGGCCAAAGCGCGCTGAATGAAGGTCTCCAGGGTTGGCGCCAGACCGTCTACGAAGGTCTTCAGGGGCGGTGGCGGCTCGGTGATGTGCATGGTGAGCACCACTGCCGTGGTCTTTCCAAAAAAGGGACAGCGCCCCGACAGCATCTCGTAGGCGATGATTCCAAGGGCGTAGATATCGGTGCGGGGGGAGATCTGGTTCACCTGCCCGGCAGCCTGCTCGGGGGACATGTACATGGGCGTTCCCATGATCATCCCCGTGGCGGTGCGGCTCTCGGAGCCAAAGGCCGGCTCGAGCAGCTTGGCGATGCCGAAGTCCAGGATCTTCACCAAGGGGCCACCTTCGGTGTCGGCCACGAAGATGTTGTCGGGTTTGAGGTCCCGATGCACGATGCCCGCGGCGTGGGCGGCCTCCATGGCCGCGGTGATTTGTCGCAGGAGCACGACGGATTCGGCGGGGGGCAGGGGCGCCCGGTCGGCGAGCAGGTTGGACAGATCCTGGCCGTCCAGGTATTCCATGATGTAGTACAGCCGCCCGTCGGGCAGGGTCCCGAAGTCGAAGATCTGGATGATGTTGGGGTGGTTGATCTTCGAAACTGCCCGCGCCTCGGAGAGAAAACGGCCTGTCACCTCTTGATTCGTCGACAGGGACCCCATGACGACCTTGATGGCCACCCTTCGGCCGATGGCCGGGTGCTGCCCGAGATAGACCTCGCCCATGGCGCCGGCGCCCAGGCGGTCGATGACCTCGTAATTGCCGACCGTGGTTCCCACCAGGGTCGTGGCTGTGTCGTCAGGTGCCATCAATCATCTAGACTATCATCCGGACCCAGGCGCGGCAATCGGTCGCCCTCGGCGGGGCCCTGGTCATTGATTGGCCACCAGACGGGCTTCCGACACGCATTCGCCCGAGGAGGGACCGCTGCCGAGCAGTCCTCCATTGTCGAGGCCCCAGCAGTAGATCATGCCGCCGGTGTTCAGGGCGCAGCTGTGGTGGGTGCCAGCGGTGACCCGCATGATCGGTGAAATCGGAGACGGTCCTGTCTGCAGTACCGGAGCAATGGTGTATCCGATGGGCGCATCGTCACATAGCGGCGTTGTGGACAGGCGGCCGAGCTTGCCATATTCGCTATCGCCCCAGCAGTAGGCGAGGTCGTCCTGCCCCACACCGCAGGAATGGAGCCACCCAGAGTTGAGACTCACCAGATCCGTGGGCGGGGAAGAGAGGGGAGTCGGGACGAGGCGGATTGTTGTCGTCCCGTCTCCCACCTGGCCGGTGATGTTGTCTCCCCAGCAGGACGTTACCCCCGTGGACTCCAGGGCGCAGGTGAAGTAGTCGCCGGCAGTCACTGCCACGGCATCGACGATGCCCGATGCGTCTACGGGGTCCAGGCTGTCAGCAAATTCGCCGTGGCCCAGTTGCCCCGTGAAGCCGCTGCCCCAGCAGGACACGACCCCCGATTCTCGCACCACGCAGGTGTGCAGGGCGCCGGCCGCCACGAACCTGGCGTCGTTCACGGATATGACTTCGAGGGGGGTGTTGGTCTCGGAGGGGTTCTCTCCCACGCCCAGGCAGCCATAGGCGTTGAGCCCCCAGCAATAGAGGCTGCCGTTGGGGACTACCGCGCAGGTGTGGTTCTCTCCGGCACTCAGTTCGACGGCTTGCAGTTCTCCCAGGTCCACCGCCACCGGCGAGGTCTCGTCACCAGAGGCACCGTTGCCGAGTTGGCCATTGTAACCAGAGCCCCAGCAGTACACCTCCCCGTTTCTGGTCAGTGCGCAGAAGTGGTATTTACCAGCGACCAGCTTGGTAAAGAGCAGGTTGCCCGGTAGCCGCGTTGGGACGGTCTCGGACAGGCTCGGGCCGACGCCCTCTCCGGTGCCCCAGCACCAGACCATCCCTGGACCACGCAGGGCGCAGGTGGCGTATTCGCCGGCGGCGATCTCCGAGTAGGCGCAGTCGGCGGAGCAGGAGGTGGCACCCTCGCCGCGGTCGAACTGGCAGATGGCGTCTCCACAGATACCACAGTTGGATAGATCGAACCGGCAGTCCAGGGTGCAGCGCAGCTCGCCTCCGGTGCCGGCGTCCAGGGAATAACAGTCCTGGTCGCCATTGTTCTCGCCGTCGCAGTCCTCTTCGGGGTCGATGATGTTGTCTCCACAGATGTTGCATTCGCTGAGGTCCAGCGCACACTGGTCGGTGCAGTGGAGTGTCCCCCCGGAGCTACTCGGATCGTGGTCGCTACAGTGGGTCCCGCCGAAGTCCGAGCCATCGCAGTCCTCATAGGTATCCTGCCAGATGCCATCGCCGCAGGTGCCGCCGCAGCCGGTCAGGTCGATCTGGCAGTTGTCCGAACAGGTGAGGCCGTTTGTGTACCGGGCGAAATCCGGACAGGTCCACCCACTCAGATCCTCACCGTCACACTCTTCATCCGCCTCGGCCCGGTTGTTGCCGCAGATGTTGTAGTCGGGGAAGTCCGCCAGGAGCGAACAGGCGCCCGATGTCATCAGCGCCGGCAGTGTCAGCAACGCCAACAGCGCCAGCAGGGACGCCGACGACCCTACACGGTGTCCGGGATGGTTGTGGGATGATATCATTGGCTCGCGACTCCGGATAATAACGACCCCAGGATCCCCCATCGCCCTGGCGCATGCAAGGGGAGAGACGAGGGAGAGGCGAGGGAGCCGATAGCCATGTGTGATAGGATCCAACCCAAACCGGTTCGACCCGAGAGACCTCCCATGCGAAACTACCGCTTTGTCATACTGTCGGGCGCGCTGATGGCGCTCATGTGCCCGCTCCCCGTTACGGGCTGCACGGCCGTAGCCGATTTTCCCGACTATCCTTTACTTGTGGAGTCGCTGGCGCTGGGCGACAATTTCGTTTGCGTCATCTCGAAGAACCGGGAGGCGCTGTGCTGGGGCAACAACATCAGCGGTCAGCTCGGCTCCGAGAGGGACTCTGCTTTGGACAACCCATGGCCCGTGGACCAGTTGGAGTCAGTGCTCGAGATCGCGCTGGGGAAGTACCATGCCTGCGCCATCGCCGACACGGATTCGGTCTGGTGCTGGGGGACCAACAACGTTTACCAGGTTGGCGCCACCGTGAATGATGATTTTGTCCACGCACAAAGGGTGTCTGGCCTTCCCGCAATGAAACAGGTCTTTGCCGGGCCGCAAAACTCCTGCGCGGGCGGCTACAATGACGAGTTCTTCTGCTGGGGCATCAACGACGCCCTCCAGCTGACCAAGCCCATGGACTTGGGGTATTCGGCGACGCCCGTCCCCATTCCGCCCATCGGCATGAATATTAAATCCCTGGCCGTGGGCGAGCGCCACATCTGCGCGCTGGACGGAGAGGGAGATGTCTATTGCTGGGGCGATAACAGCTCCGGCCAGACGGGCCTCGGTATGAACCATGTGGACGAGGAGGCCTGTGAGCGCGAAAATCGATGCATCCGGATACCGCACAAGGTAGAGTCCCTGTCGAATGTGGAGCGAATCGCCAGCGCGTCGACGCACACCTGCGCGCTCTTAGGAGGCGGCTCCATCCGGTGCTGGGGCGAGAACTTCGATGGCCAGGCGGGCGTCGACAACGACTCGAACCTCGTCTTCGAGCCGGCGGAGGTGATGGAGGCGCCAGTTGGCTCCCGGTGGATTCGGGTCGATACGGGGTTCGATCACAGCTGCGCTGTCGAAGAGCGAGGCGACCTGTACTGCTGGGGCAACAACTACTGGGGACAGCTCGGCGTCGATGATGAATTAGTGGAGAGGTCCTGGCAGCCGTTGCGGGTCGTGGGCCTGGAGGACGTGCGGGAAGTGGCCCTGGGAAACGGGACCACCTGCGCCATTGTGGGCCACGAGAAGACTCTCTATTGCTGGGGCAACAGCACAGACGGTCAGATCAGCTTTGACGCGGAGAGCTACTCCGCACCGGTAGAGATGGGACTCTAACAACCGGCGATAAATGGGGTTTAGTGGCCTGTCGGCGGCGTGGTGGGTTTGGCGGGCGGCGTGGGCGCTAGCATCCGGAACAGGATCGGGAAGATGGTGCCCGAGACCACGGCGAGCACGATGAGGGTGGACTTGCCCTCGGCGTTGAGCGCGCCGAGCTCCAGCCCCAGGGCGGCGATGGCCACCACCAGGGTCAGTGGCGCTGACAGGAGGCTGACG
This sequence comes from Deltaproteobacteria bacterium, assembly GCA_029938605.1. Taxonomy (GTDB): domain Bacteria; phylum Myxococcota_A; class Polyangia; order HGW-17; family JAJRWW01; genus JAJRWW01. The sequence goes on along the minus strand of JAOZUO010000018.1, from coordinate 15,841 downwards.
GTGGACACCATATCCCGGGCGCCCACGCCCTGACGCAGCAGGATCAGGCAGGGCAACAGTCGCACGGTGAAGGCCGTCACCAGGAGCACCCCGGCGAACAGCAGGCTCGCGGGTGTGACGGCGGCCAGGTCGAAGCGCAGCCCCACTTCGATGAAAAAGATGGGGATGAACAGGCCGTGGCCCACCACGGTGAGCTTCTCCTCGAGGACCTCCTTGCCCCTGAGCACGAAGGCCAGCAGCGCCCCGGCCACGAAGGCGCCCACGATGGCCTCGAGGCCGGCCATGAGGCCCAGCAGGGAGAAGGCCATCATCAAAAGCAATGACGCGCGCACGCCGATCTCGCTCTTCTCGTGAGCGTCCACCAGTTTGGCGAAGCGCGACGGCTGCCACCAGGCCATGGCCATGAACACGCGTAGGGTGAGGCCCGCCACCAACAGCAACCCCGCGAGCTTGGCCAGCCCCACCACCAGCTTGACGCTAAGACCGTACTTGCTGATGAAGAAAAACAGCGTCATGCCGATGACCGAGAGGAACTCCCCCACCGAGCCCAGCAGGAGGATCCGTTGCCCCAGGCCGCTTTTCAGGTGGCCGGTCTCTTTGAGCACTGCCAGGGGCAGCCCCACGCTGGTGGCGCCCAGGGCGAGCCCGAAGATGGGGTGCAGGTCCATCAGCCAGGCCGCCCCGAAGGAGAGCCCGAAGATCCCACCGCAGATGGCCACCACCCAAATCAGCGCCCAACCGCCCTTTTTGCGGATGGCGGTGAAGTCGATCTCCAACCCCGCCAGGAACATCAGGATGATGAACCCCACCTCGAAGAGGAACGCGATGATGCGCTCGTTGTGCGCCACCGAGAGGACCGCCGGTCCCAGGAGCAGGCCGTAGCCGATGAGCAGCACCGCCCCTGGCATGCGGACGCGCTTGGCCAACACCGGCGTGAGGAAGGATCCTGCCAGGAAGAGCAGCAGCACCAGCAGGTCTTGGACGGAGTGGTGCATGAGGGGATCAGCCCCTGCGCGCGCGGGTCAGCACCAGCACCGAGCACGGTGCCAGCCGGGCCACTCGCAGGGCCACGTCGGGGTTGAAGTAGCTGTCGGGGCGTCCCTGCCAGCGAGCCACCACCACCAGGTCGTGCTGCTCAGCCTGACGTACGACGTGGCGCACGGGGTTGCCCCAGGCGTGGCGGTACTCCAGCTCCACCTCGTACAGCTCGCACAGTCGGCGGATGGGCACCACCTCCTCGTGTACGTCCTCGTCCTCCAGCCCGGAGATGAATTTCGGGTGATCCACGTTCATGGCGGTGAGGCCGGCTTCCATCTGGCGGGTCAAATCCAGGGCCACCTCAGCGGCGGGGATGTTCAGCTCGGAGTAGGACACCGGGAGGAGAATGCGCTTGTAGGGGTGGCTGCCCCGGGCGAAGAGCACCGGGCGCTTCACGGCGTCGCAGATCCGAGCGTCGTGACCGTGGCGACCCATTGCCCGTGCCAGCCACGGCCGTTGCTCCGATCGGGTCACCACCAGCCCGGGCAGGTTGCGTACCACATCGGCGCCGAAGTCTTGGTGGTCGGGCGGCCGCAAGGAGAAGGTCGTGCGGTCTGCCTCCTCGTCCGCGCCGGGTTCGTCCTCCAGGTCGCCCTCGTCTCTGGGCCAGACATTTTCAGCGTCCGGGATGCCCCGCACGATCTGCACGGCTTCGGTCCGGCGGGTGAAGACCTCGGCCTCCTCCAACAGGGCCTCCTCCGAGACGGCGTATTCCAGGGTGACCACGTGGGGCCCGTAGGGCTGGGGAAACTGCGGCTTGCCCAGCCGTAGGTACTCACTCACGGTGGCGAGAATGTGCGGGTCGCCCACCAGCAGTACCCGGTCGTCGGCCTCCATGGTGGTATCGCCCACGGGCACGATGGCCTCGTCGCCGCGGAAGATGGCCGCCACGCGCCAGCGGTGGGGGCGGAGATCCTGTAGGGGCCGGCCGATGAGGGGTGAGGTGCGTACCAGTCGGATCTCCACCAGCTCCCCCCGGCCGAACCCCACGCCCCGGGCCACGACGGCGCCGCGGTGTCGGAGGGACCGCTCAATTTCGTCTACCACGAGCTGGGTGCGATCCAGGGTGATGATGTGCTCGGCGCCGTATCGCTCCCCAAACAGGGCGCTGTGCTGCAGGGCCGCTACGGGCTCGTAACCGAGGTCCCGACCAATGCGTCCTACCTCCAGGTTGGTCTCGTCGTCGCCCGTCACCGCCACCAGCGCGCAGTTGACGATATCCTCGTACAGGTGTTGCAGCACCAGGCGTGAGCAGCCGTCTCCCTTGAAGAACAGCAGCCCTGATCCAGCCTGCGTTTGGGCTACGCCGGACTCCGGTGCGTGAATTTGTACGGGGTGCTCTGGGTCTTCGAGGTGCGCAGGTTCCCGGTCCAGCAACAGGACAGGGTGACGTTTTGACAGCCGCTTGGCCAGGGCCAAACCCGTATCCCCAGCCCCGACGATGACAATGCGCATCTCCATTAGGTGCGAGACATTAGCTTGTTTTGGCAACGGTACAACAGGCATCATCCAGACTTTGGAGAATCTTCGCAGATGACTGTCGGAAAACACGTTACTGACAATCTCCGGTAATCTATCATATGTGTAATATAACGTTACCATCATAGATGTATATTCTTGTGAGGTGGATTGCATTTAGACAGGAGGGAGCGAGGTTATTCGGTCATCTAAGAAAAAAGTGACTAAACAAGCCTCCTTGATGCCGAGATTTTCGGCCGAATGGCCACCGAGGGTGCTGCAGGCCCTGGGGCGGTTTCTCCCCGAGTCCATCGTGGAGGTGTTGTTGAATCGGGTGAGCGCTGGACGCGAGTTCCGACCCGATGAGTGGGATAACCCACGGGCACGTCGAAAGATCATTGACGAAATCTGTCGTCGCACCGGTCCCTTTCTGAAGGATCCCGAGCCCGAGCTCATTGAGCTCAAGCGGGCCCTGGCCGGCGTCTCGAAATACGCCGCGCCGACGACGGCATCCAACAACCGGGTGATTCCGATAGAGAGTAAGGACGACATACTCATTGTCCGCACCGAGTGCCTACAGGCGACCCGTGATATGGGCCTCTCGTGGAGCCTACGGACGCGCACGGCCACCATCGCCAGTGAGCTGGCCAGGAACATCGTCCAGCATGCGGACCGGGGCCGGCTTGCGCTGTCTGTCGAGGGCGATTTCCTGGTGATCAATGCGCGGGACAAGGGGCCCGGCATCGACGACGTGGACCATTTTCTGGACGATGCACACCTGGGTAAACGCAACACGGGGCTCTGCAGGATCCGCAAACTGGCTGCCGATCTCATGGTGAAGAGCCATCCGGGTGCCGGAACCCACGTCACGGTCAAAATCCTGATCGGTTAGGCGCCAGCCGCCTTAGAACCCGCTCCAAGCCCTGCGCAGTCGCTTTGATTCTCCTGATGCCAGATGACCTCCCACCTGCCTTTGGGAATGGTGCTTGTGATGGACCGGTGTTTTGGGACAAAATGGGGTTTATGAGTGATCTCTTCCCGACATTTGGTGTGGCGGTGTGTTTGCGGAGGAGGTGGGTTGTCTCGATCCTCTTCGTAGGTCTGGTGTGGTTTGGGCTTGGCGTTCGCGACGCCGCTGCGCAGCCCATGGACTCCCTGAGCTCCTGGGAGGGGACCATGGACTACTTCGCCACGGGGGCCCCCTTGGCGGTGCCCACGGTGGCGTTGCCCAACGAGGCGGAGGTGCTCAACCAACCCGCTTCGGTCCAGGTGGGAAGTGGGGATGTGCCGGCCTCTGCCACGGTGGTGGCGGCGTATCTGTACTGGGCGGGCACCATCGGGGATCAGAGCGACTGCACCAACGCGCCGGTGTCCATTGATGATGAGGTGGTGCTGACCCTACCGGGCCAGGCGGTCGGCACGGCGGTTACGGCCGACGAGTGTTTCTGCTCTCCGGGGGCCTCGTCCTATGACATCCAGGCCTGCCGGGTGGACATCACCAGCCAGGTCGTCAGCTCGGGCATGATCGGCACCTTCACGGTGGACGAGTTTGCCTGTGACGTGAGCGGCAGTGGTTCCACCGACAACGCCAGCTTCTCCCTGGTGCTCATCTATGAGGAGCCTGTCCTGTTGCCCCCGCGGCGGATCACCCTCTATGACGGCCTCGAGGAGTTGTACCAGAGCTCCCGCACGATCCAACTCGCCGGGCTGGACGTGGACACACCGGCCCAGGGGGAGCTGACGTGGTACGTGCTGGACGGGGACCTCGGCGGCTCCACCGGATTGGAGCGGGTGACCGCGCAGGGCATACCTGGTGGGCTGAGCACGATCCTGTCCGACGCGGTCAATCCACCGGACAACCCCATGAACCGCACCATCAACACCACCACCCCGCCCCAAACGGGCGTCGTCGGTGTGGACATCGATCGGCTGGATCTCAGCGCGGGTCTGACGCCGGGAGACACGGCTGTGGACGTGACGCTCACCGCCGAGAGCGACAAGTTCTGGGTGGTGTACAACCTGGTGGGTGTCAACGTCTATCGGGCGTTGATCCACCCCAAGGCGTCCACAAAGGAGGCGGTGCTGCAGGTGGACGCCGATGGAAGCGGCGACGTCACTCCGGGTGACACCATCCGGTACACCATTCACTTAGACAATGTCGGTACGGCCCCCGGGTACGTCACCGTGACCGATGTGATCCCCGCCGAGGCGGCCTCGTGGACCCTGGTGGACGGCGCCGGCGGCACGGACCAGTCCACGGCGACGCAGCTCGTGCTGATAGACATCTACATGGACGCGGGGTCCGTGGCGGATGTGGTGTTGGATGTGGTGTTGGCTGCGGGCACCGAGGGGTTGCACATGGACAACGTCGCCCAGTTCGACGCGGGGCCGGACGGAAACTCCGGATCCATCCTTGCGTTGTCGGTGGCGATCCATGGTGGGACCGAGCCCGACGCAGGCGTAGTGGACGCCGAGGTCCCGTCGCCCGATGGTGCGGGCCCGGGCGCAGACGCGCTGCCCGTCGAACCTGACTCCATGGTGGTGGATTTCGACGCAGCCCCAGGCGTCGATGCCTCAGAATCGGGAACCGGCCACGCGGTGGGATGCAATTGCCGCAGTGGTGGCGGGCAGGGAACCGGGTGGCTCTTCTTTGTATTGACGCTAGGCTATCTTGGCTTTCTTGGCTTTGGGCGCCGCCGGCGCTAGCGTCGTTTTCCATCGTCAGACATGACTGGACTGTGGGTGACATTGTTGTTGGTGGCCCTGGGCCAGGCGCCCCAGCCGTCCAGAGTCCGCCGGTGCACCCGTCCCCTCGAGCTCGGTGACTTCAACCGATACGACGTCGTCGCCAATCTGCAACTGCACCGCAGCGAGATGACCGACGGGCAGTTCGCCTGCTTCTTGCGGCAGCTCATTCGCACCCGGGACCGCCGGGTCCGAGCCTACTTCGTGGGGCGGGTCCAGAACAACCTCTGGGAGGCGGTGCGCCGGGAGCTGTTGCGTCTGCGGCGAACCGCGGGCCACAGTGCCCAGATACGAAAACGAATACGGGATCTGCTCGCCTTCGAGTTCACGGATCGCACCGTGCGGGGCTCCACGGTCGTCCGGTATAACTTCGGTTGGGATCGGGTGGTGGATCGGGACACCCCGGAGCGCACTGTCTATCGAACCTCGCTGCACCAGGTCCTGGGATCGGGGCGCCTTTCGATCAACATCCCCTTCGCCCGGTGGCGCTGGAAGAGCTCTGCCGCCCTGGTGGCCAGCTACCTCGGAGGCGCCACCTTCGAGCGTCACCAGACCTCTGGCGTGACCGACACCACCTCGCGTAAGACCCTGTCCTATCCGGCGCTGGTGGCCAACTCCAACCTGTCGCTGACCGAGCGAAGCGCACGCTTTCGCCTGGTGCTCGCCGGCGGAGTACACCGCTACTGGGAGCCCATGGCGGACCGGCTGGCGTCTCGGGCGCTGGTCTCGGGAACCCTGGAGGTGCGCAAACCCTGGTCCACGGGGCTCGGGGTCCGGGTGGACGGGAGCTGGCGGGCCGACCGGTTCGCACCACCCCTGGACGCGGACTACAATCGCCAGCAGATCGACCGCGCCGCGGTGAACACCAGGCTCTCCTACCATTTTGGCCGCCTGGGGCTCATCGGAACCTACGCCTTCGCCGACAACGAGACCACCACGGCCTTCAACGTCACGGTCGCCCGGCGCAATACCTCGGCCCTGCTGGGCCACCTGCGGTTCAAGGGGGGCTACCTCCGGTTTGGCGGTGGCGGCGGTGTTTGGCGGGAGTCCTTCAGCCAGTTGGACGACCCCGCGCCGTCGGTGACCAAGGGGGCTGCCGGGCACGTGCGGATGGAGGTTCAGTGGCGACCGGTGAAGTGGCTGTCGGGCAACCTGGTCACCGTGGTCTCCGCCAACCGCAGCGAGGGCGACTTCAACGGCTGGTTCCCCGGGTGGTCCTCGTCGTTCAAGCTGATGGTGTCCACGCGTCGAATCTCCGCCCAGGCGGTGGCGGGTTGGGGAGGTCACTACAGGGATCTCGACCATCGGCAGACCAGGCACGTGGGGTGGTCGTGGGCAGAGGCCACGGTGCACACCTCCGATCGTTGGACCCTGCGTGGTGTGGTGTGGGGCGGGGTGTCGCACCAGACGGATTTCCAGGAATATGACGAGTCCTGGGGGGGAGGGAGCCTCTCGGTGGGCGTGCGCGTGCTCAGCCGGCCGGATCTGTGGCTGGAGGCCAGCGGTAGCTGCTCGGGGTATCGTTATCTCGAGGACTCCCTGGGCCGGGACCAGATCAAGACGACCGCCGCCCTCTACGCGAGCGGACGCTTCTGAGAGCTGGGATAGGGTATAGTGCCCATTGGGTCGGGCGCTGCCCGGACTCAAGAATATGAGAGGCAGACATGGCTGAGGATTTCCAGTGGGACACGAGCGACGGCCGACCCGAGCTGGCGTTGATCACCAACCACGGCTACGCGGGGGTGCAGATCCCCGTGGGCGGCGCGGCGGACACGGGGGGGCAGAACTTCTACGTAAACTCCCTCGCTGTGGCCTTGGAGCGGCTGGGCTACAGGGTCACCATTGTTGCTCGCGGAGGCTTCCCGTTCTTCGAAAGTGAGCGGATGCGCCAGGGCCAGGAGCTCCTCTCGGACTACGTCCGTTATCTGTACGTGCCCGGTGGTGGTGGCGAGTTCATTCGCAAGGAGGACATCGCCATCACCCTCGATGAAGAGGTGGAGTGGTTGGACGATTGGATCCGCGCCGAGGCCAAGACCCGGGGCTGCGAGCCCTGGGAGGTCTTTGAGATCGTGAACACGCACTACTGGGACGCCGCTGTCATGGGCATGCGGCTGGTGGAGCGCTGGCGGGCGGATCGGGCCATGGTTTTGCTACAGGAGCTGCTCGAGGGCGTGGTGCCCGACGAGGCCCTGGCAAGGGTGCGCGCAGATCGTCACTACAGCGGGCTGGGCGAGTCGATGCCATACGTGGCCGGCCGGCTCCTGGTGGACGCTACGGGCAACGCAGTTGGGTTGCCGGCGGATCGCGCCCGGGAGGCGTTCGCTGCCTGGGCCAAGGCTCGGGCGATCTCCGAGTCTGACGCTGGGGAGGTGGGCGACCGGGTTGAGGAGTTGACGGCCTCCCTCTCGCCGGCCCTGGGGCTGGTTGGAGCGGCGAAGGTGCTGGGTACGGCCGTTCTATCGGCCTGGGACCCGGTGGGCGAGCGGGTGGAGGCGGCATTTGGCGTCGTGGACCGCCACGTTTGGACCCCGCACTCCCTGGGAGCCCTCAAGGAGGAGAACTTCCGCGACAAGGAGCCCGATGTGGTGCGACCGCTCAAGTTCTGCGAGCGGCGGGCCCATGAACGGGCCGTGTGCCACGCCACGGGACTTTTCGCTGCCACCAGCGAGGAGATCGCCGAGCGTCTCCACACGCAGTTCGATGTGCCTGTGGAGTCCATGTTCTACTTCCCTCCCTGCGTGGACCGCGAGCTGTTCCGCCCGCACTCGGACGAGGAATTGGTGCCGGTGTACGACTACCTCTCCGAGAAGTCCGGCGTCTCCGTCGACAAGCTCAAGTCCGGCAAGATCGTCTTCGAGACGAGCCGGATGGATCGCACCAAACGCAAGGACCTGCTGCTGGCGGCCTTCGCTCGGGTGGCCGCGCAGGTGGACGACTGCTACCTGTTCATCGGCGGCGGACCCGAATCGAGCCCCCTGTTTGCCGAGCTGAAAAAGCAGCAGGAGGCCGACCCCCTGCTCAAGGCGAGGGCTTGCCTACTGGCCTTTATCCCCGAGGAGCATCTGGCGCCCCTCTTTTCCATGGCGGACGTCTTCGCCAGCGCGTCCGAGATGGAAGGGTTCGGCATGTCGGCCTGTCAGGCGGCGGGCTGCGGAGTGGCCGTGGTGCTGTCGGACCTGATCCCCTTCGGCGTGCAGTACGCCGCCGATGCCGCCATCCTGTTTGAGGCCGGCGACGAGTCGGCGCTGGCCGCGGGCATCGTTGACCTGCTCACTGACGACGACGGACGGCGCACCCGCGCCATGAAATTGGCCGAAATCACGCGCGGACTGGACTGGGAGGCCGTCTCCCGGGATTTCCTCGATTATCTACGCCGGGCCGGCCTAGAGGTGGCCCCCGGAAAGGAGAGCTGAGACCTATGATCGGAGACAAGCTGCTCATCACCGATTACCACCGCGCGGGGGCCGCTCAGGCCCTGGAATTGATCCGCACGAAGCTGACCGACGGCGTCACCCTGGCCATCACCGTGGCGGGGGAGTCAGGCAGTGGCAAGTCCGAGACCGGCCACGTCATCGCCGAGACTCTCTCCACCGAGGGGTACAAGTGCCTCTTGCTCGGTCAGGACGACTACTTCGTCCTGCCGCCACGCTCCAACCATGAGCGACGTCAGGAGGACATCTCCTGGGTGGGTCTGGGCGAGGTTCGGCTGGACCTGTTGGACGAGCACCTGGCCAGGATCAAGGCGCGCGGGGGCGAGTCCTTTTCCAAGCCCCTGGTCTACTTCGAGGAGAACCGCATCGGTGAGGAGACTGTGGAAGCCGCGGTGTTCGACATCGTCGTGGCGGAGGGCACCTACACCTCGGCCGTCAACAACGCCGACATCCGGGTGTTCATCGACCGCAACTATCGGCAGACCAAGAAGTCCCGTCTCGCCCGGGGCCGCGATCCCGACGTGGCTTTTCTCGAGCAGGTGCTGGAGATCGAGCACGGCATCATCTCCGGGCACAAGGCGCGCGCCGACGTGGTCATCGCTCCCCCCCCTGAAGAGCAGGGATAGAAGAGCAGGGATAACCCCGGGGGTCCTACGCCTTGGCCAGCCGCTGGTCGGTTTTGCGGCCCATGCGGAAGATCCACAAGGACAATAGCAGCAGCCACAGGGGGCCTACCCCGATGGCCAGTCGTCTGGGGAACCAGAGCCGGTCCGGGTCGGCGCGGAGCACCACGAAGTCGAGGCCGCCTCGTCCACGGTCCACGCCATGGCGGAGTATCGCCAGGCGAAGCTCACGCAGTCGTGGCTCGTAGGCGATCACCGTACAAGGGATGGACCGGGGATAGCCGCAGCCGTCGAAGTCGGCCTGTTTGTAGCGGTGGGTGGCGCCCAGCATCCAGACCTTGATGGGATCGCCCTTCTTCCAGTCCACCGGCACAAAGGGTAGGACGGTGTACTTGACGTCGGATCCACCTTGCTGTCGGGTGAAGGTCACGCCATCGTCCCAGAGCATGCGCCCACGGATCCGCGTGGTCACCGCGTTGCGGTCCTTGCGCTGGGCGTACTCGGCCACCGGCATGGGGCCGATCTGCTCGCCGTAGGTGAGGCGCAGACCCTGGAAGGCGCACCAGCCCAGGATCAGCGCGGGCACCGTGGTCAACACCGCCGCCATGAAGGGCGCCAGGTCACCGACGCGGGCGCGAATCATGCGGTAGCCGAAGTACAGGGCCAGCAGCAGGTTCGGGATCATCGCGAAGGTCACGCCGATGTCCCAGGATCCGTCGCCGGTGATCAGCCAGCACACCGTCGCCAACAAAGAGAGCGAGGGCAGGATGATCGCGGTCCAGCGGAGGGCACGTAGCAGCGTCATGGTCGGGTCATATTACATACCCGGCTTCGAAGGTCTAGGGCGCATTGCGGCCCGCGGCATGGGTTTTGGTGGTGCGGCTGTAGCGCCCCGTCGCCAGGCCGCGCCGATGGTTGCGTCGGAAATCCCGCGTTTGGCGAATCGGTACTCCAGCAGGCCGTTGAAGCAGGTCCAGGTGGTGTGGTACCGGCGGTAGCGATCCTTGTCGCGCATGTTGCCCCAGGAGCCGTCGGGGTTTTGGGCCCGGAGCAATCGTTGGACGAGGAGTCGGATCAGGGGATCTTTGTAGTCTCGTCCGACGATCTTCAGGGCGTCGGCCACTTCGCCCAGGGTCTCCACGTCGTCCGCGGCGAGGAACACCTTCGCGGCTCGCACAAGGAACCGAACTACTTTGGACAGGTCCGCCTCTCGGAGCAGTGACTCGTTGAAGTCTGACAGCACGTAGACCACATGCGTGGCCAGATACAGTCGGTCTTCGAGCGCCAGCGCGGTCTCGGAGTCCCGCATGTGGAAGGGGTAGCGGGCGGCCCGGGTTACGACGTCGGCATAGTGGACGGGCAGGGGCAGTTTGAGCTTGTAGGGAAAGTACAGATCCACTAGCTCATCGAGTAGGTCCCGGGCGGGATCGGCGGCGGTGGTGCGGCGGTGCAGCAGCCGCTGGGGGGGGACTCCGCGGAAGGCCTTGGCGAGGGCGCTGGTGTAGCGCGGCGGGGCCCGGACGCCGAAGCGCTGGGCGAAGTAGGTGCCCGCGGCGTGATCGAAGAGCTTCGCGGCGGTGGTGGTGGCGCGCGGGAGGGGCGCGAGGCGTCGAAAGCGGTGTGACAGCTGAGGGCCTACCTTGGCGGCCAGGCGGCGCAATGCCGGATCCCGGGCCGACTCCCGCAGGATCAGGAACACCTGCTGGAGGTCCGAAAGCTCAAAGGGACCGGTGCGTTGAGCTTTTAACAGCAGCCAGTGCACCCCGGCGGCGAGGGCGTTTTGGAGCTGGTCCCGGTTGGTTCGGCTGGAGTGCCACAGGGGGCGAGGTGGCTTCACGGAACCCGGCGCCACGGTGGCTAGCAGCACCCGAATCTGGCGTCGCATTTCGGCCACCTGGGCAGGACCACAGCAGCGGCTGAAGTCGAAGCGTGTCTCCAGGCTTCGGGTGGCCCGAAAGAGGCTCAGGTTCAGCCGGTTGGTGGAGCCGGGCCGCCGCTCGAGGATCAGCGCCAGCACCCCCGTGGGCGTGGCGTTGACGCGCGGCTGCAGTCCGGCCCGCCCAAGCTCTTGCTCTGCCACCAGCCTCACCAGCGCCGCCAGCGCCGGCGAGACGCCCGGCCCGGCGGAGACGGCCAGGGTGAGGTGTTTGGCCTTGGTGACCGGCGGGCGGGTGGCGTGCTCCTGACGGCAGGCGGAGCCTGAGAGCGCCACCAGGGCGGTTGCGGCGACTCCCAGCGTCCTGGCGAGCCAACGGTTTTCACGTCCTGGGCTGTGCACCATCACTTGATACCACAGCCCTCCCGAATGGGCTCTGGTTTTTGCTGGGCGTTCACACCCACACCTTGACCTGGCGGGCCATCGGGGACACACTGCTGGGCCATGGCGCGGCGGAAATCCACGGTGGACCTGTATACCGAGCTCATGCGAGGCGTACAGCAGGATCAGCTCCTACCAATCTACTTTCTGGCGGGTGAGGAGCGGTTGCTCATCGACCGGCTCGTGGCCGCCATTCGGCGCAAGGTTCTCGCCGGTGGCGCCGCGGAGTTCAACCACGACCAGGTTGCGGCCAAGGAGGCCGGTGGTGGGACCATCGTCCAGCTTGCCCGTACGGTGCCCATGATGGGCGAGATGCGGCTGGTGGAGGTGCGGGACGCTGAGGCGTTCGCTGCTAAGGATTTGGAGCAGCTCCTGCCCTATGTGGCCAAACCGGTGGCTTCCACGGTAATGATATTCACCGCCACCAAGGTAGACGGGCGGCTCAAGTTCTTCAAAGCTCTGGACAAGGCGGGGTACCTGGGCCGGTTCGAGCCCGTGCGTGGGGCGCCGTTGCTGCGGTTTTTGAACTCAGAGGCCAAGCGGCTGGGGGCGAGCCTGGGCCCCGGGGTGGCGGAGCTCGTGGTGGATCTCGTGGGCAGCGACTTCCTGGCCCTGGCCAGCGCCGTGGAGAAGCTCTGTCTCTTCGTTGGGGAGGGCGGCATGGTGGACGCCGAGCAGGTGGACTCGGTGGTGGCCCAGACCCGGCAGGCGGTGATCTTCGAGCTGACCGATGCCGTGGGGGAGGGCAACGTGGGCTCAGCCCTGAGCAGCCTGTACAACCTCCTGGTGGCCGGCGAGCCCCCGCAACGCATTCTCTTCATGATCGCCCGTCAATACCGGCTCATCTGGCGGGCTCTGGATGCCCTGTCCACCGGCAAGCGGTTCGGGGATCTGGCTGGAGCCATCGGCGTGCCGCCCTTCGTGGCTCGCAAGATCGGGGATCAGGCCCGTCGCTTCAACGTGGAGACTATCCACGAAGCCCACGCCGAGATCTACCGGGCAGATCGGGCCCTCAAGAGCTCCCGGGTCCCGCGGAACCTGATCCTCGAGCGTTTGGTCATGGGGCTCTGCAACCGCTAAGGACCCTTAGGATATTACGATATTGTGCGAGGTTCGGGCGCAAATATGGTGTCGATCCACGCCAGACCGGTGGGAGCGAAATCATCGGGGAACGACGGACCGGGGGAACTACTTAGCTTTATTCACCGCGCGGGTGAGCCGACTGATGGTGCGCGCCGCGGTATTGCGGTGGAGCGCGCCACGGGAAGCTACGCGGGCGATCTTAGTGAGCGCTTCAGGCAGCAGGCGGTTGGCCTCTGCGCTGTCGCCAGCAGCGACGGCCAAACGCACCTTCTTGATGATGGTGCGCATGGTTGTCTTGTGGTTCCGATTGGTTGCACGCCGCTTGAGGTTTTGGCGCGACCGTTTTTCTGCTTGAGGATGTGTAGCCAATTTCGTATTCCTTCAAAAGCTTGGGCTGTTTAACAGACATCTGAAATCATGTCAAGGACCACTGACAACGCTCCGCATGACGCCACCCCGAATCCGAAGGTGAACCCCCGGGGGCACCGGCAGTTGGTGCGCTCCGCGGGATGGGTGGGGCTGCTCACAGGGGCGAGTCGGGTGCTCGGTATGGTCCGGGACATGGTCATCGCGGCCCTCTTCGCCAAAACCACCACCGACGCATTCTTCGTGGCTTTCACCATCCCCAACGTCTTGCGGCGGCTCCTGGCGGAGGGCTCCCTCACGGTGGCATTTATTCCGGTGTTCACCGACTACCGCGACAACCGGGGCGAGTCCGCGGCGCGGGAGTTGGTCAATGCCACCTGGTCCTTATTGTCGCTGGTGTTGCTCGTGATCTCTGTCGTGGGCGTGTTGGCCGCGCCATGGCTCGTGCATCTCTTCGCCGCGGGCTTCGCCGATGACCCGGCTCGGTTTGATCTCGCCGTGCGGTTGACCCGGGTGATGTTTCCCTACCTCTTTTTTGTCTCCCTGATGGCGCTGTCCATGGGGGTACTCAACACGTTGGACCACTTTACCACCCCGGCGGTGGCGCCCGTGCTGCTCAACGTGATGATGATCTCCACCACGGCGGCCCTGTGGCATCCGCTGCAGCGTGCGGGGTACAATCCGATCTACGGCCTCGCCCTGGGCGTCCTGGTCGGCGGTCTGGCGCAGGTGCTTCTGCAGCTCCCGGGGCTGGCCCGTCGGGGGTTCTTTCCCCGGCCGCGGCTCGACTTTCGTCACCCCGGCTTGATCCGGGTGGTTAAGACCATGGCGCCGGCGATCTTCGGTCTGGCCCTGTATCAGGTGAACGTCATGGTCGCGCGGCTGCTCGCCAGCTTCCTGGATCCCGGTGCGGTCACCTATCTGTACTACTCCCAGAGGCTCATGGAGTTGCCCATGGGGGTCTTCGCTGTGGCGGTGGCCACGGCCGCCATGCCGGCCCTATCGCGCCACGCAGCCGCTGGAGATCTGGGGCGGCTCAAGGCAGTCTTCGCCGACTCGGCGCGCCTCAATTTCTTCATCGTCGCACCGGCCACGGTGGGGTTGCTGGTTCTGGGCGAGCCCATCATCGCGGCGATTTTCGAGCGCGGCCAGTTCACCTCCGTCATGACCGTCGAGACCTATCGAGCTCTGGTGGGCTTTGGTGTGGGGCTACCGGCCGCAGCGGGGATCCGCCTGATCGTACCGGTGTACTACGCCCTGGGAGATAGCCGAACGCCGGTAAAGATCGCCGCGGTATGCTTGGGGATCTTTGTGGGCGCCGGAATCGTGCTGATGCGTCCCTTGGGCCACCTCGGTCTCGCGTTGGCGATTTCGTTGTCTTCGACGGTGAACTTCGGGTTGCTCCTGGTGATCCTCCGGCGGCGACTCGGTGGGCTGGGGCTGCGGGGGGTGGGGATGTCCATGGCGCGCTCCGCGGTGGCCTCCACCGTCATGGGGGGGGGGACGTGGCTTCTGTGGCGTGGGGTCCAGAACCATGCGTCGCCGGGCAGAGGCGTCTTTGGGGTGGTAGCGTTGCTCGGGGTGGTGATCATCGCGGTGGTTGGGTACTTCGGCCTGGCGGCGATGCTACGCTGTCGGGAGGTCGGAGAGCTGAGAATGGCCCTTCGCCGACGCGGAACCAGGGAGAACGCTTTAGGCGAGAAGAACCAGACGAGCCCAAAGAAAGGATCCCATGAACGAGCTGACGTTTGATGAAACCTTGACCGTGGTTGGGGGAATTGAGGTGGGACACGCCGAGGATCTGGAGGGGCTCACGGGCGTGACGGTGGTGCTGTGTCGCCAAGGGGGAGTTGGTGGCGTATGCCAGCGGGGCGGGGCCATCGGGGCCCGGCAGCTCAGCGCCCTGGATCCGGCGCACATCGTGGACAAAGTGCAGGGGTTTGTGCTCTGCGGTGGGAGCGCCTTCGGCATGGCCGCGGCCGACGGAGTCATGCGTTCGTTGGCCGCCCAGTCCGTGGGCTTTGACGTGGGGGGCGCGGTGGTGCCCATCCTTCCCACGGCGGTGATATTCGATTTGAAGTTGGGAGATCCGACCGCGTGGCCCGGTGCGGCCATGGGGGAGCGCGCCCTGGCCGCGGCGAGCGGAGATCCCGTGGTTCAGGGCTGCGTGGGGGCGGGTACGGGCGCCACGGTGGGCAAGGTCCTGGGCGTGGGGTGCGCCACCAAGGGCGGCCTCGGCTCGGCCGGGCTGCGACAGGACACGGGCCAGGACGTTCCGTTGGAGGTGGGCGCCCTGGCCGTGGTAAACGCATTTGGCGATGTGCACGATCCGTCCACGGATCGTCCGGTGGCGGGCGCGCGACTGGGGCCCGACTCCCAGGAGCTGGCCGACAGTATGTCCATCGCCACGACGGGCCGGGTCCCTGAGCGCTTCGGCGACGAGGAGCGGCCCACTTTTCGGGGCTCGGCCGATCCCCAGAACACCACCCTGGCAGTGGTGGCCGTTAACGCCCGGCTGGACGCCCAGGACATGACCCTGGTGGCCCGCCTGGCGGCCGACGCCTTCCCTCGAACCATCGCGCCGGCCTGCACCCGCTTTGACGGCGATCTGGTCTTTGCCATCACCACCGGACAAGTGACCGCCGATGCCCACCAGGTGGGACTCCTCGCCCGGCTCGCCCTGGAGCAGTCGATCCTGCGCGCGGTCCGTCACGCCGAGCCCCTGGGCGGCCTCCCCGCGGCCCGGGACCTGGTGTTCGGCGGATAGTCTCCGGCCCTGG
>JAOZUO010000107.1 GCA_029938605.1 Deltaproteobacteria bacterium | reverse complement strand
CGACGACGACGACGACGACGACGACGACGACGACGACGACGACGACGACGACGATGACGATGATGACGATGAGGAGAAGAAATAATGTACAAGACCTGGACCCTGTACAAACGCGAGATGGGTGAGTACTTCAACTCCCCCATTGCCTACATCGTCATCGTGCTGTTCCTGGCGTTGGCCGGAACCTGGGGGCTCTCCAAGATCTTCAACGTGGAGCCGGCCCGGGCCGAC
Source organism: Deltaproteobacteria bacterium (assembly GCA_029938605.1). Lineage (GTDB taxonomy): Bacteria > Myxococcota_A > Polyangia > HGW-17 > JAJRWW01 > JAJRWW01. The sequence continues at coordinate 28,981 of JAOZUO010000107.1, read as the reverse complement.
ATGAGGCCTCTGTTTGAGCTGATGCCCATGTTCCTGGTGGTCATCGCCCCGGCGCTCTCCATGCGGCTGCTGGCCGAGGAGAAGTCCACGGGCACCATGGAGCTGCTGGTCACCATGCCCGTGGCGGACTGGCAGGTGATCTTCACCAAGTTCTTCGCCGCCTTCAGCGTGCTGTTCCTTATGGTGGTGTTCACCCTGCCCTTCGCCTTTACCATCGCCAAGATGGGCGACCTGGACTGGGGAGTGACCCTCGGCTCCTACGCCGGACTGCTACTCATGGGCGCCTGCTACATCTCCATCGGCCTGATGACCTCGAGCTGGTTCAAAAGCCAAGTGGTGGCCTTCATCGTGGCAGGAACCATCTGCTTGGTGTTCTGGGGCCTGGGCAATGAGGAGTTCACCAAGCTCCTCCCCCAGACGGCGGCGGCTGTGACCCAACAGGTATTCGGCCTCGACTACCATTTCAAAAACTTCGCCAAGGGGATCATCGATCTCCGCGACATCATCTACTACTCAAGCATCACCACCTGCTGCCTGGTCCTGGCGGGTCAGTCGGTGCAGAGCCGGAAGTGGAGGTAGTCCCATGGCCAACGAATCCACGCGATTTAAAATCGGCGTCAACTCCATCCTCTTCACCGTGCTGCTGGTGGTGTCCCTGGCGCTCATCAACGTATTCGGCGCCTACGCCCGCTGCCAGCTCGACGTCACCGAGGACGAGCTCTACACCCTCTCGAGCGCGAGCACGAAGATTGTGAAGGAGTCCAAGAGTGAGATCAAGGTGCGGGTCTTTGTCTCCCGCAAGCTCGTGACGGGCCTCGACGAGGTCCGACAGTACCTGATCGACACCCTCGACCGGTACAAGGAAGCCTCCCGCGGCAAGTTCAAATGGGAGCTCATCCACCCCGAGGACTCCAAGGCCAAGGAGAAGCTCGCCAAGGAGTACGGCATCCGCAAGACCACCTACCAGACCAAGCAGACCGGCTCCAAGGAGGCTCGGGAGCTGTACTTCGGCCTCGCCATCACCTACAAGGCCCCCGGCGCGGACAAGGAGGAGATGGAGATCATCCCCAACCTGGGCTGGAACATCCAGAAGAACCTGGAGTACCTGCTGACCGAGCGGTTCTACCGGCTGGTGCGTGGGCGCAAGAAAGTGGCCATCATCACCGGACACAACGTGGTGCCGCCCAAGGCCATGGACCAGCTCATCAAGATGCTGGGGCAGTTCTTCAAGGCCTACGAGATCGTCCAGTACAACATCCGCGGGTCCAAGCCGCCCCCGGCCGACACCCAGGTGATGATCGTGCTGTCCCCCAAAACGCCCTGGAACGAGGCGGATCGAAAGAAGCTCAACAGCTTCGTGATGAAGGGCAAGGGCGTGCTCTTCATGGTGGAGGGCATGGCCCTGCAGAAGCAGAACAAGCAGATGCAGATGCGCAAAATGCCGCCCATCATGATGCCCCACAACCACGGGCTCAACGACCTTCTGTGGACCTGGGGCGTGAAGATCGCGGGCAACTTCGTCATGGATTTGGGCCAGAAGCCGCTGCTCATCCGGCAAGGCAAAAAGTCCCGGATCATCTTCCACCCGGCGCTGCTCAACATCCGCTACTCCCGGCGGCTCAAGGCCCCCGTCACGCCCTTCCTGGCCTCGTCCCTGGACGTGAAGGCGGAGTTCGTGAGCAAAAAGCTCAAGCCGGGCCAGCGGTTCCGGGTGACGCCGATCCTCCTGTCGTCTCCCAAGTCCTGGACCGTCAAGGGTCCTTACATGTTCAACCCCCAGCGTCGGGACCAGCCGCCGGAGGGAGCCACGCGCGCCCGCTACGTGGTCGCCGCCATGGTGGAAGGGAAGCTACCTTCGGCCGTGAAGGGCACCAAGCCCACCGAGTCCAAGGCCAACGCCCGGCTGGTAGTGGTCGGCGACTTCGACCTGCTCAAGCTCTCGGGCGCCGTGCCCGGCAACCGCATATTCCTACAGAACATGGTGGACTGGTTGGCCCAGGACGAGGTCCTGGTGAAGCTGCGCAACAAGCAGATGCAGGAGCGCGAGCTGGACCTCCCCTCCTCCAAGACCAAGCGGTACCTGATTCAGCTGGCGAACATCTTCGGGCTGCCCATCCTCCTGGTGCTCTTCGGCATCATCTGGTGGCAGCTCCGCCTGGCCCGACGGCGTAGCGCCCAGCGGGAAATCGGCGAGCGCCGCTAGGCGGCGACGAATCTAATACGGAGTAGCGACATGGATAAACGCGTAATCATCGCGGCCGGGATCCTCGTAGTGGTCCTGCTGGCCGTTGTAATCGCCGTCAAGCAGGACAAAAAGTCTCCCCAGGCACAGACCGAGGAGATGCCCTTGGCGGAGCTGCGGGTGGAGCGCCCCAGGAAAGCACGCAACTGGGTGCACCCCGCGCTCAAGAAGATCGACCGCATGGAGGTCACCAAGGACGGCAAGACCGCCAAGCTCAAGCGGATCAAAACCGGCGACATGAAGCGCGACTTCGGCGAATGGGTGGTCGTGGCCCCCTACAAGTATCCGGCCGATCCCTTCGCCGTGCGCCAGGTGCTCCAGCGGGTGACCTCGCTGCGCTACTGGGAGCCCTTCAGCAAGGACGCCAAGGACCAGGCCAGCGCCGGAGTGGACGCCTCCGGGTTCCGCATCGCCGTGTTCGGGGGGAGCCGCAAGATCGCGGACTTCTACCTGGGCAAGGAGATCAAGACGACCATGGGAGATCGTCCGCTGACCTACACCTACATGCGGGTCCACGGCAGCAACACCATATGGAAGCTCAAGGGCTCCCTCAAGTCCCTCACCCGGCGGGACATCAACGCGTGGCGGGAGCCCAAGATCCTGCGGCTCAAGCGGGACGAGATCGTCGAGATCTCCCTGACCGCGGCCACCGGAAGCGTCGTGCTGGTGCGGGATCCGAAGGTCAAAGATCCCAAGAAGCGCAACAAGAACTGGAAGATCAAGAGCGCCACGCCTCCCTTGGACTCCATCGAGCAGGGGGACATCTCGCGCATGGCCTCCACCCTGAGCTACCTTCGCGCCAAGGACTTTGCCGACAAGGTCAAGCCGGCGGAGGCGGGGCTCGACAAGCCGCTGTACACCATCAGCCTCAAGGCCGAGATCAAGGCCAAGACCAAGCTCAAGCCCAAGGCCAAAGACCCCAAACCGAGCGCCAAGGTGGAGTCCTATACACTTTTGTTCGGCAAGACCATCACCAAGAAGGTCAAGCGTGGCAAGCGCGAGGTGGAGGAGAAGCTGGTCTACCTGAAGTTGAAATCCAAGCCGCAGATCTTCCTCATTCAGGAAGCACGCCTCAAGGCTCTGATGAAGTCCCCCTCCGATCTACGGAACCGCACCATTGTGAAGATCGACCGGGGCCAGCACATCGTGCGGCTGGAGGTCTACCGGGGCAAGGAGAAGATCATCCTCGCCAAGAAGAAGCTCAAGTGGACGGCGGTGGAGCCCAAGGACCTCAAGTTCACTGACGCCTCCGTGAAGCGGGACGTAAAGATGTTGACCACGCGGTTCACGGCCAAGGAGTTCTCCAAGGAGAAGGACCCCAAAAAGACCGGCCTGGACAAACCCGAGGGTCGGATCCTGGTCACCATAGAGACCGCCCCGCCCAAACCGCCCCAAAAGGATAAGAAGGCGAAGAAGGGCGAAAAGGGGAAGCCGGCCCCGAAGGTGGTGCCGAAGCCCGCCGGTAAGATCAAGCGGATGGTGGTGGAGATCCTCGTGGGCAAGACGGTCAACAAGCGGGAGCGCTACGTGCAGATCAAGGGCAAGCCCGACATCTACATCATGCGCCAGTACACCCTGGAGCGTGTCTGGAAGGGCAAGGCCAAATGGAAGCCGGCCAAGCGCCGCCCCGGAGCCCGCGGCATGCCCGGACGTGGAATGCGTGGCATGCCCGGACGTGGCATGCCCGGTCGTGGAATGCCCAGTCGTGGAATGCGCGGTGGCCGAATGCCGCGCAACATCCGCATGCCCCCCCGCCGCGGTCGCTAAGGCGCACCGCCACAATCTAGCCCCGACTCCAATTTCTAGCCTCGACTCCAATTTCGATCCATACAGTATCGGGCACGAAACAAAGGATCGCGTGAGCGCCATGACCAAGCTGCAGTACCCTGACACCCTCGCCGACATGGAGGCCCACCTGCGGGCCAAGCTGCCTCCGGACACAGACCACGATCTGATCCGCCAACGCGCGGGCGTCGCCCTGGAGGTCAATCGCCTCAAGCAGGAGAAGAACGCCATCGTCCTGGGCCACAACTACATGGCCCCGTCCCTGTACCATTCGGTGCCCGACTACACCGGCGACTCCCTGGGTCTCAGCCGAATCGCCGCGCGGTCCGATGCGGACATCATCGTGTTTGGTGGCGTGCGCTTCATGGCGGAGACGGCCAAGATCCTCAACCCGGACCGCACGGTGTTGCTCCCCAGCCCCAAGGGGGGCTGCTCCCTGGCCGAGGCCATCACCGCCCAAGACATACGCGAGCTCCGCGAGCAGTACCCCGACACCCCGGTGGTGAGCTACGTCAACACCTACGCCGACGTCAAAGCCGAGACGGACATCTGCTGCACCTCCTCCAACGCGGCGGCGGTGGTGCGCCACCTACAGCAACAGGGCCACGACCGGATCATCTTCCTGCCTGACGAGTTCCTGGCCCGCAACGTGGCCGCCGAGACCGGCATGGCGGTGATCCTGCCCCAGCGACACGGCCGCGCTGACGCCCAGGATCCGCCCAATCTCCAGCGCGTGATCGTGGGTTGGCACGGTCGCTGTGAGGTACATGAAAAGTTCACCACCGACGACATCGCGCGGGCGCGACAGCAGTACCCGGGGGTGGTGGTCCTGGCCCACCCCGAGTGCCCACCCGAGGTCGTGGCGGCGTCGGACTTTTCCGGCAGCACCACGGCGATGATCAGCCACGTACGAAAGATCGAATCCGATAGCTATCTGCTGCTCACCGAGTGCGCCATGGGCGACAACATCGCCGCGGAGAACCCCGGCAAGGAGATGGTCCGCCTCTGCTCCATCCGCTGCCCGCACATGAACGAGGTGACCCTGGACGAGACCCTCGCCGCGCTGCAGCTCGGTCAGTTCGAGGTACACGTGGACCCCGACATCGCCCTGCGCGCCCGCGCCTCCCTGGAGCGCATGATCGAGATCGGCTAGTTCCACGCAATCGACGGCGTCGACGCCGGAGCGACGCCGCTACAGATCGCAGGGAAAATCGTTGAACACGAACAGGGACCAGGCGTTGCCCCCGTCGACGGTGAGAAACAGTCGCCGGAAGCCATTGGCGCAGTCGGTGTTCGGCGTGATGGCGATGCCCTCGTAGTTGTCCGAGCCCAGCGTATGGGTCCCCGGCCCCGTGTGGAGGCGGACTGTGTCCAGCCGGCGAACCGAGCCGCTCGGCTGCGACGAGAGCCGGGCCACCTCCACCGTGTTCATCCCGGCCCCGTGCAAAATGTACAAGAGTCCCGTGGAGCGGTCGAACTCCAGCCCGGCAGTCTCTGAGGCGGCGGTCTCGTACTCCCCCACGAACACCAGGTTGCCACTTACGCGGTCCAGGTCGAAGGCGAAGATCCCACCGCCGTTCTGGTGGCCCACGAGCATCAGACCGCCCATGCCCAGCGTGGACTGGTAGGAGACACCGCCTCCGTCCACAAAGCCCTGGGCCGCCAAAAAGACGTCCGGAACAAAGGTGAGGCCCTCCGCCCCGCTCCCGCCCGACACGGGCGTATGGGGCTGGACGTTCCAGTCGTTCATCAGCACAGCGGTGCCGTAGGTGGACAGATCGTACTCCCGAATGTGCTCTTCTCCCTCGGCCAGGACATACAACGTCTCGGGCTCGGACAGGTCGGCCAGGGTCAGCCCCTCGGCATCCCCGAACTCCTCCCACTCACCGCGATTCCCGTTCTTGCTGTCGATCTCATAGCCCCCAGCGCCATCCTCCACTACCGCCCAAATCTTGGATGGGCCGTTGTTTCGACAGAGCCACAGCGTCCGGTCCACGGGATTCCACACCGCCCCGCTCAGGTCGCGGTACATGTCGTTGTCCCATATGGGCCCCTCGATCTCGGTGATGTTCTGGGCTTGGTCCACGGACTCGGCGGGCCAGTCGCATTCGGACAGCGACGTCGTCTGGCACACGTTGTCCACGCAATCATTGGCCGTGCAGGCCAGGCCATCGTCGCAATCCACCGCATCGACGCAGTACCCCGAGTCGGCGTCGCAACCGTCGGCCACGCCGTCCCCGTCACTATCGACCGCGTCATCGAACCCCTCACACGCGTCCTGACAGCCGATCACACCATCCCCATCCGCATCATCGTCGGCCACGCCACACCCGCAGATCCCCGGCTCGGTCTTCTGCGCGTCATCAACACACCCATCGATGCAGTCCGCCACACCATCACCGTCCGCGTCGCCGTCGGCCACCCCACACCCGCAGTCCCCCGGCTCGGTCTTCTGCGCGTCATCGACGCACCCATCTACGCAGTCCGCCACCCCATCACCGTCCGCATCATCATCAACCACCCCACACCCACAGTCCCCCGGCTCGGTCTTCTGCGCGTCATCGACGCACCCATCTACGCAGTCCGCCACCCCATCACCGTCCGCATCATCATCGGCCACCCCACACCCGCAGTCCCCCGGCTCGGTCTTCGCCGGATCCTCCGGACACAGATCCTCACTCCCCGCCGGCTCCTCGGAGCACCCCGCCGCCAAGCCAACGACCAGCGCAAAACAAACAACAACCATCCACCATCGGCGCGACAATGACCACATAACAAGTCCTCCAACCAACAGAGCCCAGATCCATCACCAGGCAGTGCCTCCATTCAAGCTAGCATACCTCAGCCGGCGCGGCGGAGGAGGTGACTGCGCGGCGCTACCCGGGTAGCTCGCCTTCGGGTAACTCGCCTTCGGCCGTGATCTCTACTGTGTCGTGATGAAACGAGGCGCCGATCACCCGGCCTTCGTCCAGGCGTAGGTCCACGGTGGTCAGGTCCGGGCCCCCAAGGTTGGGGCCACCGCCGCTCTCGATCAACAGGCTCGGATGGGCGGTCGCGGGGAGACGATCGGCCGCTTCGCCGGACTCGAAAAGCGCCACCGCCAAGGCCACACTGCCCGTTCCGCAAGCGGGCTCAACGTGGTCCTGTGGGAGAGCGTGGGGAAAGACCACGCGGACGTCCCCCTCCCCGTCCGGATGCCAATCGTACAGGACAACGTCCCAGGCTTGCAGCCCGATGGTCTCCTGGAAGAGGCGCTGCAGGTGCATGAGAATTTCCCGCGCCGGGCCGTCGAGTCCGGAGAAATCCGCGTCGCCGTATCGGGAGCGGACGCCGTCGGCGTTGAGCACCAGGAAGGTCCCCACCTGCATGGCCGCGATGGTGTCGAGCTCCACCGGACCCACACGTCGCCGGCGAGACTCGTCCACAAAAGCTGTGAAGTCAGCGTGCACCTGGCGCACCTGTCCCTGCCTACGCTCCAACTCCAGAGGCACCCGGTAGGCGTCGAAGTGCAGGATCACCCGCGGACGCCGGCCCTGAAGCCGAAGGCCGAGACGGTCGGCAAAGGTTGTCCCCTCGAGCGCCTTGCCCAGCACCTGGGTCAACCCGCCGCAGGCGGGGATGAAGCCCCGCCAGGAGATGCTCACCACCCGCACCCGGAGGTCGCCGTTCGCCTCCGGATAGACGATCCCGGCTTGATGCCCATGGGGCTCGGACGCCTCAAGCGCCGCCAACGCCGTGGAGACCTCGCGCCCCGCGGGGATCTCTCGACCGTCCAGCAGCACGATCCGGTTGCCGCCCATTTGTCCTGTGAGAAAATGCTGCGCCATGGGTGACCATATACCGCACCACGACACCCGAAAACAACCGAAGGTCGGCTTTACGCCGGGAGCGGGGGCTGGTATTCCTGGGGTTATGGGTGAGGTCCGTGGTGACAATGCGCGTGGAGGTTGGGTAGGGCGGGCGATCACGCGGGTGCGGGACGTGGATGGGCGCGTCTGGCTGCATGGCCTCGCGGGTCTGTTCACGGCGGGTCTGGGAGTGGTGATTTGTGTGACGGGGAGTAGCCCCCGGGTGGGATTGGAGCGGTGGTGCTCAGACCACTATTCGCATACGGGGACCGCGGTGCTGTTTTGGGAACGGGGGCTACAGGTGTATCGGCGGCCGGTTGGGGCGCAGTGCCGACGGCCCCAGCGGGGACGGGAGTGGCGACTGCGGCGGGACCTGGCCCGGCGGTGGGATGTGAACCCCCGAGATTTGTGTTTCCGGACCTCAACTTCCGGAATGGGCAAGGGCACGGACGCGGCACCTGAAACGCTACCGTTGGTGATCAACTGGCAGCGGTTTCCCCGGCCCTATCCGCCCGGGGTGATGCTTTACTTTTTGCCCGAGGCGCTGCTCTGGGAACACACCGGGGCGAGCTTTCGCACGCTCAACCGGGTGACCATTGTAAAGTTGCTCGTGGTGGGCCATCTGGCTTGGGTTGTGTTGGTGCTGCTGATGGCGGGGTTTCAGCCGCGGGGTTGGGCCTGGGTGGTGATGGCTGTGGGATACTCGCAGCTCATCTACTGGTCGCTGGTCGGGATCTATGACGGCGTGGCGGTCGGGTTTGTGCTGCTTTGTATGCTGGCTCTGCAGCGGGGCCGGGGGACCTTGGCTGTGGGGGCGATCTCGGCGGCTTGCTTCCTGCACTTTCGGGCGCTTTGGTACCTGCCCTTGTTGGTGCCGGGAATCTTGTTGGTGATCCACAAACGGGAGGTTCGGTCACGGACCCCAAAGCTGGGGATACCGAATCCGGCGGTGCTGGTCGGGGGACTGGTGCTGTTGTTGACGTCGGCCTATGTGTTCTGGATCCTGTGGCCGGCCCTCAAGAGCTTTCCGCTGCGGAACCCGGTGGACTATAGGAAGCTCGCGGTCGGATCGCCGGTGTTCATGAGCTTTGTGGTTCCCACCCTGGGCGTGGTGCTGGTCATGGCTTGGCGACGGCTCTGGCTGGGGCTGGGGCTGGTGGTGTGGATGACGTACTTCTTCCTGCGAACGCCCCAGATAATGAGCTGGCACGTTCTGTTTTTACTGCCTATTTTGGCGTTACCGTCTCTGACGTTGCCCGCACCTGAGCTCGGTAAAGATCGGCACATGGACCAGGCATTCGCGGTGCTGGTCTGGTACTTTGTGAGCGCCGCCGTGGTGTTCCAGACGAACCTGTGGCCGGCGTGGATCGCTTCGGTGGTCCGCCGGATCGGATTGGGATGATCGGTGAATGGGGGGCCAATTGGACCTGACCTTTCGGAGACGCTATACTCTTTCTTCTTGCACCGTCCGTTGATCGTTGAGGTTTCGTGGCTGTGAGCGGTACCCATGAAAAGCGCAAGGAGCCCGCTGCCATCCTGATTGTGCAGGAGGAGGAGGTGTTCTCCGGTTTCCTCCAGCATTTTCCGGCGGGCAGGTACGCCCTCTTGTATGCATCGGGGGCCGCCGAGTCCATGGCCCTGTGCGAGACGCGCCCACCCAAGCTCATTATCATGCCCGGAGGTCCGGCCATGGCCGGGTTGACCGAGGCATTGCGCGAAGTGAGCCGGCACAAGTCGGCTCTGCTGGCCGTGGTACAGGGCGAAGTCCCTAGTGGGGATCCCCCGCCGGGCATTGACCGGGTGGTGTCCGCCGATGACCTGGAGGCCATCATCGAGGCCTCCACCGAGCTGCTCAAGGACCGGCGGGAGAAGCCCCGGGTCCTGGTGGAGATCCCCATCCGTCTGGACGAGGACGGCGAAGGTGTGGCGCGGGATCTGAGCGCCAACTTCATGCAGATCCACACCCACGAAAAGCTCAAGTCCGGACAGAAGCTGATGGTGGAGATCGGCTGGGGAGATGAGCCCATGCAGTTCTCCACCAAGGTGTTCAAAGCCGATACGTCGGTGCTTGGGGCCACCGTGGCCATGCTCGAGGTGGAAAAGAAACCCGAGACCCGAGCCTACCTCGACCGCCTGGTGAAAAAGATCCTGGAGGTGGAGCACTACCTGCAGGGCACCTCCAAGCGGGTGGCCCCCCTTCGCGGCCCCATGGCCTGGAAGCTCGCCCGGCGCACAGAAGGTGCCCTGAGGGACGTTCACCGCGGATCCCAGTTGGACCTCCAGGCGGTGACAAGCAAGGGCAAATCGCACGAACCGGACGAGCCCCAGACTCCGAAGACACCGCCCCAGCCCACTCCCACCGGGCTGGAGACCCGCTACCACCTGCTGGACAAGCTGGGCGACTGGGGCATCGGCGTGGTACACAACGCCACCCACCAGCTACTCAACCGCCCCGTGTGCGTGAAGGTCCTACGCAAGGACCTGCGCAGCAACAAAGCCGCCCGCGTCCGCATGGAGCAAGAGGCCCGGGTGGCCAGCGCGCTCATCTGCGACCAGGTGGTGGATGTGCTCGACTTCGGCGAGGACGGCGACGGCGGGCTCTACTACGCCATGGAAGCCCTCGAGGGGCAGACCCTGGCCGAGGCCGTGGCCGGCGGGGAATTTCTCACGGAGGTGGAGGCCGTGACCGTCGGCGTCGACGCAGCGCGGGCCCTCAAACGCGCCCACAGCCAGAAGCTCGGACACCACGATCTCTGCCCCGCGAACATCTTCCTCGCCGAAACCCCGGGTGGATTCCGCATCGCGAAGCTGATCAACTTCGCTGGGGACCTGCCCCTGGACGCCACCGAGGCCCCCGTCGTGCAGGGCGCCGCCTACCGCCCGCCGGAGTCATCATCCATACCACCCAGCCCTGCTTACGACATCTACGCCTTGGGCGCGACCCTGTGGGATGTGCTGGCGGCCGGCGGATCGCAGGTGGTGGTCCCGGTCATCAAGCCCAACGATCTGAGCCCGGGAAAGCAGCGGATCCGTGAAATCCTGCAGCAGGCACGCGCACCGGCTCGCAAGGACCGCTTCCTCAGCATGGCAGCTTTTGAGGAGTCCCTGCAGGAGTGCCTCGGTCTACTCAAGGACCAACGGTCTGGATCGCGCAGCCGCATCGAGTCCACCACGCTCAAGCCCGTGGGGGAGCCGCGGTTCTCCGACTTCGATGACGTCCCTATCGCCGATATTACCATCCCCTGGCCGGCCGCCAAGCTGCGGGAGATCGCCGATCGCGCCGTGGACCAGAAGGCTACCGAGAAGGAAACCGCCGAAAAGAAGGCCACCGAGAAGAAGGCCACCGAGAAGAAGGCCACCGAGAAAAAGCTCGGCACGAGCGCCGCCGACGCCATAGCCGCCCAGAAAAAAATGGCACAGAAGAAGGCCGAGGTGAACAACGCCGAGCCTAAGAAGGCAATCTCCGACAAACGGTCTGCCGGGTTGAGGACGCGGCCCCAAGGCAAGGCCGGCCCCGCCCCTCTCGAGAAGCCGACCGCCCCCATGCACCTCAAGCCCCGTTCGCGGCATCCTGCCCAGGACCTGGACGCTCCCCCGGACACCGGGACCCTGCTCGGTGTGCCTTCACCGCGGATTCCTGACCACGTACAGAAGGCGACCCCGGCCGTTTCCAGGGTGGACACCCAGAAGCTGCAGCCCGAAACCGAAGCCGAGTTACTGCCCCCGCCACCCGCTCCACCGCCAGGGCCGATGGCCGAGCCCGAACCCGAGCCCGAGCCCGAGCCCGAACCCGAGCCCGAGCCCGAGCCCGAGCCCGAACCGCTGTTCGATCCGTCCATGCCCCTGATCGAAGCCACCGAGGACCTCCTGCAAGCGGAGAACGCCCCTTCCATCTTGCAGGCCTCACCCACGCCGGAGCCGGCGGACGAGGGCATGGACAAAAAGAAGCTGATCATCATCGGCTCCGTCGTCATTGGGGTCATTCTGATCGCCGTCGGGGCCTTTGTGCTTTGGGACAGGTCCCCCAAGCCTCAGCGATCCGAAAAAAGCGCCTCGGCCATGCAGCCCGCGCCGCGCCCGCGCTCCATGGGCCGCCAAGTACCCGCCATGGCCGGCGCCCCGGACGCCGGGGCCAGACCAGCGGGGAAAAAGCCGGCCGACGCGGGAGCCAAAATCGATCCCATGGCAGCCGTGGACGCCAGCGTACCACCCAAGGTAGCCGACGCCGCCACCGTGAAGCCCGACGCCGAGGCCGATGACATCGAGGAGGGGCTGAGCACCAAGGAGAGGCGCAACCGTCTCATGGCCAAGGCCAACCGACACCTCCGCAGGGGCCGCTACGCCAAGTCCCGGGCGTACCTGACCCGGGCGCTCAAAATCGACGACAGCGCCCGGCTCCGGCGGTACTTCTCAAAAAGCTACGAAAAGGTAGGCAAGTTCTGGCCGGCCATCTACCACATGAAGAAGGCCGTGAAGTTCTCGCCTCGCAGCGCCCGGCAGCACGCCAAGCTGGGCATGCTCTACTTGCGGGTGGGACAGCACGGCAACGCCTGCCGCTCCTTCCGCTACGCCGTGCGATACAAAAGCAGCCACAGGCTCGCCAAACGCCAGCTCGAAAAGCACTGCTCGAGTCGCTAGAAGACCGTCACAGTAGGGGGCTCTCGAGCTACCCCAGATCCGTGGAACGGTCTCGTGGAATGCAGTACCGATCCAGAATTCGCGGTGCTGCCTCGGCGACCTCGTCGGCGTCGAAAATGAGCGTTCCCTGGCGAGAGGTGGTGAGCTCCACCAAGCCCGGGGCGGACTGCACCTGCTGCACAAAGTCACGCATGTCCCGCGGTAGGCGACCGTTCACTGCGACCACGGCCTCGTGGAAAAAGTCCTCGTAGCCCACGTTGATCTCGTCAGCCAGGATCTGGGAGATGACCACGACCTCCTGCCGTTCTTTTGTGCGCACCCCTGTGTAGTACAAGTTCAGGTACTCCGGCGGTGCGCGGTCCCACCACTCACGCCAGGTCTTGAGCAGGTCCAGCGACAGGGGCTGGAACACGACACCGCCGTAGACAAAATACGTGGGTGTCGTGTCGTATTGGCTACGGGGCACAAGGTCCCGGAAGGTCTTGAGCTCGAGCTGCACCGTTTGCCGGGCGCCGTCTCGCAGGATCTCCAACTCGAGGCTGTCGCCCACATGGTAGTCGCCGAGCACCACGTCGAAGCTGGTGCGGTAGCGGTCGCGGTACCGGGAGGTACCGTTGTTGGCGATGTCGTGCCCACCGATGGCCAGCAGCACATCCCGGGGCTGCATCACTCCCCAGGCGGAGCCATCGTACTCCACGGAGGTCACCAGCACGCCGCTGTCGTCCGGTCCCAGCTTCAGCGCCCGTCGCATGGTGGGGTTCTCCAGGTTCATGGAGCTGACCCCCAGGCCGGGCACCCTGGGCACGGGGCCCTTTTCCACGGCGCTCAGGAAGTGGCGGATCACCGGCGCCGGCACGATCTCGCCCACGGCCTCGGCATCTTCCAGCTTCTGGAAGGCGATTCCGATGACCTTCCCCTGCTTGAAGACGGGACCGCCGCTGTTGCCCTCGTTGATGGCCGCGTCCACCGTCACCGCCAGCAGGCGCCGCTGGGAGTGGTCGTACTTCTGGACCTCCAGGCGAGAAACCACCCCCTGGGTAATGGAGATCTCCTCACCACCCACGGGATAGCCCACTACCGAGACCGTGTCCCGAAGGTCGGGAAAGTCGCCGATTTGGGCGGGAGCCACATCCTCGAGGAAGGCGGAGTCGCCCACCCGTAGCAAGGCCAGGTCACTGTCGTGACACACCGCCTCCACCCGGGCCACGGCCTTGTTGGGGTCGGAGTTCTTCTGCACCTGGATAAAGTTTCCGTCGGCGATGACGTGGGCGCCCGTGAGCACCCGCCCACCGGCGATGACCACGCCCGAGCCCGTGGAGCTGGTGGGATTCTGGGCCTGCCAGGGCGTATCGTAGTCCGGCTCCTGGCTGGTGGTGAAAATCTTGACGACGTTGGCGTAGGACATGGCGTGACCCGCTCCTTCGGCGGGCGGATCTTCATAGCGCTTCCGCTTCCCCATGACAACCAGATTTGTGACGATTGACCCCTGGGGACTATCGGGGCCACCGGTCCATCCGGGTCAACCGGGCCCACCGGCGCAAATCACCGGATCGGAATCGGCGGTGTTATCGTCCTCATCGCACTCTTCAATGGCGGCGCCGGGATCGGTGGTGACGGAGAAGGTCATCTCCACATCCGAGGCCGGTACATCGTACAGCAGCACCAGCCGCTCCCACCCGCCGGGCAGGATGGTCTGGGTGGTCGTCTGCGTCCCCACCAGCTCCGGCGGGTTGTTGGCGGCCGGATCCGTACGGTAGAAAGCTACCTCCACGCCGGCGAGCACTCCCAGGCTCCCCTCATTGAATACCACCGCCGCCAGCCGAACCTGGTCTGGGCACAGGGTGAGCGCCTGCAGCTCCACGCGCAGGTCGGGCACCGGGAACAGCGCCCCGCCCTGTACGTTCTGACGGTAGTTGTTGTAGCTTAACCAGGAGGCCGACTCGTTGGGCGGAACGGACCACACGCCGCCGGTCAGCTCCACGTTGGTCACGTGGAACCCGAACTGATTCCACACCGGACGCGTGCCCACCCAGCGATCGTTGGCGTCGCCGTAGATGCGTACGCCGTGGGTGCCGCCGGCGAGCTGGCAGGTGCCCGTGGAGTCGCACTGGTAGGAATCCAGATAACTACCGTTCTGCACGTTGGCGCAGGTGCCCCCTACCCCGCCGGTGCAGGCAGGCCCGGCTGTACAGGTGGTGAACTGACAGAGCCAATCGATGTCCACGCCAGCCACCTTCCAGGAGGTGTCGCAGTTGTCCCGGTTGCGGGCCTGATCCTCATTGGAGATGACGATCATCTCAGCGTTGCCGTCACCGTCCACATCCGCCACCAGGGGGTACTCCGACGAGGTCCTCGAGGAGCTCGGGATGACCGGATTCACCAGCTCTACCCCGGTGGTGCCGTCGAAGATGTGGAAGAAGCACTCGTCGTTGTACAGCACCTCCGCCGCGCCGTCCCCCTGGAAGTCGAACACGCTCGACCCCGTAACGTTGCTCGACAGATCCTGGGTAGCGGTCTCCCACAGAATAAAGTCCGTCCGCCCGCTGGCGCACTGCCCCCCGCGCAGCGGCGGATCCGTGCAATCGGGGTCGTAGACCACATAGAACGCCGTTCCGGCCGTGGACACCTCCATCTCGCCGTCGCCGTCGAAGTCCGCCACCGTGGGCGCTCCGCCATTGCCACCACCCGGTAGGGGGATCGTCGCGTTGTATAGCGTGCCCCCCGGGCCCATCAGCACGACGCCGGTCCGGCCGTCGATCACGAATAGTCCGCCGTGGATATTGATCACCTCGGGCCCCGCCTGTCCAGCCAGCAGATCCGCCACCGCCACAAACCCCGAGGTCACGCCATTGGATCCCGTCCAGAAGGGGACGCCCCCCAACACCGCCGGATCCGCCGTCACCGCGTGCTGGGCGTCGATGACCTCCGGGCGCCCGTCCTGATCGAGATCCGCCACAGCGGAGTCTGCGCCGCAGCCAGAGACCTCCATGAAGTCCAGGGAGGCGTCGCTGATGGCGTGGCCGTTCAATGCATGACAGCGCACGATCACGTCCGGCATACCGTCGTGGTCCAGGTCCGCCACGTTCAGTCCACCCGAGTAGGTCGTCCCAGCCCCGACGCCTGTGGTACGTCGCCCCGAACACCCGGGATGATTCGTCGTGTCGCAGACCTCCCCTATGCCGTTGTTGTCGGCGATACGCACTCCTCCGCCCACCATGGTGTAGACGATCTCCAGCCCGGGGTCGGCGTCGAAGTTGGCCAGGGCCGGCGTCGCCAGCCCGTAGGGCATCGGCGCCGAGGGGTCGGCCGCCGACGGGATGGTAAACAACACCTGGGGGCCACCGCCGCCGTCCCCGGCGCCGTTCAGCACGACGATCAGGGTGTTGGTCTGGTACGTGGTGGCCTGGTACGCCACCACCACCACGTCCGGCGTGCCGTCTCCGTCCACGTCTCCCACCACTGGAGACGCGAGGATGTTCTGGTAGTAGAAGCCGTTATAGCTGATCCCCGGCCAGTACCACTCCAGCTCGGGCTCGATGTCAGTGAAGGTCGGCTGCCCCTCGCACAGGGGCCCGGTGGGAAGCGGCAGACACCGCGAGATGGTCGTCTCACAGTAGAACCCCTCATCCAGGCAATCGAAGTTGTTGTCGCAAAGCAGCCCGGGCGTCACGCACTCGTTGTTCAGGCACACGTCGTTGGCCCCGCAACACACATCCAGGTCCACGCCGCACACGTCCTCCCCCATTTGGCAGTCCGCCGCGCACACCACGCCATCGAGGCAGGTCTGCCCCGCCGCACAGCACACCGTCAGGTTGTCTCCGCACCGCGTGTTGTCACACACCGGTAGGCACTGAAAGTCGTTCACGCACTCCTGGTCCGACTCACAGCAGAACTCGTAGGGACCGCACAGGATTCCGCTCGGGCACCCGGCGTCGTTCCCCGCGTCCATCCCCGAAGCATCCCCCGCGTCCCCTACCCCGCCATCGCCGTCCCCCGTATTGCTTGGCCCACAGGCAGCCCCACCCAGCACCATTCCGCAGATCACCGCCAGTACTCGCGCTCGTCGACCCATGATTCCAGCTCCCTTGAAGTACGACCGCCGGAGTCAACGCCCACGGCCTCCACTTCCAAGATTGTACCCCATAGACGGGCCAAAGAGGAGACCACTGAGTAGGGCCGCCATTCGGGCGAATGGCTGATCCTTGACCCATCTCGGGGACTTCGACATACTCCAGCCAACATCGGACATTTCGTTAGGAGCGAGCAGAATGAAGCAAGGAATGAGAAACCTCTCAATGGGTATCGTACTGGGACTCGTGCTACTGCTCCATGGTCACGACAGCCACGCCTGGCGCCCGTATGACAAAGCCATCCAGAAAAAGGTAGCCAACGACCCGTTGGTCAAGAAGTACGTCAAAGCCCGACATCTGGGCAACGGCCACTACGCGTTTTCCAGCCAGTTCAAAAACGACCGGCTCAACCGGATGATGCAGCAGTGTCGCGGTGGATTCTTCACCTGCGCCGAGGGCTGGAAGGTCTTCCGCGGCAAGGGTCGCCCCGGCCTGGCCCAGTTCTTCGCCGACGCTCTGAGGGTGGCCCCCTGGCGCAAGGACGGCAAATGGGTCTTCAAGCTCAACACGGGCTATCCACGCACCGGGTACCTCGCCACCGAGGCCATCGCGCTGTTTGGGCACAAGCAGGCCGCGGACTTGCTGGCCAAAACCATCGACAACCAGTCCAAGCTGTCGTACC
The DNA here is from genome assembly GCA_029938605.1 of Deltaproteobacteria bacterium. Taxonomy (GTDB): domain Bacteria; phylum Myxococcota_A; class Polyangia; order HGW-17; family JAJRWW01; genus JAJRWW01. The sequence goes on along the minus strand of JAOZUO010000107.1, from coordinate 11,716 downwards.
TGCTTTGCAGGGGCAAGTTCCAACCCTACGTCAGCCTCTGGCGCCTGGGCGCAAAGCACAAGCTGGATGTCATGATCAAGGGGCTGACCAACCACCGCTGCACCACCCGGCATGTGCGAGAGTTGCTCCACCGCCTCGACGCCTGGACCCTCTCCAAGGCCCAGAAAAAGAAGGTCCTGGATCTGTGCGTCGAGACAATCTTCCCCTCCGCTGAGAGCCGCTTGCAGCAATCCATTCCGGCCTGCGCCCAATACCTGGGTCGGGTGGGCACCAAGAACAGCGACGCCCTCGAATTCCTCGTCAAATTCTCCGGGGGCGGTGATACGCCGTCGGCCTTCGCCGCCCGACGGACCCTGGGAAATCTCAGCCACCGCGGCTCCAAAAAGGTCTTCCGGGCGGCGCTCAAGTCGAGCTTCCGCAAGCGGCAACGGTCTGCCCGGGTGGGACGCCGGGTTCGCCGGTTCACGATCCAGACCTGGGCCGAGAACCAAAAGAATGTGTCGCAGGGCGTGGCCCTGGCGGCCATGGGAGACCGCTACGCCAAAAAGGCGCTGCGCTATTGGGTCGGCTTTCTCCGGGACGGATCCTTCCACAATACGTCCGCCTGGGCCTACGCCTTCAATGAAGCCGCCTTTGCCTCCCCAAAGGGATGGAAGAGGATCCGCTCCATCCTGGCCAAGGCGTTCAAAAAGGGAGTGAAGCTGCTCCGCAAGAGGCCCAACCACAAGCGGTACATCACCCAGGCGGCGATCAACCTGCTCCAACACGGCGACAAGAGCGCGCTCAAGTACGTCATGAAAGTCATCAGGGGCAACGACATGCACGAGATCCAGGAGGTGCTCAGCGGCTGTGGATCCACCTTGGGGAAGGACGCCGGCACGCGCTGGGGGCCTCGCCATCTGCGCGTGGGTAAGGGCGGTCTCTCGGTCAAGACCGCGCAGAAGCTCGTCAAACTGATCCGGCGCAAGTTCAAGTTCTGGGGAAGTCGTCATCTCAAAGTGCACGCCATCCGAGCCGTGCTCGAGATCGAAGCCCGGATCACCGCCGTCAAGAAGCGGCTCTAGCGTCACGCCACCTGACCCCCTGCCCGTAGCCCCCTGCCCGTAGCCCCCTTGTCGCCAGCACACGAAATGACTATCATGGCCCTTACTTCATGGCGGGCTCTCAAACCATAGTCGGAATCGGTAGACCGCGGGTGGACTTCCTGGGCACCATGCGTCGCTTCCCGGAGTTGGGGAGCAAGGCCGATCTGCGGCAGTTCTCCATCCAGGGGGGCGGGGCGGCGGCCACCGCGCTCATCGCCTTGCTGGAGTGGGACTACGAGTGCCGGCTCATCGCCAAGGTGTCCAACGATCCCTTCGGTCAGCTCATCCGTGGTGGGTTTGACCTGCCCGGGTTCGATACGGACGGCTTTGTCATCGAGCCGGATCGCATCTCGCCCTTCGCCTTCGTGGCCCTGCAGCAGGGAGAAACCATGGAACGGGCGGTGTTCCAGACCCTGGGAAATGTGCCGCCACTGGAGGCCGATGAAGTACAGCTCGAACGGATCGACGACTGCGCGGCGCTGCTGATCGACGGCACGGAGCCTGAGGCTCAGCTCGCCGCAGCGGCCTACGCCCGGCAGCGGTCCATCCTGGTGATGCTGCACCTGAACCGGCCGGCGGAACGGATCGATGAGCTCATCGCCGGCTGTGACGTGCTCATCTCCTCGGAGCGGATCACAGCGGACGTCGCCCCCCGCGGCGCCGTGGACGACAGCCTGCGCGCGCTGGTGAAGCTCGGCCCTCGGGTGGCCGTCATCACCATGGGGCAGGAGGGCTCCGTCGGTATCGAGGACGGCGAAATCGTCCATCAGCCCATCTTCTCCGACATCACCCCGCTCGAGCGCGGCGGAGCCGGGCACATCTACTTCGCGGGCTTTGTACACGCAACCGTCCATGGAAAGTCTCTGCAGCACCGCCTTCAGCTCGCCTCGGCGGCCGCAGGGCTTTCGTGTCGCCACATCGGCGCCTGGGCCGGCGTCCCTTCCCTAGAGGAGACCACCGCCCTGGCCTGGCCTGGCGGTCGGTAGCAGTCCGGAGAGACAAGGTTCGGCCATGTTTCGCTATGGCATCCTCCGCATCCTGCTGCTGCTTGTGATAAGCAGCCTGGCCCTGGTGGTACTGCTGGCGCTGCTGGAGATCGACTCCCCGCAGGTGCCCCTGCTGCTGGCCTTCGGAGCCTTCACCCTGGGTCTGGTGGGCATCGACCTGGCGCGATCGGGGCGGCGGGTGCTCACCGACTTCCGCAAGGGCCGCTACGCCTGGGCCCTGCGCGGTACCCGTTGGTTGTTGCGGTGGACCCTTCGCCGATCGAGCAAGGCCACACTGCAGTTGAACCTGGCCGCCTGTCACCTGGCCTCCGGAAAACATGAAGAGGGCGGCAAGGTGCTTCGCACCATGGACAAAGGGGGCTTGCCGGAAACGCTGCAGTCCATCTGGGAAAACAACTACGCCTACTACCTGCTCTCCACCGGAGGCGACGCCCGGGAGGCGCTAAAGCTGTGTGACAAGGCCTCGGGGTTGAACCCGTCTAACCCAGCCTTCCGTTCCACCCGCGGCATCGCCCAGCTGACCCTTGGGCGCGTGGACGACGCCATCGCCGAGCTGCAAGCCGCGGTGGACGCGGGCCTGGAGACCCAGGGCCCGGCGGCCATGTCCGAGAACTACTACCACCTCGCCCAGGCCTGGGAATCCCGCGGGGAGGTGGCCTACGCACGGGATCACTATCTCAAGTCGGTGAACATCGGGCCCGACACCCTCTTCGGCCGCAAGAGCGCCGGCCGGCTTCAGGAGCAACACAACCTCTGGCCTGCGGGCTAAGGACCACCGAACCGAAAATGAAGCAATCCTGGAAATACGGTCTTTACGGCGTCGGTGGCACCCTGGTGGGCATCGGCCTGGGTTGGGCCAACTACCGGCCTGGCAGCACGTGACTGTGGTCTTGCAATCCCTGGGTTCTGGGGATCGTGGGGCTGGCGGTGGGCCTCGGGCTTGCCGCAGGCAAGGAGGAAGATGGCGCCGAGCCCGGCGACCCTCCCGAGGGCTAAGAGGCCGAACCCCGGAACAGACTTCCGGGTCGTGGTACTAGGATAGGGGTTGGCATCCACCAACCCCTATGGTGTAATAACTCCCGAATTTGAGACATTTGCGCCCCGTTGCCAGCGTTGTCCCGAGGAACATCGCCAAAGCAGTGAGACACGCTCGACGGGCCTCAGACACCTTAAAGAGGTCACTTCCATGACGGACTACAACGACGATCTACCTTACGCCGCCAAGCGCACCCCCGTGGCGTGGGTCTCCGACCTGGTCAAGGACACCATCATCAAGGTGGTCAAGGACGCCGATGAGGTGACTCAGACCGTCACCGAGACGGTCCTGGGCCGCATCAAGTCCGTCACCATCAACGCTTTGGAGACCATCCAGGAGATGAGCGTCGCCACCTCTGGAGCGGCCCGGGTCGCCATCAAGATGGCCGACGAGTCCGGCCAAGACGTTATCGGGGCCGGACAGCGGTTGATCACTTCCTCCATCCTAGGCGCATCGGAGACCACCCGGGGAACGGTACAAGCCGTGGGCGCCCTGGCCAGCGGTATCGTCCAGGGTGTGGGTGACGTGGGGGCCGACGTGGAAATCGCCGCCGGTCGGCTGGCCGGAGGCGCCGTGGCCGCGGCGGCTGATGTGGGCGGAAACATGGCCCGCGTGGCGGAAGAGACCGTGCGTGGCATCGTGCGCGGCGCGGCGAGCACCAACACCGAGATTATCCGAGCTGCGGAGTCGGCGGTGCGGGGCGCGGTGCTGGCTGCCAGTGAGTCGGGCCATGACCTCGGCCAGACCGCCGTGGGCGCCGTCCGGGGAACGATGCAAGCCGCTGAGACCCTCGGCGTGGACGCGGCACGCATTACGGCGGTGTCCATCAACACCGCCGTGGAGACCGCCGCTGGAATCAGCACCGAGACCGCCAAACAGGTCCGCAAAGCGCTGACCGAGTCCATCAAGGGCGCTGACGAAGTGTTGGCGCACGAGGGCGAGGGCCAAGAGGGGCAGTGAGCCCCTCCCCTTCGCCAGAGCGTCTGTTGCGGACCGTCCTGCCCCGGTGCGGTGCGCTCGTCGCAGGCGTGGCGGTGCTGCTGATCTGGACCTGCAGCTCGCCGTCCACCTCCGGCCAAGGGAGCCGCAAAGGTGACTCACCTCCCAGGCCCGTTGCGGTGGCAGGTCAGCCGAAAACACCTCCCAGGCCTCGTCTACCGCAGGTGGATCCTTGCGCAGCCGCCGTGCGCAACAACAAGGTCACCCGCGTGGATAGTACGGGGAAGCCCGCCCCGCCCACGCCCGGCGTCATGGCGACGCACTTCTCCTTTGCCACCGCCACCCGGGGACTCACGGGCCGCTCCATCGACGACGCGGAGATCTGGTACCTGGCCCACCCCGCCGGGGCCTGCATGGAGGTCTTCGTGGATGGGAAGCTGCGAGGTCGGGTGTCCACACGCACGCTCCCACCGCCCCCCAACCGACTTGGGTCCAGACCCCGTGCACGTCCGCGCCCAAACCCCAAGCACAGAACCCTGAGACGGGTAGCGCGCCTGGATCTGGAGGCCACGGACACCGGCCGCCGGCGGCTGGCGCGCACGGCCACGGGGCGCTTCTTCGAGGCACGGCGTATTCGGCTCAAGCGGGGTAAACACCGCGTAGAGCTTCGCCCCGTGGGCCGGGGCACGCTGCGGCTCTTCGGCGTGGTAATGCGACGTCATCGGCCGGGTGTGGTGGTGCATAACCTGGGGGTGCCCGGGGCCCAGGTGGCCAACGTCTCACCAGGCCACAAGGCGCTGATCCGCGCCCAGCTCAAGCGGTTGAAACCGGATCTGCTGGTGATGATGCTGGGCACCAACGACGCCTTCGACCGAGGGCTGACCGCGAAACGATTCGAGCGTCGATTGACCCGCCTCCTCCAACGCCTCCGAACGAAGCGGGCAAAGCCGGACTGCTTGATCCTCGGCGCCCCGGACTTCGGCAGCAAGAAGTGGCGCAGGGCCCGCCGACTCCGGGCCCAAGCCGCCATGGTGCGCAAAGTCCAGCGTAAGGTGGCCAAGGCCGAGGGCTGTGTCTACTGGGACGTCTTTTCAGCCATGGGCGGAAGAGGCTCCATCAGACGGCTCATCCGCGCCCGACCCCGGCTGGCCTATAAGGACCGGGTACACCTGACCCGGCGCGGCTATCGCGCGCTGGGAAGCCTGATCCACGAGGAGCTTATGCGACGGTACGCGCGCTATCTCAAGCCGCGCTTCCGCCGGCTCCGATTGCTCGCTCCCCATCGCTCCGACGAGGAGGTCCGCAAGGAGCAGGAAGACCGGCGAAACTGGCCTACCGGCATGGGCTCCACTCCCTTCGTGGACCCCTTGGGCAAGGGCCTCGATCGCTTCTTCCGACGCCTGGTGCTCGTACAGCGCCGGGCGAAGCGATCACGGGTGCGCATCGTCGTCATGGGAGACTCGCACACCGCCGGTGACTCCCTGGCGGGAGAGCTTCGATACCAACTCCAGCGCGCCTTTGGCGATGGAGGCCACGGCTATCTCCACGTGGGAAAACCGTGGAGCGCGTACCGCCACCGACACGTGCGCTACTCCATCCACGGCCCGTGGAAGTACTACTATATCCTGACCTGGAATAAGCCGATACAGCCACGGGACTGGCTCTACGGTGCAGGCGGCGTCAGTAGCTGGATCACGGTACCCATCTCACCAAAGAAGCCCTCCCCGAACCGAAAGCAACGGTGATTGTCCAATGGACGAGACACTAAAAATGAAACGCACGAACGCCAAACCACCACGGTTCTGTCTGTTCTGCGGCGAGGTCCCCGAACCACCGGAGAGCCTGCTCGATGGCCAGAAGGGATCCATATGCCGCGGGTGTATCTACTCCCTCGCCGCCCGGTTGGCGGAGTCGGATCGTGACACCAACACCATCGGAGACTCCACCGGCATGGTGACCATCGCGCCCGAAACCGCCGAAATCGGGGACGGTCGCTCGGCCCACGACTACCAGACCCGAATCGACCTGGCCGCCGCCTACGTGGAGATGGGCCGGAAAAATGCCGCCGTAAATGAGCTGCTTACCGCCGTGGAGTCCGCACTCTTGTGCTCCGACTTCCAGACCGCCCTGCGCTGCGCGGCTCGGGCCCGGGAGATCAACGACGGCCCCACCCTCCGCGACCGACTCGCCGACATCTTCACCCGCAACGCCCCCCCGGAAGAAGACGCCAGCGACTGAAAGAAATAGCCCTTAGGGTCCGAGAATGGACAACTCAGTCGTCCTGGCCGCCGATCCATCCCGCTGGTCGGCGTCGCTCGTCGATTGCATAGGCACCGCTATGCGCCCTCCTCGCTCCTTGCCCAGCGGGCGCCTCAACGGCCATCATCGATCGAGTTGTCCATTCGCGGACCCTTAGAAACGCGGACCTGAGCCGCTGGCCAACCCCACCCGCCTGCGCAGATCGAAGTACTCCTCGGACACAGCGAACAGTAGAAGTTGCTCTAGCTCGACGAGCCCCTTGGCCAGCTTGCCCAAGGGCTTATCGCCCGGAGTCTTGCCAGCCATGCGCAGCAGCACGGCCATCGCGGCTCCGAGATCTCCACTCGCCAGCAGCCCGGACATATTCGCCACCCGATCGATATCCCGACTGAGTCGCTCGAAGTCGTCGATTCCAGCGCATCCCAGGGCGAAGGGCATCAGCTCCGACTTCATCTTGCGCGGCATGGCCTTGGACACCAACTTGGTGCGATCGAGCAGCTCCGCCGGGGAGACCTCCGTCGGCTCGAAGTCCGGCTGGTATTGTCGGACGATACCAGCCACCAAGGCCTGGAGTTGCTCCGGCTTCAGCTTGGCAGCAAGCACCATGTTGGCCTGAATTAACTTCATGCAACGGCCGACCAGGAAGGTCAGCTCCGGCAACGAGGCCCCCTCCACCAGGGACGCGCCCACGATGATGGCCGGTGGGTCGTAGGGTTCGACGACCAGCACCCCCGGACGCTCGGACACCACATGCAGGTCGAAGCCGGACACTCCGAGCTCCGATGCAATCTGGTTTGCAACATCCCGAAGGGGATGACCCGATTTGGGCACGCGCGTCCCCCGACGGGCACCGTAGGTGGACAGGTCATCACGATAGGACTTGCCCAGATAACCTCCCAACAGCCGCATGGTATGGCGGAAACCACTGTTAATGGAAGTCGGGTAGAGGATTTCGTCCAGCTCCGGATCCTTCAGTGCATCCCATCGCGGGCGGCTCCGCCCCACGGTAGCTAGAATCTCGCGCTCGCGATCCCCTCCCTTACCGATGGCCGTGAGAGCAGCAGCCGCACAGGCCTGCTGGTCCGGCGCTCGCCGCCACTCAAAGAGCTTGAGAAGCGACCGATAGGACTCGCTCTGAAAGGGATTCGTCGAGAGCTGCGTGCGGACGTTGGTCACCGAACGGTCCAGGTGAACCATCAGCGAGCGCCGATCGTTCTGGCGGCCATAGAAGGTGGCCAGCTCGCCCACGGCCCTGAGGCTCCTGGGATCCATCTCCACCGCCTTGAGCAGTGCCTCCCGCGCCCGGCGCGGATCCCGGTAACCGCCCTCGAGGATCTGGGAAAGCGTGATCAGGTGCTCGATGCGTCGCTCGGTGTCGGTCTCGGTCTCCACGAGCCTCCCGGTAACCGCCAGGGCGCCCTTCCACTCCTCGTTCCTCACATGAATGGCGCTCAGCCGCTCCAGAGCCCGGATGTCCCGCTGATTGATCTGGACCACCTTGGTAAAGCTCGCCGTCGCCCGCTTGGCGTCTGGGATCTTTTCGTCGTAGAGCACACCCAGCTGGAAAAAAATCTCCGCTAGCTTCTCAGGACCCTTTTCGAGGCGGGCCTGGCGGATCAGCATTCCCGCCATCTCCACCCAATCCTGGTCGGCAGCGTAGAGCTCCGTGGCAACCCTCACGGCATCCAGGTGGTTATCGTCCAAGCCGATGAGGCGCTTGAGGGTATCCTTGGCGGAGTCGCTATCATCCAACCGATCCCGCTGCACCTGGGCCAGATCCCAAAGAAGCTCGCAGGTGGCGGCCCCGGACTCGACCTCCTCCAGCCGTGCGTTGAGTATCCGGGCCTGGTCGGGCCAGGCCTGCTGCTGGCCGTATAGGTCGCGGAGTCGCTCAAAGGCCATGCGGTTGTCCGACTGCAGCTCGAGTACGGCCTCGAAGCTGCCGATGGCCCGCTCCAGGTCCCCGAGCCGCTCCTCAGCCACGGCGCCGGCCAGCAAGAAGGCATCCACCTTCGCTTTCGGGGACCGGAGCGCCCTGGCCAGCGCCTCTGCGCCATCCACCACCCCGGGCCATCGCTCGGACAGAAGCTCCAGCCGTAGCCACTGTTCGGCGGCGGGCAGGTAGTCCGGCGCGGCGTCGATGGCTTCGGTGAGGGCCTCCACGGCCTGGTCGGGCGCGCCCGCCACCGCGTGGGACTCCGCCGCACGCCGCAGGAACACTGCCCGCGCCTCCGGCGACCCCCGATACAGCTCCGCCACCGCGCGGTGGATCTGCGCCAGCTCGTCGCGCCAATCCTCTCGGAGAGCGTGCGCTTCGAGTCTTGCCAAGGCAAATAAAGATGTTGGATCCGCGGCCACCGCCGTTCGAAGCGCCTCCACCAGCTCCTCACGCTGAGTGGACTCCTGTCGGTAACGCGCCCACTCCAGGGCATTCGCAGCCCGCTCCGGCCCCTCGGTGGCGGCGGCGATCTTGGCGCAGATGGTGCCGAGGTCATTGAACCGTTGCTCAGTCGGATAGTACAGCTCCAGCTCCCGCAAGGAACCGTGGTGCTCAGGCGCCATGCGGACGATGGACTCGTATCCCAACACTGCGCTCGGGAAATCCTCTCGACCATCCCGATCGATGCGGGCCAGCTCTTCGTATGCCGCGAGCCGAGCCGCGTCGTCCTCGGTGTCCCTGGCAACGGCCAGAGCCCTGGCAGCCATGGCAGCCCAGCTCCCGAGCTCGTTCTCGAGGTAGTCGTAGGAAACCAACGCCAACTGGTTGTCCGGGTCGAGCGCGATCGCCTCGCCCAGGACACGGGCCGCCGCATCCACGTCACCACCCGCATCCAGCTCCGCCGACGCCCGGATCATGAGCGGAACGCGCTCGGCGTCGCTTGCGGCCTGGGCTGCCTGGGTCTGGAGGATCTCCGCTGTCTTCAGGCGATCTCCCGACCACACCCGCAAACGCACGAGGGTGTCCAATGGCAGAGACCAGGCCCCAAACTGCTCGCCCAACTCCTGGTACAACGCTGCCGCCTGATCCGGCGCGTCGAGCCGCTGCTCCAGGCAGACCGCTCGCCGTAACTGAACCAGAGCGACCTGAGTAGACACCGTCGCCGCCTCTGTACTCTCGGCCAAAAGCCGCGCGCAGTCCTCCCACTGCTCATCGGCGGCATACAGCGCCGCCATGGCCTCCCGCGAGGCCGCATCGTCACTGTTCAGGGCCGCGGCGCGCTCGAAGGCGACGAGCGCCTCGGTCCGGGGCGTCCCTCGCAACCACCGGCTTGTACCCAGGTGGCGCCAGAGCCGCGCCCCCCGTCCACTATCCCCAGTGGACTCCGCCTCTGCGACCAGGGCGCTGTCCCAGTCCTCGGGGCGGTCCGCCGCCCGGAGCGCTCGCTGCGCTCCCCAGGCCAGGTGCGCCAGCCCAGCGTCCAATTCGTGGACCTCCCGATAGGGATACTGTCGATCCTCCTCCAGAGACCGAGCCACCAGGGACGCAGCGCGACTGCGCATGGCAACGGCCTCCTCGGGCTCCGATTGCTCCCCGATCTGCAGCAACACGTCGCAAGCCTGATCCGTGTCTCCCTGGACGATGGCCAACTGCACCAGATCGCGCAGCAGACCCCGAGAATCTAGACCGCTCGCCCGGGCGCTGGCCAACAACTGGAGCCCCTCGCTCGCACGATCCGCCGCCACCATCTCCCGAGCCGCGAGCACCTGCTGCGCCGCCTGATCCGCCGGCTCGCTAGCCGCCGACGCCCGCGCAATCCGCGCCTCGACGCGTCCATCGAGGTCCTCACTACGGCCGAGCACGTCCCCCATCGCCAAACTCGCCGCCGCCAGCTTCGGGTCGAGCTCCCTTGCCGCACGAAAGCACGCGAGGGGGTGCTCGGCGTCAGCCTGGAATTGCTCTTGGATGAGCCCCGCCCAGAGCTGCGTTATGGCCTTGAGGTGATCGTCGCGGGCCGCCTCACTGGCCCCCTTCCAAGCTGCGACAGCAGCCTCCCACTGGCCGGCCTCCTGACAGAGGCGGGCCAGGCGGATCTGTACCGCTAGACCATGGGGGGCCTCCTGAGCCGCGCCATCTGCCATGGACACAGCCTCGTCGAGCTTGTCGAGCCGACGAGAAAGGATCCGCACAAGGGCCACAGCCGTGTCGGTACGTTGGTCACCAGGATCGATCTGGGTCACGAGGCCACGTACGCGCTGGGCAGCCGTCTCCCACTGCCCCCCGCGTACGGCCAGACGCACCAGCCCCTCCCGGGCCGCGACGGCCAACTCATCGTTGGCCGGTGTAGCACGTTCGTAGACGACGGCCGCCGCCTCGTCCTCGCCCTTGACCTCCAAGCGCCGTCCCGCCTCCAGGGCCAACGGTGCAACGATCTCCTCTGATTGGATCGCCTCGACCAACTGTCGAAGGGTCGTCGCGAGCAGGTCCTGGTCCCCGTTGAACACGGCAACGTCTGAAAGCCCCAACAGTCCGAACAGACTGAGCTGGGGGTGGTCCACCAGGGTTGAATATATCTTGGCGGCCCCGGCAGGGTCCCCCATGGATGCAAGGGCCAGATCCGCGGCAAGGGCCCCATAGGACCCCCGCTCCAAATCGGACTCCGACTCCCGCAACACCTCAAGAGACTCCAACGCCACGCCCCAGTCCTGGTCGCCCACGGCGCAACGCAGCAGCGCCCGCCGACATCCTCGGTGCTCGGCATGTCTGGTGCTGGCCTCGTAGTACCTGGCCATGGCATCCTGAGCGCGATCCAGGCGGAACTCCAGCAAGGTTCCTGCGGCGGTCTCCAGGGAGGCTGCCACACGGTCCTGTTCGACCTCATCCACCCGCTCTTTGATGAACTCCACCACCTCTTCCCACCCCTCGGCAGACTGCGGCTCGGGCTCCAAAGTCTCGGGAAATCCGTCGATAACCAGCGCCTCTCGAAGCGGCTCCACGTCCTCGAGGGGCGGTAATGAGGACGGAAAACTCTCCTCATCAGCCAAGGACTGCAGCTTCGTCAACTGCGCCTCGGCGGGAGGCTCCGGAAGATCCAAACCGAAATCCGTGACCCGGGCCGTCTCCGCACTCGCCAACCTCGGCGCCGCCGCATCGTCGCCGCTGGTTTCGGGCTGATCAGCTAACCCCAGCAGAGCGTCCAGGGACGCCAGCCCCCCCTCGCCCTCCGGCTCACTCTCGGCCGCCTTGTCCGACGAATCCTTGGTCAGCCCCAGCATGTCATCCAGGGAGCTGAGCTCTTGGTCCTCGTGGAAATCGTCGGCGACGGACTCCGCCGCCTCCACGCTGGGCTCCTCGGCCTCAATGGTGAGGACAGGTCCGTCCTCCTCGGCGCCGGGCTCCTCGGCTTCGGCTTCGTCGACAACCTCATCGGCGACGTTCACCGACTCGCTGG
>JAOZUO010000246.1 GCA_029938605.1 Deltaproteobacteria bacterium | reverse complement strand
GGACGCAAGCGACAACTGCCCGGATGATCCCAACGCCGACCAGGCGGACACTGACAACGACGGCATCGGCGATGTCTGCGACCCCGCCGTCCCGCTGGAGATCGACTTCCCCCTGCAGGTCGGCGACGGCAGCGTGCTCGACTTCACCGGCTACGACGTGATCATTAAGGACGGCGGCGAGCTCGACGTCGCCTCGGGTAGTTTCGAGCTAGTCACCGACGGCGCGGTGGTCGTGGATCCGGGCGGCCGGATCTCCGCCATCGGCGACGGAACCAACGACGGCGGCTCCATCACAATCAAAGCCGCCGCCGTAGTAATCGAAGGCGAGATTTCCGCCGGCAGCGGCCCGGACCTGCCATGGGTATTTTCGCCGGCGCCCCAGGCCGGGAGTATCAATATCGAGGCCCAAAGCCTTACCGTGAACAATGGCGGCAGGATCAGCGCCGACGGCAAAGCGCCCAACAGCGAGGGCGGCTCGGTGTTCCTCTCCATCAACGGACCCGCCGAGGTCACCAACGGCAGCATCATTAGCGCCGACGGCAGCACCGAGCAACGTCCCTTCGGCGAGCCGAACGCCGGCAGCATTACCATCGCTGCTCAATCTCTCGACATCGGCACTGACAGCCGCGTGGGAACCGACGGCCTGGCCGCCAACGCCAAGGGAGGCGAGGTGCTGATCGCAACCGCCGACACCGTGATCGTCGAAGGCACCGGCCGGCTCAGCGCCCTCGGCGGCCCCATCAAGCGTCCCTTCGGCGAACCCGACGGCGGAAAGGTCACCGTGTATGCGACGGGTCTCACCATCGGGGAAGACGGCCTGGTTTCGGTCACCGGTGGCCGGCAGGCCGACGGCGGGCAAGCCGAGCTGCGCATCGCCAACGACCTCGTCATCGACGGCCGCCTCGAGGCTCGCGGCGACGACGGCCCCTTCCAACAAACCGGCGGCACCCTGCAGCTCGGTGTCGGCGGAAACCTCACCGTCGGATCCACCGGCTCCATCGATGTCTTCGCCCAGGACAAAGGCGGCTCGCTCACCATCAACGTCGCCGGCGACGCCACCATCGCCGGGACGATCACCGGCAGCTCCGCCACCGGCCCCTTTAGCCAAAATGGCGGCTCCCTGGAGCTGGTTTCCACTGGCGATGTCACCATCTCGGGCACGGTCGACGTATCCGGCCAGGAGAACTGGATCTGGATCGCGGGCGTTCTCACCCCAGACGGCGCTACCGTGAACATCCAGGCCGAGAACATTGACATTCCCGGTACCATCATCGCCACGGGTACCTCTGGCGGCGGTGTCCAGCTCGGCGGCCTCGTGTCCCTCGACGCCAACTTCAACGTGATCGTCAGTGGCTCCATCGCCGCCCAGGGCGACGAGCTCGCGCAAAACAGCGGTGCCGTGATCATCGACGCCTGCACCTTGCAGATCCCCGGCACCATCAGGCCCGAGCACACCGACATCATCGACTGCGATCCCCACCCAACCGAGTGCGTGCCTTCTTGCGAAACCATTGAATACCAGTGCATGACCGAGACAACAAGTCACGCATCTTGGCTCATCATACAACAGCCAACTCTGTGCGTTCAGGGCATATGCGCTCACATCGGCGCGTCGGTGGACTACTGTCCCTGGGGCTGCTTAGATGGAGCATGCTACGACCCATGCGATGATACAACGTGTGACAGCCCGCCCCCTCCAGAGTGCATTGGAGACGAGTGCGTCACCTACAGCCTACCGAGCCATTGCGAAGGCAACGGGTACTGCGTATTTACCGAGCAGCGGGACCTCTGTACGGATTTCGGCTGTAACATCGCCCGGGCAGCCTGCAACGATTGCATGCCTGGACAGCCGTTCTGCACTGACGACGACCATTTCGACACCTGCCCCGACGGGCTTCCCGCGGGCAGCCCCACATTCTGCGACTACGGTTGCGTCGCTGGTGCCTGCCACGATCCCTGCGACGAGGTCGACTGCAACGATCCCCCGGATCCCGAATGCGACAATGGCGATCTCCGTGTCTATGATCCCGCTGGAACCTGCATCCCACTGGGCACAAATCAACACGACTGCGACTTCGGGTCGAATCTTGAAGAGTGCACCTGGGGCTGCGACGCTGGAGCTTGCCTCCCGGATCCCTGCGACGGCGTAGTCTGCAACCGGCCGCCGGGATCCCACTGCGCGGGTGACGAGATCTGGACCTACGATCCTGAAGGGATCTGCAGCATGGGCACCTGCACCTACCCCTCTTCGGTAACAGAGACCTGCACCAATGGTTGCTTCGACGCTGCCTGTAACGCGTTCCCTCCCAGAGAGGATCCAAGCACTGTCGCTCCGTCGCTCGATAGAACGCACCCGAGCCAGCTCTACAATCAGGTCGAATTCCTGATAGATCCGACCAACCCGGACCGGTATCAGCTAGACGTACCTTCGGACACAATCGACAAGCGGCGAGTCGCGGTGATCCGGGGTAAGGTGCTGACGTATTGGGACGCACCCATTCCCAACGTTGAGATCTCCGTGGTGAAGGCCGACAACCTCGGCTACACGTACACACGCGCCGATGGCGTGTTCGACATGGTGGTCAACGGTGGTTCCTATGTCACGTTGCGCTACTTCAAGGAGGGCTTCCTCTCGGTGCAGCGGCAGGTCCGTGTGCCCTGGCAGACCTGGACTACCGCCCCGGACGTCGTGCTCATCAAACGAGATACGGCCGTGAGCACCATCCAGATCGATTCCTCCAGCATACAGTCGCACCAGTCTTCCGAGGTGACCGACGACAACGGATCGCGCCAGGCCACGATCATTTTTCCCGCGCACACAACAGCCCAGAAGGTGGTTCCCGGTGTGAGTGTAACTCCCATCGACTGGAGCTTCACCATCCAGGCCACCGAGTACACCGTCGGCGATAACGGCCCGTCGGCCATGCCGGCGCTGCTGCCACCGGCGACGGCGTATACCTACGCGTTGGGCGTGGATGTCGACCTGCAGACAATATCGGAAGCCGAGGCCGCCGACGGCGCCTTCATCCAGTTCACAAACGAGCCAATCGCGATTTACGTCGACAACTTCCTCAACTTCCCGACGGGACAGGGCTCCGGAGGCATCGGCTCTAGGCCGTCCAAGGTGCCCGTGGGCTACTATGATCGAGCGAACGGTCAGTGGGTTCCGTGCCCCGACGGTATGGTAGTTTCATTGGTACAGGTTGGGTCAAATATTGGGCTGGATACTTCCGGTGACGGTCTGATCGACAACAACGAAGGGACCATTGGACCCGATGAAATCGTCGAGTTGCAATTGCTATTCCCAGATACCACTGACCATCCCTATCCCCGCTCCTTCTGGCGCGTGGAGGTCACACGGTTCTCCGCCTACGACCTGAATTTCCCGTTTTTGCCTCCACTGGCGGGTCCTTTCCCTCCGGAGCCTCCCAATGAGGTTCCCGATTGTGAGGACCCCTCAGGCTCAATGATTCTCTGTCAGAGCCAAACCCTCAATGAGTCCTATCCGATCATGGGTACGCCGTACTCACTCAACTATAGTAGCGAGCGCGTGCCCGGAAGAAAGGAGGCGTATACACCTAGGATTCCCGTTCTTGTCGATGGCGTGTGGCCCTCCGGACTCAAACATCTCTATCTCGAAGTGATGGTCGCGGGTGTGAAGTACTCCGCACCAGAACCCACCGGCGATGGCTGGTCCGAAACCACGTATCCCGCGGGTATGGTTTTTTATGATGGCTTCACTTGGAACGGAAGAAACGCCTTTGACCAGCCACTTAACGGTGCTCAGCGCATGATCGTCCGCATTGGTTATGTGTACGATGGCGTGACCTATGCGAGCCCGGCTGAAATGACGGATTCTTTCGGCGCCTTTGCTGGACTAGATATTGGTTTTGACGAGACGCGGCGGGAGGTTACTGTCTGGCGAGAGTGGGAAGGCACGGTGGGAGCCTGGGACGCTCGTGCGCAGGGTCTAGGCGGCTGGACCTTGAACATGCATCATGTCTATGACTCGACGTCGAAGACTCTTCATCTTGGCAACGGTCGGTCCCGTCGTCCGGCCAAGATGGAGATGGTCATCGACACGTTCAAGCGCCTCGATGTGGGTTTTGACGCCTCGAAACCAGAAGGGCTAGCTGCCGCTCCGGACGGCAGCATCTACGTGGCCGACACCAGTCACCACAAGATCATTCGGATAGAGCGGGATGGCACGGTTACCGATATTGCTGGCGACGGCATCCGATGTGGCACACCCATTGACCGGTGCAACGCCGCCTGTGGCATAGGCGGCCCTCCACTAAGTGCCCACTTGCACGAACCAACAGCTGTCGATATCGGCCTAGACGGCAGCATCTACATCGTGGAAGACAGATGTAACCGCGTTCTGCGAGTATCACCCCAGGGTGGCAGTATCACGGTCTTCGCTGGAACCGGCAGCCCTACGGGTACGTTTGGCGATCCCAACGACGGCGGACCCGCAACGCTCGCCACCCTATGGAGCCCGCGGGATGTAGCGGTCGCACAGGATGGCTCGGTGTTTATCGCCGATTATAAGAACCACGCAATCCGCCGCGTTTCGACATCTGGCATGATTGAGACTATCGCTGGTGGTGGTCAACGTTCCATGGATCTACCAGGAGCCACCTACTCTGAAACTCTGGCTACAGCGGCACTTCTCTCGTATCCCATAAGCGTAGCCGTTGCCCCAGACGGTAGCGTATATATCGGCGAGTCGTTCCTCGTGACGCGGATCGGACTCGATGGTCGGATCTACCGGGTCGCAGGATTTTTCGGACCCAACAGTTGGGGCGGCAGGGGCGATGGCGTGTTGGCCACGTCCGCACAGCTCCGCCAGTACCTGCGGTTAACGGTGGCCCCCAACGGCGACCTATATATCGCTGACGTGAACAACCACCAGATCCGAGTCATCGACGACAGCGGAATCATAAGGACCGTGGCTGGCTTGGAGTTTTGGCCCGGTTTTGTTGGAGGCGGAGTCTGGTCTCCCGCAGCGATCCTCGACTCGCCGTGGGATATCGCGGTTGGGCCGGACGGCGCGATCTACTTCGCCGACATGATGAATCAGCGCATTCGGTGGATACACTGGCCAGTGCCCGCTTTTGATGGTTCCTTAGGAGTTGACATCGCATCCACCGACGGTCGCCAACTCTATCACTTCGACATCTACGGCAAGCACGAGAGTACAAACGACACGCTCACTGGCGCCAGACTTTTCACGTTCAACTACGTAGACGCCCCGGGCAGTCCTGTCCACGGTCTGCTTGAGTCGATTGAGCAATCCGTGAGTGCCAGCAAGTCGTTGGTCACTACGATCCATCGCGACAGCAGCGGTAGCCCCGATGCCATTATCGCCCCGTACGCCTCCGGCGCGCCGGAGGCGCGGCACACCCTTCTGTCACTTTACGACACAGGAACTCAGGGAGAGGGATTCCTCGCCAGCATGTCCAGACCCGAGCACTCCGACACCACACGGGATATTTTCGAGTTCCAGTACGAGGTGTCCGGACATCCCGAGATCGAAGGGCTTCTGACAACAATCGTCGATGCGAGGGCCAGCACGTTCAGCTATGGCTACGATCCGACGACTGGCAGGCTGACGGATGTAAAAGTAGGTAATCAGATCGTCAAGACTTTCAACCGTACCCATGCCGGTGCCACGACGGAGGTCACCCGAAACACGAAGATGGACCTCAGTCGCTCCTACGACACGACCTACTCCGGCACCCTGCTGGCCACCGGCTCCAGGCAAGTCGAAACCCGGTTCCCGGGCAGCGTCGCTTACCCAAATAAGCTGATCACCGAGGGCAGCCTGGGCAAAGATGGCCGCACCGAGGTGACCTATCCGGATGGCTCGCGCACAATCACCTGGACAGCCCCGGATCCCCGGTACGGCATGCAGGCGCCTATCGTCAAGCGAATGGTTAGGCAGACTCCCCAGCAGGTCCTCAACGACCCCGACCTGTCTGAAGAACCATTGGATGTGGACCGCTATGAGGTGCGACCCTACTATGACATGGTCCTCGACGAGGAGATCCCCGTGCTTGCTGTGGCGGGTCACACGGATCCTTCTGACCTTAATTCATGGACCACGCTCACCCGTATGGCAGAGGTCAACGGCCGTCTCTACACGAGCGTCTTCGATCGCACCACCAGAACGTGGACCACCACATCGCCGGCCAACCGGATCTCCACCTCCACGGTGGACACCCAGAATCGCGTCATCCGGCGCGAGGTCCCCGGTTTCCACCCGGTCAGCTATGTCTACGACAGCGACGGTCGCATCGTTCAGATCA
Source organism: Deltaproteobacteria bacterium (assembly GCA_029938605.1). Taxonomy (GTDB): domain Bacteria; phylum Myxococcota_A; class Polyangia; order HGW-17; family JAJRWW01; genus JAJRWW01. Next base: position 2,826 of record JAOZUO010000246.1, on the reverse strand, counting down.
CCCACGGCATCGTCGGCAGCGGCAGTGGCGGTGAGCGCGTTTGGACCTTCACCTACGATCCGACGACAGGCTATCTGCTGTCCATGGAGAACCCGCTCATCGCGGCCGATCAACTCTCGCCACTCGACCCAGAGGGCGAGCTCGATCTACTCCTCGCCGGAACCACCTCCTACGACGCGCGCGACGGCGCTGGGCGAGTAACCCAGCTCGAGTTGCCCGGAGACGACGACGTCGCCTTTACCTACGATGGCAACGGCAACGTCACCAGCGTCACCCCGCCCGGACGCCCGGCGCACGATTTCGACTACACAGAGGTGAACCTCCTGGCCAACTACGATCCTCCCTCGCCCGGGAGCGGGAGCGACTTCGCTATCAGCACCTACAGCTACCTCTGGGACCGCCAGCTCGATACTGTAACCCACCAGGTGTCGGGCAATTCTGATGCGCTCGCCATCGACATCACCTACAATAACGAGGGGCGCCCTGGAACCATCGACGTCATGAGCGGTAGCGACATCGGCGGCGGCACAGCGTCCATCTACACCTACGATATCAAGTACCGCTACGAGGTTCCGGGTCTGAACGGCCTCTCCCCACACACCATCGACGTAACGGACGGCGGTCGCTTGGAGTACGCGTACGACGGGTTCCGCCTCATGAGCACCGAGTGGAAGCCCAACCCGGCCGAGCCCGCTGGCACCGATGTCAACGGAGCCGTTTCCCGGACCTACAACCTCGACAACCGCGTCGCCTCGCGCACGGTCACCGCCGGCGGCGACTCCTGGACCGTCGACTTCAGCTACACAGACCCAGACGGCCTGTTAACCAGCGCCACCCACGCCACCGTCGGTGGTCTCACCCTGCTGCGCGATGATCCGAACCACGGCCTCATTACCGGCACGACCATGACCATCGGCAGCCAAACCCTGGCCACAACCAGAGTCCGCAGTCCCTTCGCCGAGATCGACTCCTACACGGCGACCCTGTCGGGCGTGCCGATCTTCTCCGAGGAGATCCTCCTGAGAGACGCCCTGGGCAGGATCATTATCAAGTCCGAGCAGATAGACGGCGGCCCCCAAAATGCCTACCGCTATCGCTACGACACGGCGGGACGGCTGACCCACGTCTGGGAAGTGGACCCAAACAACACCGCGCTTATACTCGGCCTCTTGGAGCACTACGAGTACCGCGAAAACGGCAACCGAGACAGCGCGATCGTAGTCGGCCTCCCCCTCGGCAGCACCGGACCGGGAACCGAGTCCGTCAACCTGCTCGATACCGACATTCTCTACGACGACCAGGACCGTCTCATAGACTACGGCACCACCGTCTACACCTGGACCCCCGACGGCCGCCTGGCGACCAAAACCATACCCGGCGTGGGCACCACGATCTACACCTACGATGTCCTGGGCAGCCTGCGCCGGGCCGAGCTGCCAGACAAGATCATCGACTACATCATCGACGGCCGAAACCGCCGCATCGGCAAGATCGTGGACACCGACCTGGTGCAAGGCTTCCTATACAAAGACGGATTGAACCCCATCGCCGAGCTGGACGGCACCGGCAAGATCATCAGCCGCTTCGTCTACGCCTCCCGACGTCACGTCCCAGACTTCATGATCAAGCCCGACTCGGTCAACGGCGACGAAGTCTTCCGCCTCATCAGCGACCACCTAGGCAGCGTCCGCCTGGTAGTAAACATGTCCACCGGCCAAATCGTCCAGCGTCTGGACTACGATGCCTTCGGCCGCGTAGCCTACGACGACACCCCCGGCATGGAGCCCCCAGGCTTCCAACCCTTCGGCTTCGCCGGTGGGTTGTATGACCCCGACACCAACTTTATCCGATACGGTGCTAGAGACTACGACCTCGGGACAGGGCGATGGACATTGAAAGACCCGCTGGCGTTCGCTGGAGGAGGATGGAATACATACTCGTATGTGAAAGACGATCCAGTGAACAAGATCGATACATATGGAACCGAACCAGGGGGAGGTTGGGGCGATGCCATAGCGGTAAATAACGAAGCAATGGATCCTGATGGCAATCCTAGATTGTTATCAAAGGCTCTGTCGATGGGCCTACTAGACATCGTATTGGCGATCCCTGCCATCATGTATGAGGTCAGTTTGTTTTTTGATTGGGTTGATCGGAGTGATTCACCGGACTTCAAGCATTGCCTATTGACGTGCGAGGGAGCGGAGATATCGATAACCGGGGCCTTCGCAGCAGGAGTCTGCAAGGAAATAATTGACTTACCTTTGGGATCAAGCGAATGGAATGACATTGAAGCCGACAATATGGGAATTGAATTCGCTATTGCAGGACGGGATTGTTATGCAGCCTGCAGAGGTGTTTACGGCACTGACTGAACTTGCCGGGGCAACTCCAGACCGGTAGACAGAGCCGTAAACTTATTATTGTAGGACAATTTATGCCATTTGAATTGCCGAAAGCAATCGGACAACTCGCATACATGATATGGTCGACACTTGTCCTGTTTATTTTTCCGTTTTTGATTGTTTTGTCTGCCGTGTTAAAGAAACCAATTATTCTGAAGACATCAATGCGACTTGTTGGGACTAGCTCAATAGTCGTTTTCATTGTCACAGCACTAAGGCCAGAATGCACTCTGATAACAAATGGCATCGTTCCCAGTAGGTGGGTTGTAGTTGCCTATTTGATTGGCCATGTTGTCATGGCAATTCCCCATATTGTGCCGCCAGATGTTGTTTCAAGCAGCAAGTATATAGCAACCATGCAAGTTTTGTGGTTCATCCGGATCCCGTCCGGGTGACAGTGTAGGTGGATGTCGGCATGGAT
>JAOZUO010000106.1 GCA_029938605.1 Deltaproteobacteria bacterium | reverse complement strand
AGCGCATGCTGGCCCTTCGCATGGAGCTGGGCGATGGGGAGTCCCAGCTCGTGGGGATGGACACGGACTTCCATGACCTCACGGCGGAGATGGACCTCCCGGAAGTCGCACCACAGCCACGATTCAGGCCACCGGCGACGTCCTCAGCATCGGGTTCATTGCCGCCGCCCATACCCCACGAAGCGAAGAGGGCTGACACAGGTCCCCTGCCCCCTTTCCGTAAGGCCCGGGAAGAGGTTGTGGGCACCTTCGAGAGAGCCTACCTCTCCCGCCTGTGGGCCGAGGCTGACGGCAATATCTCGGGTGCCGCCCGTGCCGCTGGTATCGACCGCAAGTACCTCCGCAAGCTACTCATACGCTACGGGTTGTACGACTGATCTTTTTTTAGAGGCGGGCGAGGTGTCCGAGAAAATCGAAAATCGGCAGCCCGCTGTCGGTTCCGTCACTGGCGAGGGATCTCAAGGTCTCCTATAACACGGTGCAGAGTTGGCTGGCATTGTTCGAACGGTTTTTCCTGAGCTTCAGCATCGGTCCCTGGACCTCTCGAATCGCGCGGGCCATCCAGAAAGAACGGAAAATCAACCTCTGGAACGCTCCCCGGATCAAGAACGAGGCGGCTCGATTCGAGAATCTGGTGGCCCTGGAACTATACCGGGCGGTGACCGCCTGGACCGAATTGGGTCACGGAGATTTCTCCCTGCATTTCATTAAGAACAAGGAGCATTAAGAACAAGGAGCAGCAGGAGGTGGACTTGCTGGTGGCCAACGAAGGGAAACCGGTGGTGCTGGTGGAGGCCAAGCTCGCCGATGAGCACCCCTCCACCCTCCTGCTCAAGTTCCAGACCATGTTGAACGTGCCGGCCGTGCAGTTGGTCCAAAACGGTGAAACCTATCGCCTGCTTGGCAATCCTGGCGATCCGGGCGGCCAGATCCTGGTCGCCCCGGCCCGCCAATGGCTCGCCCGGCTGCCGTAGACCCGATCTGGAAGTCTGCTCCTTGCCTGTTCGGGCAAATGTGCTAAAATCGCACATCATGATTGAGTCCAAGCGTGAGTTCGGAGGTCGCATCGCCAATGCGCGTTCTGCGGCTGGCTTCACCCAGGGAGATTTGGCCTCCAAGCTGGGGCTGGATCGCACGGCGATCACCAAGATCGAGACTGGCGACCGCAGGGTCGACTCGTTTGAGCTGGCTCGAATCGCCGAGATCCTCATGAGGCCGATCTCGTGGTTTCTGGTGTCTCCGGTGCCTAGCGTAGTCAGCCGACGCCAGGCCCGGGAAGGTGTGGAGAAGGCCGCCGACATTGATTTGGAGCTACTGGCAGCAGACGTAGAGCAACTCGTCGAGATTGGGCTCTTGGCCCCTGAGGTTTTCAAGGATCTTGGAGTCAAAGTTGACTCCGTTCAGACCGCGGAGGAGGCCGCTCGGATTGTTCGGGACCGGCTGGGTCTTCCCACACAGCCGATTATCGACCTCGTTGGCGCTATCGAGCGGCTGGGAATGTACACGTTCATCCTAGAGCTCGAGACGAACGTAGAAGGATCCTATGTGGCCCTTGAGCAATGCGGTGTGGCCCTTATCCAGGGGTCTGATCGGACGGGCAAGCGTCGGTTCACGGTGGCCCACGAGCTGGGACACCATGTGCTTCAAGACGAGTACTCAACGGAGTGGGTGACAGGTGGCAAGGACGACAGTGAGCGTCTGATCAGCGCCTTCGCCATCCACTTCCTGGTTCCACGACGGGGTGTTGTCGCTCGCTGGCGAGAGCTTGATGGAGATGGCGATCCATGGAACGCCGCAGTCCACATTGCAGCAGAGTTCGGCGTAAGCTGGTCGGCCCTCTGTGCTCAGCTGGTCCATCTCGACCTCATCTCGGAGGAGCGGCGCCGAGATCTCGCCCACCGTCCACCGGCGGGGGTCGACTTCTTTGAGCGGGGACTGTTCATCAAGGACATCCCACCGAGCCCAACGTTGTCGCCTGGGTTCATCACGGCGGTGGCAAAGGGGTACCGGCGACGGTTGCTGGGCCGGCATCGAGCGCTAGAGCTTCTCCGCGGTGTCGTGGACGAACGCGAATTGCCGCCTCAGCATGACGTGCCGCTGGACGCGATGATCGGCGAGTTCGAGCCGCTGTAGGTCCATGACCAGAGCTCGACCAGAAGCAGATCGTGCACGACCCACGGAGGTGGTATTCGACACCTCGTGTCTGAGCTGCTTCGCTCGCGCTGGGCGACTGGAGACCTTGCAGTCGATCGTTGCCGGGCGGCGAACGGTCGTCCCTCGCGCGGTACTGGAGGAGCTGGACAATGGAGTTGCCGATCATCCAGCCCTCGCCGATGTGCGGAGCGCAGAGTGGATTGAGATGGTCCCGGTGGACGGCCTGCGTGAGCTGCGGCTGTTCGCCCAATACGTGCGGCTACTCGGCGCCGGTCAACGTGACGTGGGAGAATCGTCAGCCCTGGCCTGGGCCGAGGCGTACGAAGCCGTCGCCATCGTGGACGACCAGACGGCGGTGAACATCGCCCGGCAACGCGGAGTCCGGGTCCGCGGAACACTTTCGTTGATCGCAGATGGGATCCGCCAGTCCATCCTCGACAATGGCGAAGCGGAACGCCTCATCGATGATCTGCGCGCCGGAGGCGCGCGCTTCCCCTGCACGGGTTCCGAGTTCATCGTCTGGGCGAGGGACAAGGAGCTGCTGTAGGGCTCAGTCGGTGGTGAGGCGGGTGAGGTGGTGGGCCAGGACCAGGGGGTCGGGGAGCTTGGCGAGGTAGAATACCTTCACTTGTCCCTGGGCGTCGAGGATCAGGAGGCGGGACAGGGTGGACTGGACCGGGCCTTGGCCGGCCATCCATTTCAGGGCGGTGATCCACTGGATGGGTCGACGCTTTGATCTGATGCGTGGGGAGCGGGGACGGCGTGGGGAGCGTGGGTGGCGTATCGTGAGGATCTTCACGCCGTGCTTGTGCCAACGACGGCCGAGCCGGGAGAGCTTGCGTAGGTAGGCGGGGCGGGCCTTGCACCCGCTGCAGGGCAGCAGCAGCACGGTCGCGCGTTTGCCGTAGCGCTCTCTGAGCGGGCTTGTTTTGGCGGGGCCGTGGAGGGTGGCCACCGAGAGGTCGCCCAGGGTCGCCAGGTTCACGCCGGCTACCGTGCCTGGCGGTGGCATGGGGGTGGACTGTGGCGCTGGGCGGGTGGTTGGAGGCGGCGATTTGCCAGCGCCCAGGCCGGCCACGGGATCCTCGGCGCCGAGGTGGATCGTGTAGCCTGCGCGGGTGTTGAGATCCTGTACCACCTGGCGGGTTCCGTTGGGCCAGCGGATCTCCACCTTGTCCGCCCGGGCGGCGGAGCCCAGCCCCAGCCGCACCTCGCCCAACCCGCCCGATCCGCCGTCGAGCACTCCGGAAGCGCTCTTGCCCAGGGCCCAGGCGGTTACCGTGGCGCCCGCAGCAGAGGTCGAACCGGTGGCCAGGCGCAGGGTGAGGGCGTTGCCCCGGGGCTGACGCCAGCGCCAGAGGGACAGGGTGCCATCCCGTCGACGGAGCAGGAGCTCGGGGGTGCCGTCGCGATCCAGGTCGGCGAAGACCGCCGCGCGCACGCCGCCGCGTACAGACAGACCCGCGGGGCTGCCGATATCTGTACGGCCCCCCGCATGCCCCAGCAGCAGCGTGGCCCCCCGGGTGACGCCCAGGGGCCCCTGCGTCCGAATCGGTTTCCAGGTCTTGCCCAGGAGTTGGCGGGGCAGCACCCGTGTGAAATACAGGGCGTCCAGCGAGCGTCCCCTGAACCCGGTTTTGGCGCGAGCCTTGAACCTGGCCCCGCGGTAGCCTCCGGCGAGCACCACGTCCGCGTGGCCATCCGCGTCGAGATCGGTGACAGCCACGGCCACGTCCCAGCCCAGGGAGGCCGGGTTGGCCAGGGGTTTTGAGACAAAGCCCGCGGCGGTGTTTTGCAGCCAGAAGGAGCCGGCCGTGGCCTGGACTAGACGATCCGCCAGGCCCTTTGGTTTGCGGAAGGGTGAGCCGGGCATGGGGAACCCTGGCTGGGTGAACTTCCACGCCTCTGGGCTGCGCACCGCGGCGATGATCACATCCAACGTACCGTTGCCGTCCAGGTCGGCGATGGCGCAGGCGCGCCCCAGCACGGCGGGCCCAGCGAGCGCGGAGGAGGTCAGACGGCCGGCGCGGTTGAGCAGCACCCGGACGGGCCCCAGCGCGTCCACGATCACCGCGTCGGTGCGCCCATCTCCATTCAGATCTCCGGTGCACGTTGCCACCACCCGGCCTTTGGATTTGGCCAGTGGGGGCAGGCGGCGGGAGTCGTCGATGAATCCCCGCTTCCGGTTCCGGAGGAGCCGCAAACCGGACTTCGCGGAGGCCAGGAGCAGATCCAGCCTCCCATCCCCGTCCACGTCCAGCCAGGCCGCCGCGAGGGCGGGTCCCAGGGCCGTGAGCCCAGATGTGCCCGAGGCCTTGAATTTGCCCTGGCCGTCGTTTTCCAGGAGCCGCGAGGAGCCGGTGTGGGTTAGCACCAGCAGATCCGGATCCCCATCTCCGTCCGCGTCCCCGAAGACCGCGGCGTGCGCGGCATCACCTGCGGGCAACAGGACGACGCCCGGCCGGAGTTGGCCCTTGCCGTCTCCCAGGAGCAAGCGGCCCAGGCCCGGACCGGGTAGAAACACATCCAGGGCGCCGTCTCCGTTCACATCAGCCACGGCTATCCCCGGTCCTACGTCGCTGCCCAGCGCCGCGAGATCCCCCGAGGTGCGCCCCGAGGCCAGGGCGCCGATCCGGCCCTTCAGGGATCGCTCTTGGAACAGCGCCTTGGTGGACACCACGGTGCGCATGCCGTCGGCCCCGAAGCCGTCGATCTTCCAGTTGCCGTCCACGCTGGCGCGCAGGGAGACGGTCCAGGTGCCGCGGTCACTGCGGCGGGCGCCGTCCCGGAGTTGTCCGTCCATGGCCAGCGTCACCTCCGCCATGGCGTCCCGGTGACCCCGGAAGCGGAGGCGGGACAAACCCACGCGCACTCGATCCACTCGCTTGTATATTCGGAGCTGACCGTAGAGATCGTCCGCCAGGCTCCCGGCGGCGGCGCGCTCGGCCCAGCGGAACCGGTGTACGGTTCCGTCTACTCCCGAGGGTACGAACTTGAAGCCAGGGCAATGCCTCAGGCACCGCTGGGTAAACAACCCGACGAGCCGCGAGGCTTTCTTCTGACGCAGCGCAGTAGCGAGTTCCTCGGTGACGGCGCTGGTCCCGCGGCTGGCCACGAGGGAACCGTAGGGCCGGGGCCGAGGGCAACCCGGCTGAGCCAAGGCGAGCAAAGAGGTGACGACCAAGGTGAAAACGCAACGATAATGACGGCTTGTGATAAGGACCATTTCGCTCCTAAATGACTGTTTTTCAAGCGTTGTCGGCTCTTGACATCCCTAGGGTGGACCTCTATTGTACCTGCAGTTTTCCGGCAATCAACCGTAGAGGCTTAGCTATGCCAGCAGACACGTATCTGCCGTTAATCGTCTTCTTTTTCGTGGGTTTGATCGTAGTCGCCATGTTCTACGTTCCGGCGCTTCTCATGGGGCCCAAAAACGAGAACGACATCAAGCTCATGCCGTTCGAGTGTGGCAACGATCCCGTGGGTGAGCCCACGGTCCCGTTCAACCCTCGTTTCTACCAGGTGGCGATCCTGTTTCTGGTCTTCGACGTGGAGATCGCGTTCCTGTATCCGTGGCTGCTGATCTACCATGAGAAGCCCTCGGTCGGGGGTCTGGTAATCATGGGCCTCTTTTTGACCGTGCTCATGGTCGCTCTGATCTACGTAGTAAGAAAGCGGGTGCTCAAATGGGCATAGAGCTTTACGGCGTCGAAACGCTCCAGCAGATCCTCGGCTGGGCGCGCAAATACTCCATGTTCAAGCAGCCCTTCGTTACGGCCTGCTGCGGTATGGAGTACATGTCCGCCATGGGCCCGCGCTACGACCTGTCGCGTTTCGGCTGCGAGTTTGTGCAGTTCACTCCCCGCCACACGGACCTGCTGTTCGTGGTGGGCACCATCTCCGAGCGGCAGGCCCCGGTGCTCCGGCGGATCTACGACCAGATGGCGGATCCCAAGTTTGTGGTGGCCTTCGGCGTGTGCGCCTCGTCGGGCGGGTTCTACCAGAACTACGCAGTGGTCCCGGGCGTGGACCAGATCATTCCCGTGGATGTCTACATCCCGGGCTGCCCGCCCCGGCCCGAGCAGGTTATCGACGGCATCGTACGGCTCCAGGAGATCATCCAGGCCGGCGAGACCCACAGCCAGAAAGAGCTGCGCCAACTGGCCGGAGCGAAGGGCTAACCCCTATGAGCAAAGCGGCACTTCAAGCAGTCAAGAAGAAGTTCGCCTCCGAGGTGATCTCCGAGCATTCCCAGCATGGCGACGAGACGCTTGTCATGAAGGCGGACAAGATCCAGGCCATCTGTGAGTTTTGTCGGGACGACCCGGCTGTCGCCATGGACATGCTCTCGGACCTCACGGCCGTGGACTTTCTCATGCAGGGTCGCGAGACCCGATTCGAGATGGTCTACCACCTCTACTCCACCACCAAGCGTCACCGGCTGCGCATCAAGCTGCCCGTGGGCGAGGCCAAAGCCGAGGTGGCCAGCGTCACCGGCGTGTGGAAATCCGCCAACTGGATGGAGCGCGAGGTCTGGGACATGTACGGGATCAAGTTCGAAGGTCACCCGGACCTGCGGCGGATCCTGCTCTATGAGGAGTTCGTGGGGCATCCGTTGCGTAAGGATTATCCCATCGCCAAGCGTCAGCCCCTGACCCGCCGGGAGGACCCGGTGGAGAACATCTGGGAGCAGAAGCACATCCTGACGGGGCCCAGCGCTGGCGCCCATTTCCGAGGAAGCTATGACACCGAATAGCGAGCAGCTCGCGATCCAGGAGCGTGTGGCCCTCCCCACCGAGACCATGACCATCATGATGGGCCCCGTGCATCCCGCCATGCACGGCACCGTCCGGGTGGTGGTTACCGTGGACGGTGAGCGGATCGTGCACGCGGACGTGCAGGTCGGCTACCTCCATCGCGGCTTTGAAAAAGAGTGCGAAGGCGTTACCTGGGGCCAGGTCTTTCCCTATACGGACCGGCTCAACTACGTTTCGCCCATCCTGAACAATGTCGGCTACGCCATGGCCGTGGAGAAGCTGCTGGGCGTCGAGGTCCCTGAGCGGGCGGAGTATATCCGGGTCATCTCCGGGGAGCTCAGCCGTGTCGGCGACCACCTCACCTGCATCGCCGCCATCGCCATGGAGATGGGGGCTTTCTCCATCTTCCTGTACTGCGTGCGGGCCCGGGATGAGGTGTACGATCGGCTCGAGGAGCTCACCGGCGCGCGGGTCACCCACGCCTACTGTCGGGTGGGCGGCGTCAAGGACGACACCCCGGATGGTTGGCTGGAGAAGGTGCGCGCTGGATTTGGCGAGATCACTGGAGTCATCGACGACATCGATGGTCTGCTCACCAAGAACCGCATCTTCCTGGATCGCACCCAGGGCGTGGGCGTGGTGTCCACGGCTGACGCCATTTCTTCGGGCTTTACCGGGCCCGTGGGGCGCGCTTCGGGCATCGACTACGATGTGCGCAAAGACCACCCCTACGGCGTGTACGACCGCATCGACTTCGACGTTCCGGTCATGGACGCGGGCGACACCTTCTGTCGCTACTACGTACGCATGGAGGAGGTCCGCCAATCCCTGCGCATCATCGACCAGGCCATCGACCAGATTGAGCCCGGTCCCGTGAAGGCCGTGGGCGCCCACCGCGTGGTGCTGCCCAGCAAGAACGAGACCTACAACACCATCGAAGGCATGATCCGCCACTTCAAGCTGACGGTGGACGGTATCCAGGTGCCCGAGGGCGAGGCTTACTCGTATATCGAGGGTGGCAACGGGGAGCTGGGGTTTTACTGCGTAGCGGACGGCTCCGGCGTCCCGGTGAAGGTGCGCTGCCGGCCGCCTTGCTTCATCGTCACCGGGCAGTTGGGCAACATGCTGGTGGGCCACACCCTCGCGGACGTGGTGCCCATCTTCGGCTCGCTGAACATGATCGGTGGGGAGTGTGACCGATGAGCCCTGAAGACAAAAAAGAGGCCGCCGAAGAGACGGTCGCCGAAGAGCAGAAGGACCCCAACAAGGTCACGCTGACCATCAACGACCAGGAGGTCGTGGTCGACAAGGGGACCAACCTCATCGAGGCCGCGCGTTCCATCGGCGTGGAGATCCCGCACTTCTGCTACCACCCGGGCCTGAAGATCGTGGCCGTGTGCCGCCAGTGTCTGGTGGAGATCAAGGGCGCGCCCAAGCTGGTGCCCGGTTGTCAGACCATCGCCGGAGACGGCATGGAGGTCTTCACCGCCTCGGACAAGGCCCTGGAGGCCCAGCGGCAGCAGCTGGAGTTCACGCTGCTCAACCATCCCATCGACTGCCCCATCTGTGATCAGGTGGGTGAGTGCGACCTGCAGCGGCTGTATTTTGACTACGACTTCCAGCCCGCCAAACATGATCTCGCCCGGGAGCCCCAGAACAAGCGTGTGCCCATCGGCCCCAGGGTGATCATGGATGAGGAGCGCTGCATTCTGTGCTGGCGCTGCATCCGGGTCTGCGACGAGGTGGCCGGGGTGCACGACCTGGACCTCAAGGAGCGGGGTCAGGCGACCTTCGTCTCCACGGCCCCGGGTCGCTCTCTGGACAACAACTACTCCCTGTGCACCGTGGATCAGTGTCCCGTGGGGGCTCTGACCGAGCGCTCCTTCCGGTTCGACACCCGGGTGTACCGGCTGTCCACCGTGGACTCCATCTGCCCGGGCTGCGCCACGGGCTGTCATATAGAGCTGCACACCTACGGCGGCTCCATCCGCCGGACCAAGCCTCGCTTCTGTGAGGAGGTCAATAAGTGGTGGATGTGCGACGATGGGCGCGACATCTTCGCCGAGTACGAATCGGATCGGGCCGTCTCCTCCCGGGTGGGCAAAAAAGAAGTGACCTCCGAGGAGGGGCTCGCCGCCGCAGCCAAGGCGCTCGATGGTGTGAAGGGGGATGAGGTCATCGTGCTGCTGTCGGCGCGGCTCAGCACCGAGACCATGTACGCGGTCAAGCGGCTGGTGGGTCAGCTGGAGGGCGCGCAGGTCTTTGGCACGGGTCGCCCCAACTGGGAGGGTGACGAGGTGCTCAAGGCCACCGACCGGAATCCCAACTCCGCCGGTTTGGCGTTGGTGTTCGGTGAAGACCTGGGTTCCCCCCAGGACTTGGAGCAGCGCCTCTCTAGCGGTACGGTGAAGGTGGCTCTGTGTCTCGACGAGAAGACCACCAACCCCGGCGCTCTGGAGGACGTGGACACGGTGATCGCCTTGGTGCACCGCAACGCGGGCATCGGCAAGTCGGCCCAGGTGGTGTTGCCCATGGCCGCCTGGTGTGAGATCGACGGATCCTTCGTAAATAAGAACGGTCAGGTGGGTCGGTTCCATCCGGCCGTGGAAGCGCCCGGCGATGCTCAGCCGGGCTGGGTGCTGGTGGATCGTCTCGCTGAGGCGGCCGGGTTGAGCCTGGACCTCGGCGGAACGGCCCGCGAGATCTACGCCGCCGCGTCCGATGACCTGGGAGCCAAGAGCTTGCCGGCGGACCAATTCGGACCCACCCGTCCGGCGGTGCTGCTCCGGTTCGCCAACAGTCGTGGTTAGAGACCCAAGCGCGAGACAGAAGAGGCTTTAGCCCATGCCAGAGATGCAACAGATTTTCGCAGGAATCGCGTGGAACGATGGCGGCTGGATCGAGCTGGCGGCTACGCTCATCCGGGCGGTGATCATCGTTCTGCCGGTGATCCTCCTCATGGCCGTCTACACCTGGATGGAGCGGAGGCAGGCGTCCTTCATGCAGGACCGCATCGGCCCCACCCGGGCGAACATCGCCATCGCGGGGAAGAACATCACCCTCTTCGGGCTCCTGCACCTCATGGCGGATGGGCTGAAGTTTGTCTTCAAAGAGGACATCGTCCCGAGTAAGGCGAACAAGCTCCTGTTTTTCCTGGCTCCCATCCTGGCCCTGGCGCCCGTGGTGATCGTCTTTGTGGTGATCCCCGTGGGTGGCTTCTTTGCTTACAGTCATTGGGACCAGGTGCTCACAGCGGACCAGGTAAAGGCCTACGCCATGACGGGCGACGCCTTCCGGCTCCAGGCTTCTCAACTCGAAATCGGTGTGCTGGTGATCTTCGCCTTTTCCGGGTTGGGCGTCTTCGGCGCCTCCCTGGCGGGGTACGGCTCCCACAACAAGTGGGCCCTCATCGGCGGCCTGCGCGCCGCGGCACAGATGGTCTCTTACGAAGTCACCCTGGGACTCACCGTGGTGGGCGCTCTGCTGCTGTACGGTACTCTGGAGCCCATGGCCATCGCCAACTGGCAGGGTCACAACATCGCCAGGTGGGGCATTGTGGTGCAACCCATCGGCGCCATTCTTTTCCTGGCGGCGGCCATCGCCGAGTCCAAGCGCATCCCCTTCGACATCCCAGAGGGCGAGTCGGAGATCATCGGCTACAACCTAGAGTATTCGGGCATGCGCTGGGGCATATTCTTCATGGGTGAGTACATGGAGCTGGTCTTCGTGGGCGCCATGTTCGCCACGATCTTCCTGGGCGGGTTCCACGTGCCTCTGCTGCACGCCGACGGGTTCCGACTCGGCAGCCATCACCTGGCCATGCCCCATATCGCGGTGGTGCTCGTCCAGATGCTGGCCTTCTGGGGCAAGGTGGTGCTGCTGGGCTTCCTGCAGATCGCCATTCGCTGGACCCTGCCCCGCATGCGCTACGATCAGCTCATGCGGCTGGGGTGGATCGGCATGCTGCCCGTGTCGCTGGCCAACGTCATGGTCACCGCGATATTGTTACTCGTCTTTACCTCCTACAATTGGAATATGGGCAACTACTGGATCGCCTCGTTGCTCGTGACCCTGTTGGTCTATCTGCTGGTGGTCGCTCCGCAGCAGACCAAGACGGACGAAGATAATGTGGCGCACGACGAAGCGCACAGCCACGGGAGTCACTAAATGCCCGGTCGTACTGTAAAGCTCACAGCGCCCGACCGCACCGCCGCGGTGCAGTCCTACGTATTGGAAACCGGCAAGGGCCTCGGCATTACCTTGGGCCATTTCTTCAAGAACTGGCCGTCTAGGGTTCCCTGGATCGGCGTGGGCGTCGTGGCCCTGCTGGCCGCCGCCGGCGGCGTGGCTCTGGCCTTCGGGATGAAGTCCTTCTCGGGCAGGATGACCAGCGGCTTCACCGGCTTGTTGGTCATGTTCGGTGGCGTCCCCGCGGGATTGGGTCTCTTGGCTCTGGGGGCCGGCGCCTACCGCAAGTTCCGCGCTACCCCCGCTGAGACCTACCTGCGCCTGGTGCCCTATCCGGACGTTCCCGCGGACTACTATCCGCCCCGCTATCGTGGTGAGCACCGGCTCATGCATCGCGAAGACGGCTCGGTGCGGTGCGTCTCCTGTATGATGTGCTCCACGGTTTGCCCGGCGGACTGTATCAACATCGTGGCGGGCAACGCCGCGGACCCGCCTTCGGACAGTGAGAAGGTCCCCGGGGTGGACGCGGAGAAGTTCCCCGTGCGGTTTGAGATCGATGAGCTGCGCTGTGTGGTCTGCGGGTTATGTGTGGAGGCCTGTCCCTGTGACGCCATCCGCATGGACTCCAGCGTACATGTCACAGCCTACGCAAACCGGCAGGACTTCGTCTTCGACCGCAACCGGCTCATGGAGCGCGGGGACCAGTCCCAGGCCGTTCAGGGCGGCCATGGTCCCGGCTGGCGCACGCTCAGCTGATCCCGGATCCCTCCTTCCCTCCGGATCCGTCCAATCCGATCCACAGTGAACGAACGTCGCCCCGAGGGTGTGAACACAGGTTCACGCGTAGGCATGGTCTCAGACAACCCCTGCAGGCGGATCACCAGTCTCAAGTTTTGGAAGCCGCGTTTTTCCGGGTACTTGCACCGAACGCGGAAGAGACTCTGGACCGCAGGAAAACTGGCACCATATTTGTATAGATTTCGCCATGAAGAAAACACAGGGCGTTCCGTGCGCCCGGGAGCCAGAAAATGAAAACAGCAGCCAGGATATCCGCCCTGTTCATGTTCATAGGTCTGATGAGCTTCTCGGGTGTGGCCGCTGCGCAGTACGCACCTCCGCCTCCGCCTCCACCGCCTCCGGATGCGGGTCCCGAGGCCGAGCCGCCCCCTGCTGCCAATCCCCTGCCTCTTCCGGCGTCGCCCCACGTGGCGCCGCCCCCCACGGCTCAGCCGCCCCCTGCCGGGCGCTGCGGCGTGCCCCAGGCGCCTCCCTGCTACCGACCCCCCTCCCGTTACCGCCCTGCGCGCCGTTTCTGGCGCTTGGGTCTGTACCTGGGCGCGGGTGGAGGCGGTTTCGGCATCATCGGCGCCAAGGGACCCTATGAGCACATCTCCGCCGGTGGCATGGCCAACATGTGGGTGGGGCTCAACTTCACCCGGCGCTTCGCCCTGGAGCTGGGCTTCATGGGCAGCATCCACAACGAGCAGTTCACCGAGTACGACGGCACCTACTGGAACGAGAACGAGATGATGCTCTGGGGCGTGACCCTGGACGCCAAGTTCAACATGGTGGCCCCCGGCTGGCGCAGGCGGTTCGTTCCGTACCTGCAGGCTGGCATTGGTGCCTACGGGCTGTTGGGTGACTCCTATGACGAGTACGGCTACGTGGGGACCCAGACCCTCGCCTCGGGTGCTGGTGTGCAGCTCGGAGGCGGCCTTGACATCTACTTGACACGTTGGCTCGTGCTCGGCGGCCGGCTGCTGTACCGGGGTATCGTCCTGGGCAAGATGGACTGCGGCAACACCACCGACCGCTGCACCGCCGACGCCGAAGATTCCAGCACCGTGCTCCATGGTCTCACCGCTGAGATCAACATGAGCATCGTGTTTTAGAGTCCCCCAGAAACCCCTCTATCCCTCTTTCCTTTCCTTTCCTTTCCTTTCCTTTCCGAGAATTCCGGTTTTCTTCCCTTTTCAACAATTCTGTCGGCGCGAGGTCTCTTCACCGAGAGGAGCTTGGCGGACAAAATAAGGTGAAAATCGCACTTGTAGGCCCGATTGTGGCCTTGAAAGTGGGATGATCCCGTGGGACACTTTGGCTTCTGAAATGTAAGTATCGCTGGAGTCAGATGACGGAGCCGAATGGGCGACAGTGGGCCGTGACCCCGAACCGTAAGTGGAGGTTCCATCTGGTGCGCGGTGCGCGGTGTCTGGAGGTGGGCGACTTCACGGGGGCCCAGCGCCACTTCAGCGCCGCCCACCGGGAAGCCCCCACCGAGCCTGTGGCCTGCCTGGCGTGGGGTCGCGAGCTGCTGCGGAGCGGCGAGGTCGACACCGCCGAGGAATTGTTGCGATATGCCTGGACCCGGGACCCCTCCCTCGAGTCGGCCGGCTTTTCCCTGGCGAGGTTGTTGGGGCAACACCGGCGAAAGTGGGCCGAGGCCCAGGCCTTGCTCGACGAAGTGGAGCAGGGGCATGGCGCCACAGTGTCCCTGGTGCTGCTGCGGGCTGAGCTCACCATCGGGGATCCCACCCAGCACACCGCGGCCCGGCGCCTCTTCGAGCAGGCCCGGGATCTGGGCGCGGACCCCGAAGTGGTTCGGCTCGGCCTGTCCCGGGTACACAACGCCGAGGGCGTCATTTGCTGTCAAGAGGGAGATCACCACCGCGCGCTGTTTGCGCTGAAGCGGGCGGCCGACCTAGACCCGGGATGGTCCGGTCCTCTGGTAAACAGCGGGGCTATTTTTGAGCGTCTGGGCCTCGTTCAGAAGGCACGGATTCAATACCGCTCGGCCCTGCGGCTGGATCCAGTGAATCCCGTGGCGCTTTTCAACCTGGCCGAGTCCCTGCGCCGGGGCGGATTCCACGGCGACGCCGTGCGTCTGTATCGACAGTTATTGGCCCTGCAGCCGGGATATCCGGGCGCCGGAGATGGTCTGCGTTTGGCCCGTAGCCGGGGTAGCGGTGGACCGCCCCCGCCACAGCAGCCGCAGCAGATGAAACCCGACCTCCCGGCGGATTGAGTGCGGTACACCACGGGCCGAAAAAGGTGTCTTGCTGCCAAGGGAAAAAAAGTGTGTAGGAACACCCTTTTTCCCTATTGTTTTCCTTGATCTGCGGATCTCGCTCCGATAAACTCGGTTCTCATCGGAGGATCTCTTTTGGCGGACGAAGAAGTCACCAGGGTCACATCCATTGACCTGAGCGAATTGACCGGGAAGAAGGATCACGTCAAGGCGTATCTCATCGTCCTGGCCGGTAGCAATGTTGGCGAGATGTACAAGATGGAGGATGGGGACAAGATCGTCGGGCGGAGCGCAAACGCCGAGATCCAGCTCCTCGACGAAGGCATCAGCCGTAAGCACTGCAAGATTCGTCGGGCGCCCACTGGCGATGTGATCATCGAGGACCTCGGGAGCACCAACGGCACTTTTGCCAACGGGGACCGCATCGCCTCTCACAAGTTGGCCGACGGGGACAAGATCCAGGTGGGGTCCACCACCATCCTCAAGTTCACCTACCACGACAACCTGGAGGAGAACTTCCAGCGGCAGATGTATGACTCTGCGCTGCGGGATGGCCTGACCAAGGCTTTCAACAAGCGCTATTTCACTGACCGGCTCCAGGCAGAGTTCGCGTTTGCGCATAGGCACGATTCCCCGCTGGTCCTGTGCATGATGGATCTGGACCACTTCAAATCGGTCAACGACACCTACGGCCACCTGGCCGGAGACTATGTGCTCCAGACCCTCGCGGGGCTCATCCAGGCCACGGTTCGTGCAGAGGATGTTTTTGCCCGGTATGGGGGAGAAGAATTCGCCGTCATCAGTCGAGGTATTACGGTGGAGAGCGCCATCATCATGGCCGAACGAATCCGGCACGTTGTGGAGCAGCATGCGTTCCAATGGAACGGTACCCGCATGCCCATCACCTTGAGCCTCGGTCTTGCGGGGTTGCCCAATCCCATGAGTCGCACCCCGGCTGATCTCATCGCCGCGGCGGACGAAGCGCTCTACGATGCCAAGCGGGCCGGCCGCAACCAGGTCAAGATATTCCGTACCCGTTGAAGAATCGGGTTAGGGGGTAGCGACATGATCATTCCGGCCTTGGAGCTTCGTGGGGGCAAGGTCGTCACGGCCCGCGCCGATGGCACCTACCAAATCCATGAAGACGATCCCGTAGATCTTGCCCGGGCCCTGTATCGGCTTGGAGAGATCGTGGTGATCGATCTCGACGCCGCCCAGGAGCAGGGGGACAATCTCGACCTCATCCAACAGATTTGTCGAGTGGCGGAGTGTCGCGTAGGCGGCGGAATTCGCGACGAGAAGATCGGCGATCGGTTGCTGAGGGCCGGCGCCAAACAGCTATTGGTGGGCACTAGCGCTGACGAGGAGCTGCTGGCGCGGTTTCCCCGCAAGAAGGTTCTGCTGGCCATGGACATCCAGGACGGGCGGGTGGTGCGGAGGGGCTGGAGCGAGGAGACCGATATCGATCCGGTGGACCTCGCCATGCGACTTCAGGAATACTGCGCCGGTTTCGTCTACACCCTAGTGGGCCACCGGGTGGAGATGGAGCGGCCGGAGCTGCAGCGCTTCGAGCAGCTGAGATCGGCTCTGCCCGGCCATCGCCTCACTGCGGCCGGCGGTTTTTCCACGGCGGACGATTTGCGTGCGTTGGACCGGGTGGGCGTCGATGGTCAGGTGACCTACGGCCAATCCCCCTGTGGCGTGGATTTAGCCGAGACCTTTGTGTCGGTGCTGGATTTCGAGAAGACCAACGGTCTGGTGCCGGTGGTGGTGCAAGACACCGCGGGCCAGGTGCTGTCGCTGATGCACACGAACCGGGATGCGGTGCTGATGAGCGTCCAGACCGGCATGGCGACCTATTGGAGCGCCGGCCAGGGGAAGATCTTCACCAAGGGCCAGAGCTCCGGGAACACCCAGGACGTGGTCACGGTGCGTCCGGACTGCACCCGAGGTGCGCTGCTGTTCACGGTCCAGCCCACGGGGCCTTCCTGCCACCTGGGTCGATACTCCTGTTTCGATGACATCACGTACAACCTCCATCGCGTCGAACAGCTCATGAGGGATCGCAAGAGCACAGAGGATCCGCGTAAAAGTTATACCCAGCTCATGCTCGCTGACCGCAAGGCCATCAAGGAGCAGATCCGCGCCGAAGCCGAATCCCTGGTGAACGCCGACAGCAGTGACGAGGTGCTCTGGGAGACGGCGGATCTGCTCTATTTCGTGCTGCTGAACCTGGTGCACGAGGGCCTGTCCCTCGATGATGTGAACCGGGAGCTCCGAGGCCGTGCCGGCCGACGCAGATCGTAAAAAACCGTACGTTTTTAGTCGGTTGTCTCGGGTTCTGGCGTTTGGGGGGAGGAGAGAAGAGCCTCTCAGAGCCGCCTATGCTTTTTGGGCGCCGGAAAAGTTCGGCTTTCTGGGGGATCCTGATAGCCTGTATGGCTGTAGAGGTGATCCTTGAAGATTCTTCAGGATGGTCCGCTCAAGGCGGGCTCAAAGCGCTTGAACGCCGGCCGATCTCAGGAGGTCTGTGCCCGTTGCGAGGCGGTGCGGAGGCGTGGAGATCGTACGCTGCTCAAGGGGCGAAAGGGCCAGAAGCTGGCGGTGGACCGCCGGGCGTTCCGCCAGGCCTTCGGGCGGCTGACCCCTCAGACGCGGGCGGCCCTGGAGCTGGCCTGTCGCCATGTGGGAGCTCTGGCTCGACGGGAGCTCGCCGCGCTCAAGGAGTTCGATCTCAAGCCCACGACAGGGGTGACCCTATATCAACGCCTGATTCCCCTGGAGGGCGTGGGGATCCTGGTGCCCGCCGGGCAGGTCACCCCGCTGCTGGCCGGCGCCATTCCCGCCGCCGTGGCCGGAGTGACCCGGAGGGTGGTCTGCGTTGAACCGGATCTGGATGGAATGGTGGATCCCCATGTTCTGGCCGCCGCGTACATGTGTGATGTCACCGAGATGTACGCCGTGGGGGGCGTAGATGGGGTAGCGGCTCTGGCCCATTCGACGAAATCCATTGGCGCGGTGAACAGGATCTTCGGCGTGGGCGATGGAGCCGTGGCTGCGGCGAAACATCATCTCGTCGACGTGTGCAACGTGACCTTGACCACCGGGTTGGCGGAGCTGCTGGTGCTGGCCGACGATACGGCCGCGCCGGAGTTCGTAGCCGCTGATCTGTTGGCCCATGCCGCCGCGGATCCCGAGGGAAGCTGTGTATTGGTGACCACTTCGGCGGCCGTGGCCGAGGCCACCCGCCGAGTCCTGCACTCGAACCTGCGCTCCCTCGGCGCCGATCACCCGGCCCGGGGCGCCATCCGCAGAGCCCAGGCCGTGGTCGTCAAGGGGTTGGCGGCCGCGGTGGACCTGGCCAACGGACGGGCGCCCGAGCGCCTGTCTCTGCTCGTCAAGCGACCGGACGAGCTCGTGGGGCGCTTGCGCACCTGCGCCACGCTCCTGGTGGGACCGCACACGCCCGCGTCTCTGGTTGGAGCCGCCACCGGCGCCGGGGCGTTACCGTTCGACGAACCGGGTGGACACCCAGCCTCCGTGGTGTCCGTATCGGACTTCCTCCGCCGGGTGACGGTTCAGCAGGTGGACCCCTCCGCCTACCTGCGCCTCTCCCGCGCCGCCGCCACTTTGGCCGAGGTGGAGGGCAACCTCCAAGCCATCACCGCCCTCAACGAACGATTTCTTCCCACGGATTAGCGTCCAAAAAAAATGCGAGCCGCCTCGTATGAGACGGCTCGCCGGGTATGAGCCCAGAAGGAATCGAACCTTCAACCTCCGGATTAAGAGTCCGCTGCTCTGCCAATTGAGCTATGGGCCCGAAGGGTTATGTCTATGCGTGCGCCCGGGGTGACTCGAACACCCGACCTGCGGATTCGAAGTCCGACGCTCTATCCATCTGAGCTACGGGCGCGCAAGTCGAAGGGGGTATTATCCGAGACCGGCCCCGGTGTCAATCCTAAGTTTAACCGGGCCCCGATTGTATCCAGGGTTCTGGTACTTCATTGACAGTGGCAGAAACCTCTGTTTAACTCTATGGTAATGGCATAAGCCCGATTAACACTGTTTTCTTCAGCATTCGAGGTCATCATGTGGCGAAATAGAGCTCTTCGTTGGGCACTTGGTATTGTGTTCATTATCTCGTGCGGCTCGAGCTGCGACTCGGCTGGATGTGACATCCTGGCGCCCATGCCCGACGGCAACGAAGTGCCCATGAACCAGACCATCGAAGGGGGCATGCAGTTGCGCATCACCCCCTCGGGGTTTGACAAGATCTCGGCCATCATCCCCGGCATCCTCGAAGACATGGGTGATTTCACGGTCATCGAGGAGTCTGGCCGCACCTTTGGAAGCTGCAGCTCCGCCTGTGTGAAGTTCACGGCCTGTCCCGGGGGCTGCAACGTGGACATGACCATCCCCCCGGGCGGGGTCGTCATGTCGTCCAACAGCTCCATGCTCTTGGTGGATATCACCCTAGACGTGATGTTCGTTCTGGACGCCCGGGTGGAGGTGGATATCTTTGGCTTCGGCCTCATCGATGTCACCTGCGGCCTCCAAGTTGACACCTTGGAGGATCCCCTGCACATGACCGTGGGCATCGAGCCCTACATCCGCGATGCGGACGGCGAGCTGAGGTTGCGTTTGGTGGAGGTGTCCGACGTCTCCCTGTCGGGGATCACCTTCAGCATCGCCGGCTGCGGCATCGTCGGGGATTACCTCGACACGTACCTCGACTACATCAATCAAATCTTCGATTGGCTGGACGTCATCCTGGGCAACGTCATCACCGAGTTCATTGTGAACAACTTCGTGTTGCCCCTGATGCAGGACTTCATCGATGATCTGCTACCCGATCCATTGGGATTGGAGGGACAGTTCGACATCGGATCCCTGCTCGCGGGCTTCTCGCCCGGCACCGAGGGCATCCTGGAGCTGCGCCTGACCCCGGGCGGCTATGTGAACCTGCAAGGCAACGGCATGAGCCTGGGGGTCATCACCGGCGTCAATAGTGACGCGGATCCCACGACCCGATCGGCCACCATGGATCCGCAGACCCTGGTGCGGGACCACTCCGAGCCTCATCGCAAGATGCCGCCCATGCCTACCCCGGACTTCTCCACGACGCTGTCCCAGGCGCCCGTGCCGCGACAGGCCGCCTTCAAGATCGACCCGTCCAGCGAAATGGGTGGCTTCAACGACAACCAGTACCTCCGGTACAAGGATCCGAACAGCCCCCTGTACGACCAGGTGGCCGACCTGGCCATCGGCACCGGGGAGACGTTCCTGAACCTGCTGGGCTTCCACCTGCTGAACTCCGGCGCCCTGTGCCTGGAGGTCGGTACCCAGGAGGTGGACATGCTCACCGTGGGGCTGTTCAGCATCATGGTCAACTCCCTCGGGGAGCTGGTGGATCCGCTGGTGGGGGACGCGCCCATGCGGCTGGTCATCAGGCCCCAGACGCCGCTTGTGTTCGATGTTCGCAACAACATGGACGAAAACAACCCGCAGCCTTTGTTGAAGATGTTCCTGGATGACTTCCAGATCGATATGTACACCTTCAGCGAGGAGCGGTACGTGCTGGCCTTCACCATGGCTATGGACATGGAGCTGGGTCTCAACCTCATGACCGAGGTGGATCCCAACGACGGGACGCTCTATCTCATCCCCATCTTGGAGGATGTGGACGCCGCCGACCTGGTCGTGCGTATTCACAACAGCGAGCTCATCGGTGACAGCCCCGAGGATCTCGAGACGCTCTTCCCGAGCGTGCTGTCCATGCTGATGCCGATGATCACGGGTATGCTGCCCGAGATCGCCATGCCCGAGCTCATGGGCATCTCCATGGAGTACTTGGAGTTCCGCGCCAATGATGCGCAGGACATGATGCTCATTCTAGCGAGCCTCTCCTTGCCGAGCCCCGTGCCCCCGGCGCCCCTGCCGGTGCTGCCCGTGCAGACCGACGCCCGGCTCGTGGAGGTGTCGGTGCCCACCCCGGACCAGTGGAGGGCCTCTCAGCTGGATCCCACCATCCCCGAGGACGCCAAGGACCTGGCCACGGTGCGCATCGCCGTTGCGCCCCAGCGAGCCAACGCGGACGACGTGCAGTGGCAGTACCGTTTGAACGGTACCATCTGGCGCGGCTTCCGCAGCGGACCGGAGCTGGTCATCCGCGACAAGGCCTTCACCTTCCAGGGATGGCACCACCTAGAGGTGCGAGGAATGATCAAGGGCCGACCCCAAAGCCTCGAGCAGCGGCCCCAGATCTTCGACGTGCTCATCGACTCCACGCCGCCCCTCCAGCGGGCCACCGTGGCTGACGGCACCGTATTGTTCAACGGCTTCGACGTGGTCACCGCCAGGAATGACCTGCGTTACTCCTATGAGTTCGAGCCCGGCCGCTATGCCGAGTGGTCGGACCGGGGCAGCCTGCCCCTGGCCCGGGCCCAGCGCTTGGCCAAGGCCCACGGCGGTGTGCTGCGGGTGCGGGTCATGGACGAGTCGGGCAACGTCTCCGAGGCGGAGATCGGCACTGACGTGCTGGGCGCGATCCCCGTGGACGCCAAGATCGCGGCGGGCTGCGGCTGCGCTACCTCGGACGGTTCCACCCCCTTCGCGGTGTTCCTCCTCGGACTGTTGGCTCTGGTCTTCGTCCGGCGCCGGCGCCGCCACCAGAGCCGATGGTCGACCAAATCCATCACGGTCAAGGGTGCGGTCTCGTTTCTGGGCGCCATCGCCCTGGTGGGCCTGATGGCCACGGCGGGCTGCGCCAAGAAGGCCGGCGCGGCTGACGCTGACGCCTCGGTGCCGAGCTGTACCGACGATGACGAGTGCGCCGCCCTCCAGTGCGAGGACGGTCAGATCCCGCTGTGCGTTGACGGCACCTGCCAGTGCATGAACGACCTATTGATGGGCAAGATCGGCCAGTACTCTTCGCTCTCGGTGTCCTACTCCGATATCATGGTGTCGGCCTACAACGCGCGGTACGGCGACCTGATGTACGGTCGCATCGCCAAGAACGACATAGGCTCCAACCCCATCATCACCGAGTGGGAGTTTGTCGACGGGGTACCCTGGGACCAGGATCCGGATGTGCCCACCTCGGAAATCCGCAACGGCATCCGCACCAAGGGGACCAACGTGGGTCGGTTCACCTCCATCGGGACGAACACCGAAGGCCACCCGGTCATCGCGTACTACGACGTCACCCACGGCGCCCTGAAGCTGGCCCGATACGACGGCACGAGCTGGACCATCATGGTGGTGGACGACGGCGGCGACTCGGAGTCGTCCGACGGCGGCGACGCAGGTCGGTATACGGCCATCTCCATGCGCACCGGAGATCGGGCGCCCGGCATCTCCTACATGGTGCAGAACCTGCCCTCCTCCGACGCCAGCGGCACCGTCAGCCAGGTGCGCTTTGCCCAGGCCATTAACGCCGACCCGAGCTTCGGTTCGGACTGGAACATCTACATCGTCGACGAAGTGGATGTTCCCGCACCGGAGGAGGACGCTCCCCTCGCGGATTGGCCCACCGGCATCGGCGTGACCACCGCCTTGGATCGTACATCGGACGATCGCGTAGTGGTGGTGTATTACGACTCGGTCAACGGAAACCTCAAGGGGGCCGAGTTTGACACGGCCAGCGGCATGTTCGCCGATCCCGTGCTCCTGGACGGCGACGATGGCGCGGGTGGCGACACCGGCGACGTGGGGCTCTATCCGTCCATCCGTATCCACGGCGACGACACCGTCTGGCATGTGAGCTACATGGATCGGGCTCTCAAGCAGCTACTGTATGTGCGCACGGGGAACGATCCCGTGTACGAGGTGGTGGATGACGGGCTTCGGCAGGAGGTAAACTCCATCACCGGGCTGCCCATGCCGGTGTCCCACTTCGTGGGATTCGACTCCAAGGTCACGGTGGTGGGCAGTGATCCCAACCCCTCGATGAACGAGGTCCATGTGGTCTATCAGGACTCCACCACCCACGAGATCATCTGGGCGGAGCGGGACCCCGCGGCTACCACAAATCCCTGGAGCTCCGTCTCCCTCATCGGCGGAGAGAAGGCCATCTGGAACTCCGCCCTACAGCAGTTCGAGGACACCAACGGCGATCTCTGGGAGGGCTCCTTCGGCTTCTACCTGGGCATGGCCGACGACATGACCACCGCCTACCTCTCCAGCTTCGCCATCAACGAGTGGGCCGAATCCGACCTTCTGGGCAACGCCCCCCTCAACTACTGGGTCCAAATCTTCGCTGTAAACCTCAGCGAAGGCTAACCTCCTCAGTAAGCGCCCCTCTTTCGATCCCGCGTTGTAGCGCTCCCGTAGAATATCGGCACCGTCATCCCCCGATTTCTCGAGGGCAGGCCCCGCAAAAGCGTAGTAAGCGGCAAATGTCATCCCCGCGAAAGCGGGGATCGGCTTGTAATAGCATAGCCTAAGTTGGACGGTCCCCGCTTTCGCGGGGATGACATTTGCCTGTATCTGCAGCCTCGCTAAGCGAGCGGAACAAAGGCTCAGCAGCTGTGATATATGTTCGAGCAGGTGACAAATAGCAGGAGTGATGGGTCATGACCGCCGCCGAGTTCAAGCAAGTAGTATCCGCTGGGATCCCCGCCGAGCTGCCGCCCATGCCAAAGAGGGATGACAGTGTGGATCACGCCCCCTCGCGTCCGCTGGTCCTGTCGCCGGCGGAGCGCGCCCTGGCCGTGTCCAACGCCCTGCGGTACTTCCCCGCTGAACACCACGCCACCTTGGCGCCGGAGTTCGCCGAGGAGCTCGCCGTAGACGGCCGCATCTACATGCGTCGTTTCCGTCCGACCTACGACATGTTCGCCCGCTCCATCGACGCCTACCCGGCCCGCTGTCGTCAGGCCGCGGCGATCCAGGTCATGATTCAAAACAACCTCGACCCCCGGGTCGCCCAACACCCCCACGAGCTGGTCACCTACGGCGGCAACGGCACCGTCTTCCAGAACTGGGCCCAGTACCTGATCACCATGGAGTACCTGGCCCAGATGACCGACTGTCAGACCCTGGTGCTGTACTCGGGTCATCCCCTGGGGCTGTTCCCCTCCCACGCCGACGCGCCCCGGGTGGTGGTCACCAACGGCATGATGGTGCCCAACTACAGCTCCCCGGACGACTACAACCGCCTCTCGGCCCTGGGCGTGACCTCCTATGGCCAGATGACCGCCGGCAGCTTCATGTACATCGGCCCCCAGGGCATCGTGCACGGCACCACCATCACCTTGCTGGGCGCCGGGCGCAGCTATCTGGGCCTCGATCAGGAGCAGGATCTCGCCGGCAAGGTCTTCGTCACCTCCGGCCTCGGCGGCATGAGCGGCGCCCAGGGCAAGGCCGCCGTGCTCACCGGGGCCGTGTGCGTCATCGCCGAGATCAATCCCATCGCGGCCCAGAAGCGCTTCGACCAGGGCTGGGTCACCGGCCTCACCGACGACTTGGACGAGGTCCTGCGCCAAGTGGAGACCGCGCGCCAGAATGGTGAGCCCATGGCCCTGGCCTACGTGGGCAACGTGGTGGATCTCTGGGAGCGGTTCGCCGCCGCCGGGGTGGACATAGATCTGGGCTCGGACCAGACCTCCCTGCACATCCCGTACGCTGGGGGCTACTACCCTGCGGGTCTCTCCCTGGAAGAGTCCCGGGAGATGATGAGCACCGATCCCGACGGGTTCAAAGAGCGGGTGCAGCAGTCCCTGCGGCGCCAGACCGACGCCATCAACACCCTGGTGGAGCGGGGCATGACGTTCTGGGACTACGGCAACGCCTACCTGCTCGAGGCCTCCCGGGCCGGGGCGGCGGTGGATGGAGATCGCCCCTCGGGCTTCCGCTACGACTCCTACGTGGAGTCCATCATGGGCCCTTTGTGCTTCGACTACGGCTTCGGCCCCTTCCGCTGGGTCTGTACCAGCGGAGATCCCCAGGACCTGGCCGAGACCGACGCTTTGGCCGCCGAGGTCCTAGCCGACCACGCCAGTAACGCCCCTGACGAGATCCGTGGCCAGCTCAACGACAACCTGCGCTGGATCCGCCAGGCGGGCGACGCGGGCCTCGTGGTGGGGTCCCAGGCGCGCATTCTCTACGCCAACGAGGAGGGTCGCGTGGCCATCGCCCGGGCCTTCAACGAAGCGATTCGCACCGGGCGGGTAAGCGGTCCGGTGGTCATGGGTCGGGATCACCACGACGTTAGCGGAACCGACTCCCCCTATCGGGAGACCGCCGACATCTACGACGGCTCCCAGGTCTGCGCTGACATGTCGGTGCACAACGTCATCGGAGACGCCTTCCGCGGCGCCACCTGGGTGAGCCTGCACAACGGCGGCGGCGTGGGCTGGGGCGAGGTCACAAACGGCGGCTTCGGCCTGGTCCTCGACGGCACCGACGACGCGGATCGCCGCCTGTCTTCCATGCTCTTCTGGGACGTAAACAACGGCATCGCCCGCCGCGCCTGGGCCCGCAACCCCGGCGCCAAGGCCGCCGCCCGCGCCGTCATGGACCGGGACAAGACCATCCGCGTAACCCTCCCCACCGACGCCGACCAGAACCTGGTCTCCGACGCCCTCCGCCACGCCTTTCCCAAGAGCTGAGCCCCCAAAGCTGAGTCCCCCAAGCTGAGCCCCCCAAGCTGAGCCCCCCAAGCTGAGCCCCCCAAGCTGAGCCCCCCCAAGCTGAGCCCCCAAAGCGACACGGCTTGCTCTCAACGAACTTCGCTTTCCACTTCGCTTTCCACGCCAGCGTTACAAAACGCTTAGCCATATGGTTTTGTGACTCAGACTGCGAAAGTAACAAAACATGCCAGATTGCTAACTCTTTTTCCGTTGACAGATGCCTGCCCGATACCCGAAAATTACCGTGAACCGACAGAAGAAAACTGGACTGGCGCAAGAAGGACCACCATGACTGGTTTGATCCACAAGTCCCATATCTACGTGTTCCCTTCCCTTCCCTTCCCTTCCCTTCCCTTCCCTTCCCTTCCCTTCCCTTCCCTCTGATCAAATCCACCGCCGTCGCCCCGGGCGACCGGATGTCCCGAAACCACTGCAGCCCGGCAGTGGTCGATTCCGAAATGTCCATCCACGACCCCGGTACCTATCTGAGATTGTCGAATGTTGCGACGATACATCGATTCGCTGCGCAGTACACATCAGCCTGGATGAAAGCTCCAACTCCAACATCGGAAAGGACATGTCATGCAACAACGGGATTTGCGAAGTCTGAGTGATCGACGGACAAGTTCAGGAGCGCAGCTCATCTGCCTTGTGATGACGATCGGATTGACTCTTGCTTTTAGCCAAGCGGCTCTCGCGCAGCCCTCGGAATGCTGCACCCAACAACAGATGGACGACTACCGGCAATGGTACAGCCAGCTGCCGGGCCTACCAGCCATAATCCCAAGAGATGCGGTCCCGGATGCTTTCACGTGGGATGCCAGGGACGAGAACGGCGAGATCGTGAGCTACGTAGGGCCGAGCTCTAAGCAGTTCGGTGGGGAATGTTGGCTCACGGCCGATGTTCACTCTCTTCAGGTTCTCGTTGCCTATGACGCGGTGCATTACCATGGATACTCTGTTCCCTCCGGATTGACTGAGCGCGGGATCTGGTTGAACAACCGAAGCTGGATTGAGTGCGCGGTCAAAGAAGACCTGCCAGGCGTGACACCAACGGGCCCAGGCTATTTTCCAGACTACTCTGTCTCGCGATGGCACAATACTGAGTATACCGAGCATTTCGGCTACGTGGAGCACTGTATCGACCCGATTATCTCAGCCCCTGGTTGGCCACCGAAGAGGAGCTGCGGCGTATGTGATCGTTACCGAATGACGGTCCCGACTTCCCTCAATAGCTGGAACGATTGCGGCTGGATTCAGGCCCAGAGCCCCACTGCTCCTCTGATCTTTCGTTCGGATCATCGAGACCGTATTGACCTAGGAGATTTCGAGCCGCCCGAGGATGATCAGGGTGATCCCGATTGGACCGATCCGACTCACGTGTACGACTACGACGGGTTGCTCAACCTCTTTGCAAGCTATATTTACCACCTTGGGCCCATCGTCGTTAGTTTCACCGCTTCCTGGATCCCTTCTTCCACACCGGGGGTGGAAGAGTGCAGGAATTCATCTAACTCTGGTACCGACCATTTCGTGGCTGTAATCGGCTACGACAAGATCAATGGTACGATCACGGTACAGAACAGTTGGGTGCACAACATCAAAGATCTCCACGTCTTCGACTTCGAGTCTATGGCTACTCCCACGCAGCTCGGCGGCTGCGGGCTCGGGTGGGAGAGCTACTACTACCCCGATGGTTCCAAGCTCCCCTTCGAGGCTGGTCCCAGCAATACGCCCGAAACTCAGCCACCCCTACGTTGCGATGTAGATCTGGATGGCGTTGACGGTTACGCGAACGGGTTCCTGGTGGATAACTGCCCGACCACCCCCAACTCGAATCAGCTCGACTCTGATGGTGACCTCGTCGGAGACGTATGCGATCTTTGTCCCTTTGTTCCCGATCCGTTTCAACCAGACTACGACGATGATGGAGTCGGCGATTGGTGCGACAATTGTCCACTGTTGCCTAACCCCGTTCAGGCTGACCAGGACAGCGATGGTGTGGGGGATGCGTGTGCAGAAGATATCGACGGCGACGGCATTTTCAACTCCCACGACTGCGATTCCCACAACCGACACGTCATGTACGATCTCGACGACGACGGTGATTGCGAATATCCCTCTGACTTTGATCAGTCCACCTGCGAAAACGAATGCGACCACCTCGCACTCGTTTTCTCGTGGAGCAGCACCAGGCTGGGAGAGTGCAATTTCCGGTGCGATCCGGCCAACGCCGACAACTGCGCAGACGATGTCGACAACCCCGTCACCACCGCGTGTCAGGACAGCAAGAACAGCGTATTGAGCGGTGGCGCTCCGGATCCAGGCTGCATGGCCCTGTTCGCCAACCCTGGCCAGGAGAATAGCGACGGGCTGGGCCAAGGAGATCGTTGCGAGTCTCGGGCCTACAATGTGACCATCTTCCAG
Organism: Deltaproteobacteria bacterium; assembly: GCA_029938605.1. Classification (GTDB taxonomy): domain Bacteria; phylum Myxococcota_A; class Polyangia; order HGW-17; family JAJRWW01; genus JAJRWW01. The sequence continues at coordinate 2,073 of JAOZUO010000106.1, read as the reverse complement.
CAGTGGGTGCCCACCATCGACACCTGGGCGGTATACCAGACCTGCCCCACGGATACTGCAGACGTCTCCTTCCGCGCAAACTCCGCGAACCCCACCGGGGAGCAGATCATGGCCGGCACCTCCGTGGAGGCTTGCGCGTGCCAGGAACTCTCCGGTGATGGTCTGGATGAGGATTGGGACGATGGCTGCAAGGATCTAGGCGGAGTTTGCGAGCAGAACCAAAGACCCCCGTGGACTCCGATTCGGGATGAAATCCGCTTTGCGGACGGCAGCAACTTTCCATACAGCGGCCCCGAGCTCGATCCCACCGTGCGAGACTTTTTGAACGAGCATAGGATGGGTCGGGACCGGGACGTACGTTTCGAGCGGAGCGAAGTCACCAATCTACGGCCGTTTTCCTGGAGCCTGGACGGGACCGTGACGTGGGTAGATCCGTTCGACCCCCAGGCGACTCCCGGCGACCCCGAGCTTTTCCACACCCAGGCGGACCCGAGGCCCGTGAAGGTCCGGGTCACCTATCCCGATCGACTCGTGGGCCAGACCGGAGACTTCGGCCTCGATGAGATCGCCCTCTCGCCGGGCGTGAGGTATCTGCGCAGGCCCCTCGATTGCAACGTAACCGTTCTCGCAAGAGAGTATGATCAGTGGTGGTGGCTGCCCAACGATTGGCTGTCGCAGGGTCCCTTTGAGTTTCTCCAAAACCCCATGGCGAATTCCATCTTGAACGTGGGCGAGTCCATGTACATGGTTCACTATGATCAGACCCTGGCCCAACCCACCCGGATCGCCCAGGTGACCTTCCAGCCAGACGGGCAGATGCTGCGGAACTGGAGCGCGGCGGTCAGCAGCCGGGGGGCTTTCCAGACCGGCCTCGCGGGTCTGGACTACGGTCGGGTGATCACTCGCTTCGTGTACGAGCCCAGTGCATCGATGGAGCAGCCCGCCCGGCTCTGGATCGCTCCCTCGTCGGGAAGTGACGAGAACCTCTGGATCACCGCCCGGGAGGCCCTGGCGAACTCCGAGAATGCCCCGGCTCTCACTGGGGCCCACTCCTTCTTCGATCCCGAGGCCCAGCGGCTCTACCTGCTCGGCAACGAGGTCGTCGGCGAGGTAGTTGACGACCTCACCTCAGAGATTGCTATTGCCGAAACCAACGTGCTCTACGCCCTAGTCTTCGAAAAAGGGTCCTGGGTTCGCCTCGGCAAGGTGGCCGCCCTGGGAGAGACGTCTGGCTACAGCGCCAACTTCGACCCCATCCGGCGGCGGTTGATCCTCTTCGGTGGACGCCAGGACGGCCAGGAAACAGCCAGGCTCCTGGCGCTGGATCCGAACACCATGGGCGTGTTGCTCCTGTCGGCCAATGGAAGCAGTAGCTACACGGTGGAGCGCGCGGATCACGGCGCGTACCTCGACCCGTCGGGCCACCGGCTCTACGTGTACGGGGGCACTCGATCCTCTGGCGAAGAGCTCCTGAGCGACCTCTTCGTGACGGATCTGACGAGCTCGGTGACGACCGCCTGGACAGAGCTCTGGCCCAGCACCGATGAGGGTCCGGGTCATTTGATCCAGCCGATGGTGTGGTATGATCGTCTGGCAAAGACGGTGTGGGTGGCCGGCGGCTCCCACCAGGGAGAGACCGTGTTCGGTCCCTGGTCCCTGAATCTGGAAGAGGGGATCTGGGAGCAGCATCCATCCTTGAAAAACGGTAGACGGCATCGGCATCGCTGGTCGAGAGATTAATGGCAAACACCGACACCAAGCACATCCGTTACGTCGGTCTTGCATCTGGATGCTGGGCCATTGTGTCGGCGCTGCTGGTCTGGGCGAGCCTGGTGGCATGCGAGTCTCCCGGGGACCAGCCCCCGGGAGATGCTGAGCTGGACGTGGATGTGCCTGACGTCATCGTGGTGCAGCGGGACGCTGGGTTGGACGCCGGGCCGGACGCTGGAGACGATGCCTGCGCCGACTTTGGTATCGACCGGACCACTTGGCAGCCCCAGTCGCCCTGCGACTCCACTTACATCCAGACCCCCGCCCTCGGAGACCGTTATACGTCCTGGGTACACGTCTCGG
>JAOZUO010000356.1 GCA_029938605.1 Deltaproteobacteria bacterium | reverse complement strand
GTCAGGGAAACCGGCCGAATTGTATCGGCCTGGCGAAAGCATCGTGATGTAGATCACTTAGGACGACCCGGAATCACGTGATCCGGAACAAGCGGCCTGGTAAACGCTGAGCACTGACGCTGTTGCTTGACAGGATCGGGGCGGCATGATCCAACATGGTCATGTACGAGCCCACCAGCGAAGAGCTCCAGGCCATCAAGGAACGGATTTCAGCATCCAGCTGGAAGCAACGGGTGGAGAAGGCCCGAAAGCTTGAGCGTAACGTCCTCGCAATCTTGAAGGGCGTTGAAGACGGGGATTCACAGGAGACGGTTCTGCGGTCGGTGGTGGACCTGTCTCAACGAAGCCGAATGCTCCGTGCTCTGGCCAAGTATCGTGACGGCGGATTCGAGGGGCTGATCGATCGGCGTACCCCCCGTGATCGTGATGTAGCAGCCGAGCAGCAGTTGGTGATCGAGACCGCACGGCGAGTGGATCCGCAAGTGCCGGTGGAACGAATCATCGATCTGGTCCGGCAGCAGTGCGGCGCAGAGCTGTCGACCTCGACGATCAAGCGTGTGTTGAAGAAGGCAGGACTAGAGCGTGCGGTGGGGCGTCCGATGGCTCCCTCACATCCATTGGGCACGCAGGTCGAGGAGTTGGGTGCGGCGGGGTTCGAGCTGCTTCGCGCAGCAGAGGCTGAAACCGGCGCTGTAGATGAGCTGGTGGATGCGCTGCTGGAGTTGGGCGCGGAGTTGCCCGAGCCCGGGGAGGTGAGCGAAGAGGAGCGCGCGCTTCGCAACGAGAAGGGCCAGCTCACGGCGCGCTACAATCTGGCCCAGCGCAAAGTGGATGGGGAAGCGGTGGGACCGGCGTACCGGACGATGGAGGAGAAGTCTCACGACCGGGATTTGGGACGACTCAAGCTTCGTAGCCACAATCCCCCGGCGATAGAGAGACGGGTGTGGGCGCTTCTGGCGATGCCGATTCTGACGAAGGGAAACCGATTCGAGGAGCTGTATGGACTGCAGGGAGAGCACCTCAAGGGGATTTGCGGCTTCGCCTACATGCCGGAGACCCTACGCAAGAGCGTCACGGAATTTGCATTGGCCGGGGCGGGCGAAGTGCTGCAGCAGGTCCACTCGGCGACGTGGCAACGGGTGAGCAAGGAGCGGTGGGAGCGAGGATACCGGGCGTCAGTGATCTACGTGGACAACACCGGCAAGCCGCTGTGGAGCAAGCAGTACATGAAGTTGGCGAAGGTGGCGACGACCGGGAGGATCCAGCCGGCGTTGGTGAGCACCTATGTGCATTCCGGGGCCGGAGTACCCATTCACTTCGAGACCTACAGCGGTACAGCGCCGCTGGCGCCGCGGGTCCTGTCGATTCTTAGACGGGTGGATGCCCAGTCCGAGCTGCCAGTGGGACGATTGACGGTGATCGATGGCGAGTGCTGCTCGGCGGGGCTTTTGCAGGCGTTCAAGGACGATGGACGGGACCTGGTGACCCCCCTACCGGCGACCATCGCCAAGCCCGAGCGGATCCGCTTCGACCGTGGCAGCGCACCCCAGCCGTTTCGAGATGGAGATACGATCCGCGAGGGCACGGTGGAACTCAAGGACTCGCACCAACGAGGCGTCGTGGTCTGTGCCCGGGCGCTCGTCATCGAGCACTGGGAACAACCGGGAGACTGGACGGTGCTGGCGACCCTGGCGGATCCCGAGCAGTGGTCCGCGCGGCAGTTGGCGACGCTGTATTTCGAGCGGTGGCCCAACCAGGAGAACTTCTTTCGACAGGGTAATCAGGCGGTGGCATTGCAGCGTGTGCAGGGCTACGGAAAACGCCTGGTCACCAACACAAGCGTGGTGACAAAGCTCGATGAACAGGATGCCAGGATTGGTCGTAAACAGCGGCGGCTTGAGCAGCTTGAGCAACAGCAGGTTAAGCGAGCGGCGGCGCTTGGGGAACTTGACAAGGTGCAGCGCCGAAAGGAGCGTTACGTCGCAAAACGGCAGCAGCGAGTAGACGCCGCCATGCAGGCCAAGCGCGTAACGCGCAAGGGGCAGCGGGCTCTTGAGGAGCTGAAGGAGGCGAGTACGGAACTGGGCGAGCTGGCCGCAAAGAAGGAGCAGCTCCAAGCCAAGCAGGAGCAGGAGGAGCAGAATCTGGGCAAGGGCCGAAACCAGCTCAAGCGCTGGGAAGCGAACCGCACCAAGCTCGATGGACGACGCGAGATCCTGGAAGCCGATGTGGCCAAAGACGTCTTGCTCACCACGCTGAAGCTCACCCTGGCCATGCTGGCCCACTTCGTCATCGTGGAGTACTTCCCCAACCGTCCAATGCTGTGGTCGACTTTCCTTTCGAGACTGGCCTTACTGCCAGGTCGGAGAGAGACCACCGCCAACACGATCACGACCTACATCCAGGCAAACCACCGGGACAGAAAGCTGATGGCGGCAATGCAGGAAGCGTGCGCGCTCATCAATCAGCGTCAGATTAACAAGGGCAATCGGACGCTACGCTACGTCCTAGAGTGGCCGCCCGGCCATGAACCGAAGACCAGCTGATCTGATCCATTT
>JAOZUO010000355.1 GCA_029938605.1 Deltaproteobacteria bacterium | reverse complement strand
GGGATTGGCGCGGATACGGAACCGGTACAGGCCACCGGAAGCGAGCTTCGGGGCAAACGCCTTAGTGTGCTGAGCGGTGACGGAGAGATACCTCCCCGCCTGGACCCGTCCCCATTGCGGTTGATTGTCGCTCTGAACCAGCAACGTGACGCTTGGCTCTGTTCCAGCGGGAGGCTCCAGTCTGAAGAGAAGCCGACCGCCGGACTGTGAGGCATCTTTGGGAAATGCCTCAAGCAACGCCTGGTGAATCAAATAAACGTCATGAAGCGTACGCTGCGTCTTCTTATCGGTCAGTAACAAATGAAGCTGGCTTAAGTACATGATTCCACCTCCTCTGAAGGAGACGTGAACGAGCGCGGGATGTAGCCAACCAGCACCTTCCGGGGCGCGTAGCGACGGTCCTCGGAAACAAAGCTCAACGGGACGTCGAGGCGCACATCACCCTCCTGATCGAAGCCAACCTCCATGACGGTTCTGGCAGTCGCCCCGTCGTCCCTATGGGGCTCTGCGATGGGCGGATGCTGCGCCAGCGCATCCTCGAGTACGACCCCCTCCAGAAGCCCATCAGGCAGGTAGACGGGGAGACCGGGCACGAAGGCTTTGCGTCCCAGGAACAGCGGCCAGCAGGGTGACTGGAGCGCAATAAATATTTTACGGAGCAGCTCGGATTCGTCGGACTCCAGTCCCACGAGGAAGGCGGCATCGCTCAGATAGTAGCGGTTCGACAGAACCGTCTGAGGCTTCTTCTTTGGGTCCGCCTTGCGAACCTTCACGGCGGTCTGGAAATCACGTCGGACAATACCTTCACGGTCGATCCTGACGCCCATCCGAAGCTGAGCAAGGTCGTCGATCGGCGCGTCACGCGGGCGCCCCATGGCGGCAGCGATCAGGCCAATTACACCGCTCTTGGTGGGCTCTCGCTCCGTGTCTCGCTCGGTGAACCGGCTGCGCGTACCCCAGGACTGCATCGGCGCCGCGCACTGGAGAAGCAGCGTGTGGCGGCTCATGTCGCCCCCGTCGTGCCACCATCAATGGCAGCCCCAACGGCCTCGAAAAGTGCCGGCATGGAAGGGCTGTCCTTGTCGTGAAGTACGCTGCAGACATTCTCCAGGAATCCGTCCGCACCGTACATCCGTTCGAGCTGAGTCTGGTAGACCTCAATGGCGTCTACCGAAAGCTCGGTGAGGCTTCGCTCAGCTCCACGGGGCGGACGCACAGGTTTGGTGAACGCATTGGCCATATTCCAGGCCATTCCACCCTCGCGTACTGCAACCCGAACGTAATGGGGCGGGTTGTGAGCTGCCATGGAATTCTGTTTGCCCGTAGGCACTGCCTCCACAGAAGCCTTGATGAAAGCCAGCGCCGTCTGCCGAGCCAGGTCGCGATCCTGCTGGAGGTTCTTCACGAGCTTGCCGACGTCCACCAGTGCATACCGGTAGAAGCAGGAGCTATTAAACTCCACCACGCCAATCATGTCAGCACCCTGCGTATCGTCGGGCTTGAGGTCATCTACAGCCGTGTAGAAGTCGATCTCCATGGAGACCTCGTTTGTGCTGATAGCGTGTGCCACCTGGCAAGCGGCGTCTATGTTTTTGTCCACCATATCAGCAAGCATTCGGCCAAAGAGCGCCAGATCGGCCGCCTTGGGCGCGCCGAAAAGATCTTTCATCTCCTTGCGCACAGTATCGGGCACAAGATCCTTGGCTGCCTTCTTCTTTTTCTTGGCCCCCTTCTTCTTGGGTTTAGCGTCATCGCCTCCGGCCTCCTCGGTCTGGGACTTCACAATCTCGGCTAGCTCATCCCAATGGCTTTCGCACAGATCCACGAATCGGGCGATCTCAAGGGAGCCGAGGTAAAGCAGGTATTGCGTCTTGCCGTCCTCCTTCACGGTCAGCTCGACACCGGCGAGTGCCAGCTGGACCACGCCGGCGGCCAGCTCCTTGTCGCGCTCCTTCTGGGCGAGCTGCGAGGCCACTTCCTCCACGATGCGCTTCGTCCGAACCGCGAGGTTCTCCTCCGGCACTAGCCGTGCCTGTTTGAAGTAGCTGCGCGCGGCCCGCTTGAGGCATTGGCTTGAAATTCGTGCCCGGCGAAAGCCTCCAAAAACGCAATCCTTGGGCGAGCCCGTGTCGTCACGGTTGAGGTTGGACGGTGCGAAATTCTGCAAAATGTGAAGCTCGATGAACATGCGATTTCTCCCTATTCCACGCCGCCACTACTGGCGATTGGGTTTTCGTTGTTGTTCCGCGGTTTGTTTTCTCGCTCGCTACGCCAATAACTCCGGGCCCAGGCGAGCTGGACGTAACGCTCCGGATGAGTCCAGCCGAGCACGTCCTTGAGCAGTTGCCGGTAGTTCACGGGGATCTGCTCTGCTTTGGCCATGGCGATTCCCCGTCTCAAGTGGTCGCCCAGCTCGTCCTCATGGGAGTCCAGCAGGGACGTGAAACGTTTCTGGGCACTCTCGTGGTCGCCGAGTTTCCGGTAGGTTTGGCCAAAGTTGCCGGTGGATGCAGACTCCGGATGCAGCGCGAACAGGGAGCCAACCAGGAAATAGGCCGTT
>JAOZUO010000017.1:51004-71305 GCA_029938605.1 Deltaproteobacteria bacterium | reverse complement strand
CACCCAGACGGCCATCGACTCCACCCTGGGGCCGCTGACCTCCTATCGCTGCTTCGAGTTCGGCATCACCTGCGACATCAACTCCCGGACCCACCAGGGCACCCGGCAAAACTGTGTTCCGCGCGAGGACGCCGCGGCCCTGCTGCACCCGCTCTCCCGGTATGTCCAGTTCCTCCAGGCCCTCAAGGATGAGCAGATGCTGGTGGTGGCGGCCATCGCCGGTCCGGTCACGCCCAGCCCCGTCGGAGAGGGCCACAACATGGTCGTGGGCCTCGACGACATGAGCCAGCCGGAGCTGCAGTACAGCTGCACGGTGGCTGACGGCGGCGCGGTGCCCGGCATCCGCATCTATAACCTCATCGCGGCCTTCAACGGTGAAGAGGATCTGGCCACGTGGGCCTACTCCTCCATCTGCTCGGCGGACTACACCCCGGCCTTGGCGGGCATCGGAAACAAGATCAAGGACATCCTTGAGTTCCAGTGCCTGCCCGCACCGCTCAAGGGCTGCGCCGACGTGGGCGTGGAGTTTGGCACCCCGAGAGCTGCCCAGACCTGCGCCATCAATGAGCAGTGCCTGGCCGAGTGCGTGGTAACCGACATTTTCAATCGTGGTACGGATGAAGAGACAGACTACACGGTACCGCCCTGCCTCGAGGTGCTCGCCGACGGCTCCGTCTCGGAGGGCAACATCGATCGGGCAGTGGCCTACGCCGCCGGCCATCCCAACGAGCGCGACTCGGCTTTGCCCGTGGCGGCCTGTTGGCACATCAACTATCAGGAGAACTGCCCCGGCTCGAACTACGCTGAGATCATCATCTCCCGTATGACCGACCCGCCGCCCCGCTCCTTCACCGAGGTGGCCTGCCGGCAGATCGGCCAGATTGAAGAGATCTGCACCGACTCGCAGGACAACAACGAGAATTGTCTGGTCGACTACGACGATCCCTGCTGCGCGAACCCCGCCTCTTGCCAGTAGTAACGTAGTCGTTTCTAGCCAGCTTCGCCCTTCTCTGTAGCTTCCCTCGTCACCAAGACCACCCCTTCCCATGTGACCTCTAGATGTGGCTTCTCGGCCCAAAGTTGTCAGTCTGAACAGGGCAAAGTAAGCTTTGTAGGAGCGGGGATCTACTTTCCCGCTACTTCGCGGGAGTCTGTCTGTTGAACGAGCAGCATGTTTTGGTCGTCGATGATGAGCCTGGGGTCAGGGAGACCCTCGGGATCACTCTGCGCAGAAACGGCTATGAGGTGAGCACTGCGGCCACGGCCGAGGAGGCGCTCGAGGCGCTCCAGACCCCGGGGCCGGACCGGAGGCGCCCGGTGGGAGTGGTGATCTCGGACGTGCGCATGCCGGGCATGGGAGGGGAGGCGCTGCTGGATCGGATCATTTTGTCACACCCGGAGGTGACGGTGATCATCATGTCGGCTTTTGGCAGCGAGGACGAGGCCATTGAGTTGATCAAGAAGGGCGCCTACGACTATATATCCAAGCCCATTTTGCGGCCGGGGGAGGTGGTTTTTACCTTGCGGAAAGCCGAGGAGCGGGAGCGGCTGAAGCTGGAGAACCAGCAGCTCCGGAGGGAGCTGGGTCAGGTGAAGGTGGGCTTTTCCGGGTTCATCGGTAGGTCCGCGCCCATGCAGCAGCTCTTCGATACCATCCGCAAGATCGCCGAGTACAAAACCACCGTGTTGGTGACCGGGGAGTCGGGGACGGGCAAGGAGTTGGTGGCTCGAGCCCTGCATAGTGAGAGTCCGCGGTCCCTGGCGCCCTTCATGCCTGTCAACTGTGGTGCCATCCCGGCCAACCTGCTGGAGTCCGAGCTCTTCGGCCATAAGCGGGGGGCCTTCACGGACGCCTCACGAGACAAGCGCGGCCTCTTCGAGGAGGCCGACAAGGGGACACTCTTCCTGGATGAGATCGGTGAGCTGCGCCTGGATCTGCAGGTGAAGCTGCTGCGGGCCCTACAAGAGGAGACCATCCGAAGGGTGGGGGAGAACCGAGATCGTAAGCTGGATGTACGGGTGGTGGCGGCCACTGTGCGGGATCTGGCGGTGGACGTGGAGACAGGAGCGTTCCGACAGGACCTGTACTATCGACTGAACGTGTTCAACATCCATCTACCGCCGCTGCGGGAGCGGCTCGACGACGTGCCCGACCTGGTGAATCACTTCCTCGGTCGGATCAATCGCCGCATGGGGCGGTCCATTAAGCGCATTCATCCCGACGCCCTCAAGCGGCTCATGACCTCCTCCTGGCCCGGGAATGTTCGGGAGTTGGAGAACTCCATGGAGCACGCGGCGGTGCTCTGCGAGGGAGACGAGATCACCCTCGCGGACCTCCCGGAGACCATCTCCAATGAGACCAAGAAGCAAATCTCCGGCTCCGGCTCGGAGTCCGCGTCGGCTTTGGCTCCGGAGAACGGAGACCTGTCCATCAAGCGGGGTAGCCGCCGACTGGAGCGGGATCTGATCCGCAAGGCACTGATCCAGACCGGAGGCAACCGCACCAGGTCGGCAAAGCTCCTGGAGATCAGCCATCGGGCCTTGTTATACAAGATGAAGGACTATGAATTGACCGATCTATGAATCGTACAAAGGGCGCCGGAGATCACTTTTTTTGACGGCTCACCTGAAAACCAGTACGGTGTAGGACAAGGTAGGACAAGGTGCGACAAAATGTGCACGGATCAGGAACCTGGGATCGGCGATAGGAAAGTGACATGGCAGATAACTGCGTAGGTCTGGATATCGGCAGCTCCTCCATCAAGGTCGTTCAGGTGAAGGAGACCAAAAAAGGAGTGCAGCTGATGAACTTCGGGTTGGAGCCGATCCCATCCCAGTCCATCGTGGATGGCGCCATCATGAATCAGGGCGCCGTGGTGGATGCGATCCGCAATGTCTTCGGACGGCTGCGGATCCGCGAAAAGCGGGTGGCCATTGCGGTGGGCGGCCACTCGGTGATCATCAAGAAAATTTCCGTACCCCCCATGACCCGGGGAGAGCTTGAGGAGCAGATCAAGTGGGAGGCAGAGCACCATGTGCCCTTTGATCCCCATGATGTGCAGATCGACTACGAAGTGATCAACGAGGAGAACGCCCAGGGGCAAATGGATCTGCTTTTGGTGGCCGCCAAGAACGAGCTGCTCAACGACTACGCCGCCGTGGTGCGCGACGCCCAGCTCAAGCCCGTGGTGGTCGACCTGGCGGCTTTTGCCGTGCAGAACGCCTTCGAGCGGAACTACGGCCTCCCTCCCGATGAGTCGGTGGCCCTGGTGAACATTGGCGCCTCCATCTCCACCATCAACATCGTGGTGAATGGGGTGACGACGTTTACTCGCGAGGTGACCATCGGGGGCAACGCGTACACCGAGGAGATTCAGAAGCAGTTGTCGGTGGGGTATGAGGAGGCTGAGGCCTACAAGGTAGGGGCCGTCTCGCCAGTGAGCGGTGAGGTGGTGCCCGGCGAGGTGGACCGGGTGCTGGCCCAGGTGTCGGATCTGGTGGCCGGTGAGTTCCAGCGATCTTTGGACTTCTTCCTGGCCACCACCTCCGGGACGGAGATCTCCAAGCTGTACCTCAGCGGGGGCTCTGCCCAGGTGAGCTCCCTGCAACGGGCCGTGGAGGCCAAGTCGCGCATGGCGGTGGAGGTGGTGGACCCCTTTTTTAATGTCACCATCGATGAGACCCGCTTCGACATGCCCTACCTCCGGGCGCACGCGCCGCTGGCGGCGGTGGCCTTCGGCCTCGCCCTCAGGCGGCCGGGAGATGACGTATGATTCGCATTAACCTGCTCCCGTACAAGGAGGCCACGTTGGTCCAGTGGGGCCAGCGGCAGGTGCTTCTTTATGTGGTTGCGGTGCTCGTGTCCGGGGTCATTTGCGTGATCTGGTCCCAGCGGTTGCCTGACCCACAGAAGAAGAAGAAGGAGCTCATGGCCGAGCGGGCCCGGTACGAGACCAAGACCCGGGAGGTCCAGGGTCGAAAGACCTGCAACCAGCCCCGGTACAAAAAGAACATCGTCAAGGCGAACCGGAAATACAAAGCCATCGCTCGGCTCATCTTCTCGCGCCGCTCTCCCAAGCTCGTGCTACGAGAGATGTCCCGTATTCTGAGCGAGGCCTGGGGGCCCACCCTCAAGGCCAAGCTTGCGGGCAAGGACAAGCGGACGCTGTTCAACGCCAACTGGGATCCCAACTCGGTGTGGATTACCAAGTTCGTGGAGAAGGGCAATCAGCTCACGCTTGAGGGCGGTGCCAAGGCCATGGACGACATCGCGGAGTTCTGGCGTCGGCTCCAGGTTTCGGCGTATTTCACAAAGGTTGACCTGGAGAAGTTCAAGAAGGTGAAGAAGGATGAGGGCGCCAAGGAGGCGTACCTCGAGTTCTCCATTGTCGCCGGAGTCATTTACTGAGGCCGAGGATACCGATGGACAAGTTCTTCGAAAAGATTGCCCGAATTCACACCGGCGTGAAGCTAGGCGTCGGAGTGGGCACCATGATCGTGATCTTCGTGGGCTTTTGGTTTGGCGTGGCGGGGGGCTCGGGCGCCAAGTCGGACGAGACCAAGGAGAAGGCCAACCTCAAGCGTGCCACCGAGGAGTTCGCGCTGGCCGAGCGGAACAAGGCCGAGGAGGTGCGCGAGTGCGTGCGGCTCAAAAAGAGGCTCAAGAAGGCCAAGCGCAAGATGCGGAAGTTCCAGGGCATGCTGCCTGACGATCCGGCCATCTCCATGCTCATCAAGGACATCAAGGCCCGGCTCTCAGGCCTGGCCTTGGTGGAGTACAATCGTCGGGAGGAGATTCGGAGCAAGATCTACGCGACGATCCCCCTGGACATCACGGTGAGGGGGCCCTTTCACTCGGCGCTCAAGTTTTTCCACGAGATCTCCACGATGTCCCGCATCGTCAACGTCACGGACCTCATGCTGGAAAACATCGAGTCGGTGAACAACCGACCGCACATGGACATCTCCTTCCGGGTGTCCACCTTCCGCTACCTCAAGAGGAAGAAGCGGCGCTCGCGCAAGGGTAAAAAGAAGGCAAAGAAATCTAAGGGAGGCAGAGGCTGATGTTTCTCACTGCGAGAAAGAGCGCGCTCGTGGCGGCGGTCTGCCTGGGCCTGTTGGTTCCTGCCGGCTGTGAAGACGAGGTGAAGCGAAAGTCCACCCGAGGGGCTGGGGGCAAGAAGAAGGGCAGAGGCTCTTCGAACCTCAAGAAGGTAGGCCAGCCCTCAGCGGACCTGCAAGCGAACGCCGCGGCCAGCAAGAAAAAGAAAAAGAAAAAGAAGAGGCGTCGCATGAGCGGCACGGGCCTAGACAGTCTGCCCAAGCCCGATGATTTCGCCGAGCGGGACTTTGTCGAAAATGAGCAGGAGAGCCGGGACCCCTTCCGGAACTACCTGATCAAGGCGCCCATCAAGGAGACCGCTCCGCTAGCCATCGGCGACACGGTCTACCTGAAGAATTATCCCGTGGCGGAGTTGACGCTCACCGGGATCGTGGGTAACCAGAAGCGCTACGCCATGATTCGGGATCCGCGGACCGGGCGGACCACGATCCTTAAGAAGCGGGACATCATCGGCAAGGAGCGGGCACGGATCTACGAGATCAACCGCGATCACCTGGTGCTGCTCATCCCGCGCAACAAGCCCAACAAGAAGAAGATCGTCGAACGCGCCACCATGTACGTGGACGATAGCAAGAAGATTGTCGATATCGGAAGCGATACGCTGCGGCCCGACGAGTCCGGCATTCGGTACTCGTCATCGCGCAGGCGAGGCCGCCGGCCTCCGAAGTCCAAGGAGCCATAGTCATGACCATGTCCAGAAAATCCCGAGCTCTCCTCGCTGGCCTGTGTGGACTGGTGCTCACTGCCGGTCTTGTCGGCGGATCTAGCCACGTGGTGGCCAGGACACTCAACCAGGTGAGCAAGATCGCGTACCAGGAGGCGGGCGGTACCACCACGGTGGTGATCCACGGCAATCAAACGCCCACTTTTACGGTGTATAAGCTGGAGCGGCCCAGGCGGCTCATCGTGGATCTGGCCAACTCCAGGGTGAAGGGCTACGAGGATCCCCTTGAGGCCGAGACTTGGGCCGTGGGACTCATCACCGTAAGTCGCTTCGTGGACAGCAGCTCGGTCATCGCCCGGGTGGTCATCGGTTTCCGGAGAAAGGCCAGCTACCAGGTGCGTGCCCAGGGGAACAAGGTGATTATTCGGATCCAGCCCGCAGTGCGGCGTCCGGCGAAGGTCCCCTCGTCTAAGGCCGATCTGGCCAAGGCTCGGCGGCTCCGCGTGGAGGCCCAGCGGCTCACAGCCCAGGCAGTCACACGCAAGCGGGCCGCCGCTGACATGGCGAAGCGAGCGGCCCAGGCCCTGGCGCGGGCCCAGGCAGCTGCCGGGGACACCCGGCGTAAGGCGCTGGCCGAGGCCAAGCGTTGGAAGAGTGAGGCGGATCGGCGTCGGCAGGCCGCGGGGATCCTGGAGATCCGAGCGGCCACCCGGCTGGCCTCGGCGCGGAAGGTGGCGGTACGTATGCGGAAACAGGCCCGCCGTTACGCCAGCCGCCTCAAGAACCAGGCGCACACCCTGCGCACCAAGGCCCAGCTGCAGAAAAAGAGCGCCGAGGCCATGGCTCGCAAGGCCGCGGTAGCTCTCATCAAGGCCCAACGGGCCGCCAAGCAGACACGCTCCGCTGCCCTGATTCGGGCCCGGCGTCTCCAGGTCGAAGCGACGGCCCTCAAGTCCCAGGCGGCTCGAACCGTGGCCAGCGCAGTGTCCAAGGAGAAGGCCTTGAAGCGGCTCCTGCTTTCGGCCCGGACCCAGCTGGCGGCGGCCCGGGCAGCGGCGACCCGGACCCGGCTCCAGGCCCTTTCCAAAGCTCAGGCCGTCGAGGCTGCGGCCCGGAAGCGGGCCCGCCGGAGTCTGCAGGCCGCCCACAAGAAGCTGAGCGCGGCCCAGGTGGCCGCCGACTCCCTGAAACACGAGGCGGCCCAGGCTCGGGCGGCCGCCGGACTGGCCAATCGACAGGAGACCGAGACCCTCAACCGAGCCCAGGCGGCTCGCGCGCGGTCGAAAGAGCTCCTGGCCGCGGCCCGTCAGTTCGAGAGAACCGCCAAGCGCAGCGCCGCCGCAGTGACCCAGCAGGCCCGGGATCGTGCGATCCAGTCCCGACGTCAGGCCATTGCTGCCCGACGCCAGGCCGTTGCTGCCCAGCGCCGTGCGCGGAAACACGCCAGGCGCGCCCGACTCATCCGTCGCCAGGCTGGGGTGGCCAAGCGCCGCGCCCAGCGTGCCAATCGGGCGGCTAAGAGCGCCAGGAGCCGGCAGCGGTCGGCCGAGGCCGTAGTGCGCAAACTCGGGCGTCAAGCCGCCCGTTTTACCAAGGTTTTGGGTCGAACCCGCCAAGAGCTTTCGGCACTCCGCAAGCGAAAGAATGACATGCATGGCGAGCTCACCCAGTTGCGTCAGGCAGCGTTGGCGGCTCGGAAGTCGCTGTCCAATGCCCGGCGTCTGGCCACGGCGGCTCGACACGAGGCCGCTTTGTACCGCCGGATCTCCGCGAAGCACCGCCGGGTTCAGTCCAACCTGAACAAAGCTCAGCGTCGGCTCCTGAAGGCCCGCAACTCACTGTTGAAGGCCAAGGACTCCCGGCGACGGGAGGAGGCCCGGCGCGCAGTGGCGGCGGCGGCTCGTAAGCAGGTGGAGCTGCAGCTCCGACAGATGTCCCTGGCCCGGGAGCGGGTGCAGGCCAGCAAGCAGATTTTGGAGCGGCGAGTGAAGCAGCTCGTCGTCCGCCATCGGGCGGCCCAGGTGGCTCGGAAGCTGGAACAGCGGCGGCGGAGACAGCTACGGCTGGCCGTGAAGCGAGCGGCAAAGCAGCGCGCCCGGGCGGTGTCCATGGCCCGACGGGAGCAGCGGCGCATGGCCGCCCTGAAGCGGGCCAGCAAGCGGCTCGAAGGGGTAACGAGGAACCTGCGGGTGGCGGCGAAGAGCCAGCTGGCCCGCAAGCAGGCCATCGATAAGGTCATCTCCAAGGTCCGCAGGCTGCGGGCGTCCCAGGGTGCCCAGGCGGCAGCCCAGCGGTCACGGCTGCAGAGGGAGATCACCCGGCTGCGCGGATTAGAGCGACGTCATGGCCGCAAGGTCAAAGGGTTACACCAGAGCCTGGAGAAGGCCCGGGTGGCGACCAAGTCGCGGTCCACGGCCCTGCAGAAGATCCAGCGTCTGGCGAATCGGGCCCGGGGCGAGCGGGACCACAGCGCCTCGCTGGCTAACCAGGCCAGGGAAGAGCTGACCGCGGCGCGGATCACCCTCAAGGCCGAGCGGGCCAAGGTGTCCCGTATGCGCAGCGAGCGTCGGACGATCTCGGGTGCCCTGTCCAAGGCCCAGGCGTCCCTGAACAGCGCTCGGAACGCCGTGAAGAAGCTTAAGAGCTCGCGGGTCTCCAAGGAGCGGTCCTTGGCGCGGGTGCAGGTGCGGCTGCGCAAAGAGCAGAAGATGCTGGCGCGGGTGCGGCGGCAGATGGATCGCGAGTCCGGGCGGGCCGAGGCTCAGCGCCGGGCCGCTGCCAAGCGGTTGGCCCAGCTTGAGGCCCGGATTCGACACACCGCCCGCCGGGCCGAGACCCGGGCCGTGCTGCGGCTGAGCAAAGTGTCCACCCAGGCCGAGCAGAAGATCCAGGCCCGGCTGGCGCGGTTGCAGCGTCAGGCCAAGCGCCTCGCCACCCAGCTCGAGGCCAAGCGGAAGCAGCAGCGGCGGTTGGATGTACGCCTCAAGGCCCAGTCCCGCCGAGCGAAGCGACAGCTCGCGGCGGACCGTCGCCGTGCTCTCAAAGAGGCCAAGGCATTGCAGGCCGACGCCCGTCGTGCGGCCCGACGGCTCAAGGCCGTGGCCCGGCGCAGCGCAGCGCAGATTCGCCGGGAAGCTCGCCAGGAAGCTCGCCAGAAAGCTCGTCGGAAAGCGACCCTTAAGGTGACTGCGCGCCAGGTGGTGAAGCAGCCGCGGCTCAGCCGGGCTCAGCGTCGGCAGGCCCAAAAGCTCAAACAGAAGCTCAAACAACAGAGAATCGCGCTCCAACGCCAGGTGAAGCGTCTGGAGAACCGGCTGGCGGCCCAGCGCCGGATTCTGAAGCTCCAGGCGACTCGCGCTCGCAAGGCCCAGATGCGGGCCCGCCGCAAGGCCCAGATGCGGGCCCGCCGCAAGGCCCAGAACCGGGCCCGCCGCAAGGTACGGGTGCGAACGCGCGTGGTGCGGGTACATTTCGTGGACGGCGTGTGGGCACATAGGGTGGTGGTGGACCTCAAGGGACCCATCCGCTATTTTCTGGCGGCCACCAAGAACCGTTCGATGACTGTGAGCCTGAGGGGCACGGCCATCGGGCGCAAGCTGGAGCGGAGCCTGGACGTGTCGGAGTTCGGTGGCCCCGTGCGCCTCATCTCGGCTCTGCGTTCGCCCACTGGGGCGGGCACGGTGGACGTGGTGGTGGACCTGCGGCGGGCGGCCAAGTTCCGGCTCTCCAAGGGGAACGGCAAGCTCTACATCGACGTATGGAAGACCAAGGCCGAAGTGGCCCATACCAAGGCCCGTCGGGGAGGCCCCGCCGCGACGGTGGCCCGGGTCCGGCCCCCAGCTCGTAAGCCGGTAGACGTCTCATCCACCCGGGTGGCCGGCTACGGCGCTCCTGGGATCGGCGCGTCGGGTCCGTCGGGTGCCGCTACCCGGCGTCGCTTCCGTCGCTATCGGACCTATCGCTACGGCCTGACCGGTCGCTACAGCGGTCCGCGGGTGGACATGGACTTCAACAACGCCGACGTGCACAACGTACTCCGGCTCATTGGCAAGGTGTGGCGCAAGAATATCGTCATCTCCGGCGGCGTGGAGGGCAAGGTCACCATCCGGCTCAAGCGGGTTCGCGTGGACCGGGCCCTGGAGGTGATCCTCAAGACCCTCAAGCTCGGCATGGTCTGGCATTCTCATAACCTGATCCGTATTGCCCCCGAAGTAGACATCCAGAAAGAGCTGGAGAATATTCGGTTGGCCCGGGAGAAGCAGCGCAAGTTGGCTCCCGTGTACACGCGGGTCATCGCCCTCAACTTCGCCAACGCCAAGAAGCTCGCCTTGCGTATCAAGGAAAACATGATCTCCAAGCGAGGGGCGGTCTCGGCAGACGATCGCACCAACACGGTCATCGTGCGGGACGTAAACGCTAACATCCAGGCAATTCTCAAGCTCGTTACCACCCTGGACACGGCCACTCCCCAAGTCATGGTGGAGGCGCGCATCGTGGAGGCCCGCTCCACGTTCCTGCGGGAGATCGGTATTCAGTGGGGCGGCAACATGCTCTCCAGCCAGGGTACGGGTAACCCCACGGGCATCATGTTCCCATCCACGGTGGGCGCCGCCGGCGGCAACGTTGACGATGTGACCCCCACCTCCGGGCTCCAGGGCGCGGCCATCACCAACCCCAACTACATTGTGAACCTGCCGGCTACGGTGGGTACCGGAGCTGGTGGTGCCCTCGGCCTGAACCTTGGCAGCGTCACCGGCGCTTTCAACATCAACCTCCGCCTCTCGGCCATGGAGGATACGGGCCAGGTGCGCATCATCTCCTCTCCCAAGATCACCGTGCTCGACAACGTGGAGGCGAAGATCGAGCAGGGGGTGGCCATCCCCATCAGCGTGGTCTCAGCTCAGGGCGTTAACACCAAGTTCGAAAACGCTGTGCTCTCGCTTAAGGTCAAGCCCCATGTGACCAACGACGGCAACGTGATCATGAAGATCGAGGTGGAAAAGAGCGAGCCGGACTTTGTTAACACCGGCTCCAAGGGTGACCCCACCATCCTGAAAAAGTTCGCCAAGACCGAGATGATGATCAAGGACGGCGACACCGCGGTCATCGGCGGCATCTACACCAGGAGCACCGCCCGCAGCTGGTCCAAGGTGCCGTGGTTCGCCGAGATCCCCATCATCGGCTGGCTCTTCAAGAAGCGAAAAGAGTCCGATGAGAGAAGCGAAGTGCTGATTTTCATCACTCCCCGTATCATCAGAGGGCGATCTTCAGGTAAACTAAAGCGATAGGAGGTGTCGTCCCATGAGGAATTTGCGAAGGATAAGTAGTGGGTGGTACTTGGTCGTCATGGTGGTGGCAAGTACAGGATTCCTGGGCTGCGTGGAGGATCGCTCCTCTTTGACCATCATGCGCAACACCATACCCAGCAGTGACTGCACCTTGGACTCGGCAGGCAGTGAGTTTCGTTCCATGGGCTGGTTGGATCTGTCGGAGACGGCGTTCTCCGACACCTTTGCCCAGGCGCCCCAGTACCTCATGTACCCGGTGGTGCAGAATAACCTGATCTCCACCTTGGATCAGGGCACCGGGACCGAGCTGAACGTCATGGAGATCAAAGAGGCGCGGATCGACCTGGCTCTCGGGGACATCAGCGGGGAGTACCCGGATTTGGCCTTCAAGTTCCCCGTGTTCGTAACCCTCCTCCCTGGAGAAATGGCAGCCCTGCCGGTGGTGGTCATCCCGCCACAGGTCGCCTCTCAGCTCGCCGGGGCGGTCCAGGGTATCCCAGACTACCAGCCCATCGTTCGGGTCAAGCTCAAGTTCCTCTACCAGCTAGGAATTCGCGAAAAAGAGTCCCATCAGATCGAGTTTCCCATAGTGCTATGTGACGGGTGTCTTCTCAACATCGGTGGCTACTGTGATAGCGGGTTGTTTTCGGAACTGAACCACACGGGGAACGCCTGCAACTATGTGCAGGATGCCCAGGTGGATTGCTGCCTGGACAACGGCGGTGGGGTGATCTGTCCCGCCGTAGATACCAGCTCACTGGAATAGCCGGAAACCTCCGAAACAGGCACAATTATTTGACTTCCCCGCAGTATTTGGGGTATCAACGGTAAGATGGCCAGAAGGAGAGCCTATGTTCCGGGAGCACCTCCAGAAGATTGTCGAAAGTGTGGACGGAGGACAGGCCGCACTGCTGATGGGCTTCGACGGAATCGCCGTGGAGAGCTACACGCCCCAGGACGTAGACTTCGATCCGGACATTGGGACCGTTGGCATGGAGTTTTCCTTCATCTTCGGTCAGATTCGCAAGGCAGCGGAAATTCTGGAGATCGGTGAAATTCGAGAGGTCACAATCAAGTCGTCTGCGCTCATTATCGTCATTCGACAGCTCACCGATGAGTATTTCACCGCGGTAACCCTTAGCCCAGACGGCAATTTCGGTAAGGCGCGGTTCCTCCTCCGGATCACGGCACCCAGAATTCTGCAGGATTTGTAGGTAGATGCCCACGTTATGGGCCGCGCAAGTGGTGCGACGGATCTTGACTGGTGATGGGCCCTGCCGTATAGTCTACGCTTGCGTCGAGGACCAAGAATGTGCCCATGCCATGGGTATAATCCTTAGGTCTGTTGAGCGTCTGGATCCCTAAAGGCGGGCCGCATTGGCGATCAACAAAAACAAGGTTATCGCCGCTGCCCAGAAACACATTCAAAAAGGGCAGCTCGACAAGGCGATCAAAGAATATCGCAAGATCGTCGAGGCCGAGCCAGGGGATGTCCGAACCTGGCTCAAGATCGGAGATCTCCAGGCGAAGAAGGGCTCGGCCTCCGAGGCCACGGACACCTATCTGCGGGTTGCCAACCACTATTCCGAGCAGGGTTTCTATCTCAAGGCTGTGGCGGTGTACAAGCAGGTGCTGCTCCTACAGCCCCGCTTTGTGGAAGTGCATCTGAAGCTGGCCGCCCTGTACCAGCAGCTCGGGCTGCTGACCGACGCCCGAAGGCAACTGGAGGTGGCCCACCAGGTGCTTCATGAGGAGGGCCGGATCGAGGACTCCCTGCAGGTCCTACTGGCCATGACGGAGATCGATCCGGAGAACGTGGCCGTTCGTATCCGTTTGGCTGAGACGCTCTCCAAGGAGAAGCGGGTAGACGATGCCGTGGCGGAGTTCACTCGGGCGGCGGACCTTCTGCGTTCTTCGGGACGTATGGATGACTTCATCCGTGTGGCCGAGCGGCTCATCTGGCACAAGCCGGAGCTGGTGGGGTTGACCAAGGAGTTGGCCACTCTCTATCTCCGACGGCAGGACCCCCGCCGGGCGCTGCAGAAGCTCCAGGTTTGTTACAAAGCCGACGAGAAAGACACCGAGACCCTCAACCTGCTGGTCAACGCCTTTCTCGATCTGGACCAGAAGGCCAAGGCTGTCACGATCCTCAAGGTGCTGGCTAATGTGCACGAGGACAACAAAGAGATAGAGCATCGCGATGATGTGTTCCGGCGCGTCCTGAGCCTGGATCCCGGGGACGAGGACGCGATCAAGGTCCTCAAGCAGGCGGCGAAGAACACTCCAGCGGCGAAACCCAAGGACGTATCAGCGGCGAAACCCAAGGAAACGTCCAAACCCACGCCGGTGGCGTCCGAGGACGAGCTGGACGAGCTGGACGAGCTGGACGAGCTGGATGAGCTGGATGAGATCGAAGAGCTGGACGAGCTGGATGAGCTGGATGAGTTTGATGAGCTGGACGAGCCGGACTCGGCGACGAACCAGGTCGCCACGCTTTACGGTGAGGCGGAGGTGTACGAGAAGTTCGGGCTGATGAAGGAGGCCGTCGAGCAGCTGGAGCAGGCCAAGCAGCTCGATCCCGACAACATCGAGACCCACCTACGGCTCAAGGAGCTCTACGTCAAGGTTGGAAACATAGACGGTGCGGTGACGTCCATCCTGATCGTGGCCGGTCAGAAGCTCGAGTCCGATCCTGCCGAAGCCCGGACCGTGCTGGCCGAGGCCCTGGAGATCGATCCGGGGAACAAGCGGGTCCAGGAGATGATGGGAGGCACGTCATCCAATGAAGGCGAAGCCGAGATCGACATCGAAATCGGGGACGACCAAGATGATGGAGACAACGTAGACCGGGTCTGGGAGATGGCCGATTCCGACGTTCAGATCCTCGATGATATTGCCGCAGAGGCCTACACCGAGGAGCCTGAGTTCGCCACCGCCGAGATTGACATCGAGGCTCTGGAGCAGGAGTTGGAGGGGCGGTCCAGCTCTTCTGGATTTCATCCGGTGATGACGCAGCCCGAGTCACCAGTGGACCTGACGGGAGGCGGCAGCCTCGAGGCGTTGTCGCGGCTTGAAGAGAGCAGTGAGATCGATCTGTCCGCCGTGGGGCTCGAGTATCTAGAAGAGGACTTCGAATCGCAGATGGGGGACGTCGAGTCCGACCTCCTGCTCGATCCACTCCTTGCCATGGACGACGACGTGTTGGATGTCCAGAGCGATGGTCGCAATCCCATGGGACCCATGGAGAGTGAGCTGGAGGTGGATCTAGCGAATCTTCGAAACGGTTTGGGTCTGGGCGAGGAGTCCAGCAGTAGTGAAGACCCGGAGGCCCAGGGTGATGGCTGGAAAGAGGATTCGGGAGAGCTGAGTCTGGATCTCACTGGCGCCGGTGGATCCGGGGAGGAGAGTGCAGGTGGCCAGAAGTTCTCGGACACGGCCGTGGTGTCAAGGGAGGAGCTGGATCTGGTGGCCTCCGGAGTCGGGATCGGCGAGGAGGAGGACGACGACCTTCAGCTCGACGACCTACTCGCCGATTCCATGGAAGACGACGAGCTCTTTCAGGACGAGCTGAGCCAGATGCAGCAGACGGCCGAGTTGGTGGCCAGCCTCTCGCAGCGGAAATCCGGGTCGCTGCCCGCCGCATCCCAACCCGCGGAGCTGCCCGAGTCCGAGTCCGAGGTCGAGCCCGAGTCCGAGTTCGAGGTCGAGCCCGAGCTCGAGGTCGAGCTTGAGGCTGAGGACGCAGGCGAGGAGATCTTGCTGGACGAGGAACGGTCAGAGGTCTTGGTCGACGGGGACCAGATGGCCGCCACCGGACAGGACCCTGCGGACGACGGGTTTGTGCCAGCCGCCACCCTGGAAGGAGATCCCGCCTTTGCGGACGTGGATGTGGAGGCTCTGGACGAGGATATGGAAGGGGCGACCTTCTTCATCGATCAGGGCCTGTACGAAGAGGCCATCGGTGAGCTACGGGAGCTCATTGACGACTACGGCGAGCATCCGCGGCTCATGGCCAAGATCAACGTCGTCAAGGGGATGATGCAAGACGACGAGGACGACGATCCGCTCGCCCTCGATCTCGATGACGAGGAGTTAGACATCGAGATTCCAGAGGACCCTGCGGGTGGAGGTCGGTTGAACATCCCCCGAGGCGAGGACGACGCCTTCCAGCAGTTCAAGGATGGCGTGGCCAAGCAGGTGGGGGAGGACGACTCGGAGACGCATTTCGACGTGGGTATCGCCTACAAGGAGATGGGAATGTTTTCCGACGCCGTCGGCGAGTTCGAGTCCGCCATGCGTCCGAACAACGAGGTGCAGTGTCACGTCATGATCGCCCACTGCCATCGCGGTCAGGGCGACATGAGCGAGGCCATCAACCGGTACAAAAAGGCCCTGTACTGCGAGCAGATCACCGAAAATGAGCAGGTGGACCTGTTTTACCAGATGGGGGTCGCGTACGAAGAACTGGATGATGTGCGCGAGGCCCTCTACTACTACGACAAGGTGGCCCACCTGGTGGCTGGCTACCGGGACGTAGACGAGCGCCTCGGAGCGCTCGGGGCCAAGGACAACCCCTCGAAGTCCCCGACCCAGAACGACGTGGACACCGCCTTCGATGATTTGATCAACGCAGATTCCGAGAACTAGTACCACTACCCAGAAAAGCGTTTCGGGTTATCGGGTCGTGGTATTTGTGTTAGCCGTAAGCAATTCGTAGTTGGTAGGAGAGGATCATGTTCCGCCCCTTTGACGACATCCCGGGTCGGCTCGCAGCGTATCAGTATCTGGAGGAGCTCATCGAGGGCCGGCGCGTCCTGGAGATCGGTTGCGGAGACGGGTTAGGCGTGGCGCGTCTGCTCGCTCTGGGGGCCCGAGAGGTGGTGGGGCTCGCCGATAGCATCGAATCCGCTCGGAGTATCCTGGGAGGAGATCGTGAGTCCCTACGCATTCGGGAATGGCAGCCGCCGCGGCTCCCCTTTGCCAACGACAGCTTTGACCTCGTGCTGCTCCCCGATGCAACCCTGGTTGCGGATCATCCTTCGATCCTCACCGAGGCCGTTCGGGTACTGGCGACGGACGGGCGGGTGGTGCTTCGAAGTCCTAGCGGCGATCACTCGGAGATCGAGGGAGGGCTCTCCTATGGACAGCTCTTGGACCTGACCGAGCCCCTCTTCGATCAGGTTCGGGTCATCGGGCAATGTCCCTTTGTAGGCTACAGTCTCGTGGAGCTGACCGAGGAGGAGTCCGATCCCCAGGTCCTTCTCGATGGAGGTCTTCTCGACGGGGACGTGGAAGAGGTGGTGGCCTACCTCGTTATTTGTGCGGGGACCGAGGCCGAGACCTTTCCCTACGGCGTGATTCAGATCCCCTCCGAGGGGTTGATTTCGGTTCCCGAGGGTACGCGGGATGCTGAGTCCGAGGTCGAGCCTAAGCCTGAGCCCGAGCTGGAGGTCGAGCCTGAGCCCGAGCGCGAGCCTGAGCCTGAGCCTGAGCCTGAGCCCGAGCCTGAGCCCGAGCCCGAGCCCGAGCCCGAGGACCTGAGTGTTTACACAGATCGCGCCGGCGGCCGTCTGGCCCGCTGGCAGTGGCCCAGCTAGCCCTCACGCCTCGGGATGGATCGGCGGTCTGAACGATCAAGGGTTTGCTGATCGGGGCCCAAGTGGTTGTCCCTACAGTTTTTTGAGGGTGGACTTGGCCGTGCGCTGTTGCTCGCTGGTCTCGACGTTGTCCGGGTTTCCCTTGGTGGCCAGGTACTTTCGGAGGTGCTTTTGAGCCATGCGCTTGTTGCGCACCTTGAAGTAAGACATACCCAGGAAGTAGTGGATGTCCGGCCACCAGCGGGCCATCTCCTCGGCCAGCTCCACGCAGCGAATCAGGCTGGCGAGTGCCTTGCGGTACGCAGCATCATCGTAGCGGGTTCGGCCGAGTAGAAAGTGAGCCTCGGCATAGTCGTTCTTTTTTGCGATCGCCTTTTTGAAAGCACGCATGGCTTTGCCGGGCTTGCGCTCCTGAAGATACCCCAGGCCCCGAAGCAGGTGACCTTCGGGAGCGTCCCACTGCTTCAGGATGGTCTTGGATGCTTTCAGGCAGCGTTTTGTGATTCTGTGCCGGCACAGCAGTTGCGCGCGGAGGAGCATGATCCGACGCGACTTGGGCCTTTTGTCCAGCAGCCCATCATAGATTGATAGAGCGTCTTTGGTGCGGCCGCTGGTCTCGGCTATTTTTGCTTTGATCACGAGATAAGACAGGTTTTTGGGGCTGCGGCTGAGTGCGCGCTTGATCCGGATCATGGCTCTTTTGTGTCGGCCTTGCCCCAACTCCACCAAGGCGAACAGGGCCGTAGCTCCATGGTCCAGGGAGTTCGCCTGCAGGATGGGCTCCAGCAGCTTCTTTGCACGGGCGAGGCGTACGGGGTTGGGTGTACGGAGAAGGAACTCGGCGTATTGGCGCTTCAGCGACGGGGAGCGATTTACCTTCAGCGCCGCCTTGAAGCGACCAAAGGCCCGCTCCTTTTCGCCAGACTTCCAGTGGTAGTCAGCCAACAGAGACACCACTCGGGTCAAGGACTTGGCGCGCTTAAAAACCTTCTGCAGCAGGAGGTAGGCCTCCTCGGGCTGGTTCTGGTGTTGCCACAAACACAGCGCCAGGTGGATGAGGATCCGGTTGTTGTGGGGCTCGGACTTCAGGGCTTCCAGAAAGACCTTGTGGGCCTGGGCGGGTTTGGCCCTGGCCAACAGTAGTTGGCCCTCCATGTCTCGCAGGTCCGAGGGCAGGGAGTCGCGGTACTTACGCTTGATGAGCTCGAGCACGCTCTTCATTCCCTCGAGCCGACCCTTATGAAGCATCAGCGCCAGGTAGGCCACGTGGCCAGGAGTGAATCGGGGTGCCTCCGCCGTGGACTCCAGGAAGAGGTTTTGGGCCTCCGCCGTCTTGCCGAGGGCCAGGGCAGTCCGCCCCAGAGCCAAGGACAGGTACGGACTGCGAGGGGTGGCGGTCTTGATCTCGCCGGGCTTGGTGTCGTCATGGATGGGCTTGGTTTTGTGCTTCTTAGGCCGCTTGGCTTTGCGCCGCTTGACGCGGGTTTTTCGGTTTTCTTTTTTGGGTTTGTTTCCGATCCCTTTGCTGCCCTTGGAGCGGCGTGCAGTGAAGTCGTCGATGGCGTCCTTGGCCGCCAGAGGCTGGCCCTGGGCGATGTGAGCTCGGACAAGCGCCTCCAGGAGGCGCTCGCTGTGGGGCGCGACCTTAAGGGCCGCGTTGAGTCTCTTGGTCGCTTGCTCGCCGTCTCCCGCTTCGAGCAGAGCCTCTCCTTCGGCGCGAAGGATTTGCTCCTGAACAGGGGCCAGCTTGGAAGCCTGACCGAAGAGCACAAGCGCGCGGTCTAACTGACCGGCGCGGCGGTGTAACAGCCCCAGACCCAGGGCGAGGGTCGCCCGCTCCTTCGGTGCGTCGTCGTTGTCCATGGATGCCGATAGATCCGTTAGTATTTTGATCCCGGCGGTGGCGGATTTGACTGGTTCGCCAGCGAGCTGTGCCACTCGGGCCTGGACGTGATGAGGACTGAGCTTGATGATCTTGGCCAGAAGCTTTTTCCGTTCGGCCACCTTGGTGGGATCCTCGTGACCGGCCAGACTTCGGGCCAGACCGAAGAGCGCCGCCGCGGACTCGCCGCGGTATTTAATTGCGCGACGGAAGGCTTTTTCCGCCCGAAGGGTGCGCCCAGCCGCGAGCTCCACCCAGCCTAGGAAAACGTGGATTTCAGGGTCCTTCTTGGCGATTGCCCGGGCCTTTTTCAGTTGTCCCCGGGCTTTCTTCAAGTGGTTGCGAAGCAGGTGCCTAAGAGCCTTGGCTTTGCGTAGCTCGACGTCATCAGCGTCTCCCGCAGCTAGGAGCTTGAACGCCTTTGCCAGGCGTTTGCCTTTGATGCCATAGCGATAGGCGTCGCATAGTCGCGCCTTGGCCCGCGCCGCTCGGAGGGAGTTGCTCGCCGTCTTTTTGTGCTGCTTGCGATACGTCTTGTCCGCGGCCAGGTAGCCCTTGTGGGTATCCAGATCCATGGCGGGCGCATAGGCCACTGGGGTTTTGCCAGAAACCAGTGGTTGCTCCGGTGCGGTGTTGGTGTTGGTGTTGCTGTGGGTGTTGGCGGTCTTTCCCTTGGAGGATGGCTTGTTGCCACGGATCACCAGGAAGTAGGCCGCGGCCCCTGCGGCGACGAGCACCACGCCAACGAAGAGACCTATGGCCAGCTTCTTTGGAAGACCCAGGAGGCGCTCTCCTGAAGTCGCCGCCGCCCCGGAACGGGGTTTTGTCCGGGCGGGTTTTTTCTTTCGAGACGGCTCCCCGGCCGCCGCCGGCTCCTCGAGGTTGGACAGATCATCCTGGTCCATTTCGGAGAGATCCGGCGCGGATTCGCCTGGTGCAGCATCCTCCTTGGGTGTCAGGAGGTCCATTTCGGAGAGATCCGGACCTTCTTCGTCCGGCCCAGCATCCTCCTTGGGCGCCAGGAGGTCCAGCTCGGACAGGTCCAGGGGACCGCCACCCTCGGCTCCGTCACCTTTCTCATCAAAGGGCGCCAGGAGGTCCACCTCTCCGTAGTTCATTCCTGCGTCGTCCCCAGGCCCAGAGGGATCACCCGCAGGAGTAGGCAGGTCGGTAGATTGCTGAGTACCTTCCGGTATGGGTCCTCCTGCCGGAGTGGGCAGGTCAGTGGGTTGCTTGGTGCCGCCCGGCGTAGGTCCTCCCGCCGGAGTGGGCAGGTCAGTGGGTTGCTTGGTGCCGCCCGGCGTAGGTCCTCCTGCCGGAGTGGGCAGGTCAGTGGGTTGCTGAGCCGTTGGCCCTGAGGAGCCTATGGGAGCGGGCAGATCCGGAAGGGCATCCAGACCGCTGGAGGGCTCCCTTGGCTCAATGGGTGCAGGCAGGTCTGCCATTGGAGGGTCGCCCACCGGAGGCGCCGCAGGGGTTAGCGAGGAGCTAGACGGTGACCTGGGCACCGGGAGCTCGGGCGCGGACCCGACCCCATCGGTGACCATGGGTGCGGGCAGGTCCGGCATCTGGGGCGGCGGTGGTGTCAGGATCGGTTTGGACGGTGA
This sequence comes from Deltaproteobacteria bacterium, assembly GCA_029938605.1. GTDB lineage: Bacteria > Myxococcota_A > Polyangia > HGW-17 > JAJRWW01 > JAJRWW01. Next base: position 51,145 of record JAOZUO010000017.1, on the reverse strand, counting down.
AGGTCGTCTACCCACGGGCCCGAGGCCCTGTACCGTGGGAGCGGGCAGATCCGGAATATCCGGTACCGATGGTGTCAGGACCGGCTTTGGGGGACCTGGTGGCTTGAGCGCGGTTCCCGGGGCTTTTGCCGCGGGAGCGGG
>JAOZUO010000017.1:0-50904 GCA_029938605.1 Deltaproteobacteria bacterium | reverse complement strand
CCGGTGGTGTCAGGACCGGCTTTGGGGGACCTGGTGGCTTGAGCGCGGTTCCCGGGGCTTTTGCCGCGGGAGCGGGCAGGTCCGGAATATCCGGTACCGGTGGTGTCAGGACCGGCTTTGGGGGACCTGGTGGCTTGAGCGCGGTTCCCGGGGCTTTTGCCGCGGGAGCGGGTAGATCCGAGATCTCCGGCGCACTGGGGACCTCGGTGATGGGCATCCCTTGTTTGGTGTGCTGCACGGGCGCCGGCGCGGACAGGTCGGATGGCTGGTGGCTGACGTCCGGGATCGGAACGGCCTTGGGAACGCCCGGCTTCGGGGCCTGGTTCGACGTTGGCGCGGGCAGGTCGTCCATGGAGCTGTTTGCGAAGATTTGTGAAAAGGCGGCATGATCAGCGATGCGGGTCCAGTCCACTTTATCCGGGGAGAGATCTTCCGAGCCATCCAGCTTTCCATCGGTAGCCATGGTGAGGATCGCCGATTGAGCAAAGGGCCCGAAGACACTCCCGGTGTGTCGTCGGATGAAATATTTGGTGTCATCGTTGGAGCTCATTCCCGACGGGGCCCCATCCTGATCGGACCGTTGGACCTGAAACGACCCGAAACACTTGGGGCATTTCATGGTCATTCCTTCGGCCGGGATTCGCTGATTCTCAATGTCGTAGCTCGCACTACATTTTTGGCAAATGACCTTCATCGGATCTCCCGCCCGGGGCTTTTCCCAGGTCCCCGTGGGCACGGTTATTTCGCGTAGAGTCGCATCCTAGCGGAACCAACGCAGGCTCGGGTACTGCGCCGTCTGGAGTAGTTGGTTGAGAAAACTTTTCTGGAGACGGAGCAGCCGCTCGAACTTCGGCGACTTCAGGGCACGTGTGTAGAGCGTGGCCGGCTTGCGGAACTCCCCGTCGATGAGAAGATCGTCGAAGTCGTAAAACCGGGTGCTCTTGCCGCTCTTACTGCCTTTGGCCTTGCGCGCCGAGCGCTTGGTCCGAGCCCAGCTGTCTGGGGCCGCCCCTCCGAGCCCCAGCCCGACCAGAGCCATCAAGGCCAGACAGAAACCCACCCCCCGAAACCGTTGCATGAGAACCCTCACGGTCTTAGCCTCCGCCTCCGCGCCTTCGCGGACTGTCCCCGCGTCTCGGCGGGGGTTTCTTTGGGGACCTGGGTTGGGAGGTGGCCTTGAGCATCCGGATGGTCGCGAACACCGGATCCTTTTTGGACAGTCCCTTCGAGGACCCTACAAATTTCTGAAAATAGGGTAGCGCCTGCCGGGGTTTATCCAGGTGGTCCTGGTAGATCTTTGCCACCTGATACAGGGCCCCCGACAGGGAGCCGTGGAACTTGATCACTTTCTTGTATCCGGCCAGAGCCGCTTTGAACTTGCGAAGCCCAAACAGCGCACGGGCTTTTCCCAGCAGGCCCGCTCGGTGCCGAGGCCAGATCTGCAGCACCCGCTCGAAGTGGCCGAGTGCGCCTTTGTAGTCCAGGTTGTCCACGTAGACCTTGCCCAGGTTGAGCCGGGTTGCCGTGTGGTTTGGCGCCAGCTTGGCGGCGCGCTCGAAGTCCATCACCGCCCGCCCCATCTCTTTGGTGGTCATGTACGCCTGGCCTCGTCCGAAATACAGGGCTGCGCTCTTCGGCGCCAGGCGTAGACCCCGCGAGAAGATCATCAGCGCCGTACGAGAGTCCCCCTTGGCCAGGTAGAGCCGCCCGAAGTTCAGGTGCGCCAGCACGTCCTTGCGATCGATGGCCAGGGCCGTCTGCACCTTGGTCAAGGCTTTGCCGCGCTGCCCTCGAGCCAGATGGGCCGCGGCGGCGAGGCCCAGGGCCATGAGGTCTCTGGGGTGTCCGGCGAGGTGGGCATCCAGGAGGGTCTGGGCCTGTTGGGCCTGTCCGGATCGCATGAGTACGTCCACCAAGCCGAAGCGGGCTCCCCGGTGTTTCGGGTTCATGGATACAGCCTTGGCGTAGGACTCGCGAGCCTTGCGGAGTTGGCCCAGGTGCAGCGAACAGTAGGCGATGTTGAGCAGCGCGGCCAGATGGTTGGGGCGTTTGGCCAGTACCTTCTGGAAAGCGGCCCGGGCGCTCTCGAAGTCCGGGGAGGGTTTTCGGACCAGCGAGCGAACCCCTGAAGCGAACATGGCGTCCCGGATGGGGCGTGGTCCGGTGCGGTGATCGGGACCGGAACCCCCTGGACGGGCCCGGTGCCTGCCACCGGGGCCATTGCTACCCGTGGTGGCGGGGCATCCAGCGGCCACCAGGCCAAGCAGACCCAGGCCCAGACCCATGAGGGTCAGGGATCGCGCCTGCGAGATTTCTTGGTGGCAGATCCGGTTCACTGGGCCTCCTCATTGAGGTAGGGCCGGGCCCCGCCCAAGGGCTCTTGGTACCCTCCCTTGAGCACTGTGCGGCCGGGGTTGGGGTAGCGATCCGGATCGACCTTCAGCAACCGCTGGGCCGCGGCGATGGTGAAACGGTTGTACACCCGTAGCTGGTGAGCCACGGCCACGGCTTTTCGGAAGGCCTTGATGGCGGCGTCCTCCACGGGCTGGGCCTTCATTTGAAGCGATGCCTTGTACTGCTCTCGATCCTCGGGCTTGGTGATGGACCTGGGCACCGGGATGGCGTAGAGCGCCTCCACCGTGCGAGCGTAAAGCATGCCGATCTTGAAGACCGCCGCGGTGGACCAGACCAGGGCCTTGTACCAGAGCACCGCCTGGTAGAGCTTCTGCGCTCTTTCTCGCAGCTTGGCCTTTTGGATGAGCTGTTTGAACAGCTTGCGCTCGGCGCCCTTGAGCTCGATGGCCACGAACTGATCGAAGACCACCTCGGCGAGCTGAAATTGGGCCCAGCCGGCGTAGGTCGCGGCCAGGCTGCCGGGCTTGAGCCGGATCCGCCGAAACTCCTTGATGGCCCGCCCGAAATGCGCCAGGGCGCGCTGCCGCCCCTTTTTCTTTTTGCCCAACTTCGACTTACGGATGGTACGTCCCGCCCGGGTCCAGGCCGCCACCGCCAGGGTGGGCTGCCGTTTGACCAGAGGTTTATTTCGGATGAATTTAAGGTAGAAGGTTTCGGCCTTGCGCCACTTTTTTTGGGACTCCAAGAGCTTGCCAATGCTGAAATAGGCCCGCACCGCGTCGGCTCTCTTCGGGTAGAGCTTGACGTACTTGCGACGGATGCCCTCGGCGGCCCGGAAGCTGCCGAGGGCTTCGTGCATCACCGACGCGTTGTATAGCGCGTCCGGCGTCTGCTTGATTTTCATCAGCTTGGCCATCTCGCCATAGTACCGGGCGGCCACCCGGAAGTTGGCTCGTCCCTCGTATAGGGCGCCGAGCACAAAGGTGGCCCGGGAGGCGAACTCGCTTCGGCGGGCGATCTTGCGCACCTTCTTGTACAACTTGATGGCCCGCTCGGCCCTGCCCGCCTTCTCCCAGAGCACCGCCGTATTGAACAGTGCCCGGGGGGCTTGCGTGTCCCGGGGGAACTCAGTGTAGACGGCCTGCATGGCCTGGGCCGCCTCGCCGTATTTTTTCTGTTTCTCGAGGATCCCCGCGGCCTTGATGCCCGAGGCGGCGATGATCCCGCGGAGCTGATTGCGCTTGTAGTGCTGGAAGTTGCGGATCTTGATCAGATGGCGGGACCACTTGACCACATTCACCCAGTCCTTGAGACGAGAGAAGCTGTCGAGGGCCATGGCGCCCGAGAGGGCGGCGTAGCGATCCCTGGGGTGGCTTGTGACCACGGTGGCGAACCGGTTACCCGCCTTTTTGAGGAGGCCGTGGTCGTAGAAGATCCGCCCCGCTTTGAACAGCACGGATGGCACGTCCTTGCTCTTGGGGTACCGTTTGGCGAAGGCGTCGCTCGCTGCGACGAACCGCTTCTCGGTGGCCTGGAGCTTGCTGCGGGTAATGGCGCCCGCGCCCAGCCCCTTGGGCACCGGCCGGTCGAGGCCATTGGAGGCCAGGAGCCGCGCCAGGCAGAAGACCCGCTGGAAGGCCGCGTCCTCCCGGAACTTTGTCTTGGGGGCCGACACCACCTTCTGGTAGTGCCGGGCTGCGGCGTCGAACTTCTGGAAACCGCGCAGCAGCTCCGCCAGATAGAAGTGTACGTTGGTCCGCTGGGTCGACTTCCCAAAACGCTTGAGGAAGGTCCGGTACTTGGCCACGGCCCGCCCGAGCAGATCGCGGCTGCCAGCAGCCTTGCCCTCCCTATGGTAGTAGGTGGCCACGTAGGCCATGGCCTTCTCCGCCAGACGTCGCCCGGACTTGCGCACCCGGGGTCGAGAGGCGTTTCCGCGCATCCAGGGGCTGGACGTTGCGTAGAAACTCACGATGCGCTGCAGCCCCGCGTCCAGCCGACGAGGCACCTTCAGCCGCACGAGGATGTCTACCTGTAGCTGGTGGTAGATCGTGGTCCGCTCGCTGGTGGGGCTCTTTTTGAGCAGCCAGTTGATCACCTTGAGGGCCGGCTCGCTTTTGTCCTGGGAGTCCAGCAATCGCGCCAGGCGCCACATGTGCTTGAGGGCGAGCTTGAGGCCGCCGGCCTTCGTCCAGTAGCGTTGGGCTTCGATCCAACCCTTGGGCAGCTCGGCGTAGAAGACGGCCAGGTCGGTGAGCCCCTGCTTTTTGAGCTGGGCCTTGCGGTGCTTGATCACCCGGTGCACCGCGGCGATGGCCTTACGGAATTTGGCCTGGTGGAACACCGCCCAGGCGTACTTGTACTCGGCATAGCCCGCCATGAGGGACTTGGGATACCTGCGGAACACCATCTGATAGTTGCCCATGGCGGCGATGAACTTGTTGGCCTCGAACCAGACCTCTCCCATGAGCAGGTAGGCGTCGGCGGAGAACTTGGACTTCGAGTGGGTCTGGACCAGGGCCGACAGCACCTTGGCCGCGGCGGCGGAGCGGCCCTCCTGGTTCAGACAGTAGCCCAGCCGGAAGCTCGCCTCGTCGCACCGGGTGCATCGAGGATCCTCGGAGAGGAGTTGCCGGAAGGTCCTTACCGCGGCCGTATATCGCGCCTTGGGTTCGGCAGGCCGCTTCTTCGTCTTGCCCGCGTCAAAGGCCACCATGGACTTTTCGTAGCCCTGAAAGCGCAGCAGGTTCTGGTAACGCGCCTCCTCGAACTCGAGGTTGGCTTTCCGCATGAGATACTGGCTCCGGGCGCTGCGCATGCGACGCAGCCTATAGGTCCGCGACTTGAGCACCCGGACGATGAGCTGGACCATCTTCTTGCGTTTTTCGGACTGCTGCGCCTCGTTCCTGGCCAGGGCTGCCTTGCGAGCCTTTTCCCGCTCGAAGTCGATGGTGGTGGGCCCGGTCTTCTGCTTGACGCGGGTGGCGCCGGAGGCGACCTTGCGGGCCTTGATCTTGAAGGACCTGGTCTTGCGAGCGCCGATCTTCTGGGCCTCAGCCGAATCCGAGTCCAGGCTGAGCCCCCCGATCAGGAGGGCGACCAGTACCACTACCCGGAAAAGCGTTCTGGGTCGTGGTACCAGTAGCAACAGGGGTAACGAGTGAAGTCTACTCACCGCGAGGCGGCTCCTTTCTTACGACTTCGCACCGGGCAAGCCCTGCGGAGCCGACTTCTGAACTTGCCGATCTCATCGTGCCAGTACTCCCCCTCGAAGGGCCACACCTGCTGGCCCGAGCGCAGCTTGAGCCGCAGGATCCGGGGGCGCTTGAGATCGGTGGCCGACGCGCGGCCTGCCTGGAGCCGTAGCCTGGCTGCCTCGAGTTGGCCCTTGGCAGCGAGCTCTACCTCGAGGCCGATTTCGTCGGCCTTGACCTTCACCATGTCCTGCTGCACGAGGAGATCCCGCAGCCGCCGTCGGATCTCCACGCCAGCGCGCTGCAGGTAGATTTTGTGCCGTTTGGAAAGATCTGTGACCACGGCCGTTTGCACCTTTCCGCTGAGCTTGGTACGGGCGAGCTGTATCTCCGTCTCCAGCTGCCGGGCGGTCTTGAGCGTACGGAAAAAGCCTACGTCGGCCACCAACGCGTACAGCGCCGCTTTGGGCAACGCCTTGCCCGGATGGCGGGTGGCCAGACGACGCACGTCCTTGTACATTTGGGCATCGCTGGGCTTGGTGGCCAGGTAGCGGCGGATTCGGGTGACCATGGTCTTTTGTCGGCGGTTGAACCGTCGAAGGGTCTTGGTCGCCTCTGCGTATCGACACATGTTCAAGTAGGTTGCGGCCTCAAGCACGAGCAGGTCCTGGTAGTACTCCCGAGCAAAAAATGGCGAGCGCAGTCCGTGGATGGTGCCCAGGGCCTTGCGGTACTTCTCGCGCAGTACCTGGGTCCAGGCGAGCTCGTACTGAGCCCGGGCGAAGATGCGGGATTTCCGACCGATCTTGCCGTAGAAATGCGCCGCGGCCCGGAAGGAGCCGATTTCGAAGGCCAGCCGCGCCACGGCCTGGCGGGCCATGTCCTGCACCGGCTTGTTCCGTGCGGCCTTGGCGGCCCGCAGGGCTTTGCGGAAGTAGCGAATCCCCGTGCGGGCTTTCTTTTTCCCGGTGTGAATCAGCCCCATGTGGTATAGGGCCGCGGCGTAGCGCTTCGACCGGGCGGACACGGCGCTGAAGTGGTGCAGCGCCTTTTTGGCGTTGTCGTAGCGCTCATAGAACTCACCGAGAAAGAAGTGATACTCGTCCAGCCAGGGCCGCGGGCGTTTCTTCAGGTCGGACTCGAAGGCCGCCAACAGGGCGATGACCGGGTGCACGAACTCCAGCTTGTCCACAATCTTTTGCAGCAGGGATACGGCGTTGTCGAAGCGCGGTGTGGTGGGGCCGCGTCGGATCACCTCCACCAGGTGGCCGCTCGCCGCCTGGTACATGCGCACCGAGAAGAAGGCCCGCCCCAGCCCGTAGGAGCCCTCCAGGAAGGCGTAGGAGTTGGGCTGCACCAGTCCCGATCCCAGGAAGGCGTGCAGGGCGATGATGGCCTTCCACTCACGTCCCCGGCGCAGGTCATCGAAGGCGGCTGAGAGCACGGCCTTGACGCGGCCCTTGAGATTGGCCACGCGATCCCGGGCGGCCTTGGCGTCGGTGGCCATCAACTTGGCCTCCCGTTTGAGGCGCTCGGCCTCCAACCGCAGTCGCTCGGCCTCCAGCTTCCGATCCTGTTGCCTCTTGGTGGCGGCGTCGGCGGACCGGCGGGCCTCGCTGGCCCGGTTGACCGAGCTGGCGTTGCCCGAGGTTCCGGTCAAAAAACCGATGACCTTCTCGGGCACTTTGTCCGCGCGCATCTTCTTCACCTCGGCGGGGCTCACCTGGGGCCGGCTCCCGGAGGACTTGATGTTCTGGATGACGATATCGGCCGAGACCCCGGTCTTGCAAAGCAGGATGATCTCATCCACGGTGATGGCCGAGGCGGACCGGGGGGACAGGACCAACCCCACGGCGAGGAACGTCAACAGCGCCAGTCGTGCGCGGTTCCTCATTTTGTGCTCCCGGCGCTGGGCTGGAATTTTGGGCCCAACACAAAGGCCAGCCCGAGACTGATCTCCGAGGGGTAGGCCAGGCGGATCGCGTCTTCACCCAGCCCCTCGCGGACGGCTAGGCGCTGGCGGAACTCGAACCGTAGGGAGACGATCCTCGACAGGAAAAACCGCATGCCCAGACCCAAGCCCACCTCGGGCCACACCCCGCCCTCGAGGCCCAGGGTCTGTTCCCCTTCCGAATACACTCCACCGGCCTCGAACAGAAAGTACATGTCGAAGTGGGCGACCTTGGAGTTGACCCAGGCGAACTTGCCGTAGATGGGGCTCCACACCACGGCCAGGCCGAACCGCGCGATCACCTGGTCCCTTGTACGGGCCTGGATCAAGGCGTCGTCTTCCTCAAGCTGCCGGCGCAGCCCGGTGTCCACTCCGAGGCTGTAGGCGCCCCCGAGCTCCAGCGCCCACTGCTCGTTGAAGTGCCAGGCCATGCGCAGGCCGGGGTTCAGGTACAGCTGGAAGGCGTCGTTGGGCAGGACCCCGAAAAAGATGTCCAACTCGAAACGGCTCGCCTTGGGGTAGAGGCGATCTACCACCACCTGGACGGCCCGGGTGCGGCCCCATTTCTTTTCCAGGTCTCGCTCGAGCTCATCGCCCATCTCTTTGTCCGTGGACGTTTTAGCGGAAGCCGGCGAGGGAGCCAGGGCCAGCAGGACCGCGGCGACCAGCATCGGAATCGTGCGCGTTCGCATTTCTCAGTAGCCTCCGAGGGTGACCTGAAACTCGGTCAGCGCGGTGTGATCGTTCGGACTCAATCCCAGTCGTACACCCAGGGTGCCTTCCAGCAGATGGGTGACCGACATGTCCAGATCGCCGGGTACACCGGTGACCGACACCACCACCTCCCAACGCCCGCGAGCGGCGAGTAGGACCTTCCGGGCGAAGCCGAAGGCGTACTGGGGTAGCTCCGTGGTGGATTTGTTGGTGAGTAGTCGCAGATCGGACAGCCGTTCGATGGACTCAAAGAACCCGCCCGTCTGGCAGGCGAGGCGACGCAGGGCCGGGCTGTCGGTGAGCCCCGCCGCCAGCAGTCGGGTGGATTCGGGGAGGGTCGCCGATTCCAGGGTGTCGGCCAGGGTATCGTCGGGCTCCCCGGTGATGAGCACCACCGCCGGCCAGCAGGGTGTGGCGGCGCTTGGGCCGCACTCGCCCATGGCCCTTGACAGCCCCCCCGACGCTCCGAACAGGGGCGCATCCCCGCGCTCTCCTTCATTGCGGAGCACGTCCAGCGCTGACTGGAGGTTGTCGTAGTCGCTGCTGGTCTGGACCATGGCGTCCACGTCGTCGTCGTCCATGCGATACAGGGAGATGGCCGTGGTGTCTGGTAGGGGGCACCGCACGGCCATGGTTTCGTGGCACAGGCCCTCTCCCACCAGCTCGGAGTAGGCCGCCAAGCGCTGGTCCGCCGTGTCGTGCTCAGCGGCCTCGGTGGAGTGATCGTGGAGCAGCACCAGCCGGGTGGGGAGGTCGGTCGAGGTGGGGTGCCACCACACCTCCTCCACGGTGGCCATGAGGCTCGCGGGATTTCCGTCGCCGCTGTCTAAGGTCAGCAGATCCAGGGTGACGGACTGGCTCTCATCGGCGGGATCCTGCATGCGCGCGGCGTCCGGATGGATCACCGTGCCCCCGACGCTCAGGCGCTCTCCCTCGGCCACGGCCTCGTCCCGCTCATTGGCCAGAAAGAAGGAGACGGCGATGCGGTGGGGAGGTTGCTCGCAGTCCGCGCTGTCGTAAGGACCGGCCGGGTTCTGGGGCGTCTGGGATCGGGGATGCACCCCAAGCACCCCCACCGAGGAGGTAGCCGTCTCCCACCGCGGGAGACGCACCACAACGTCAACGTTGTACTCGCAGCCCACAACCGATAAGATCAGCACCAGCCCGGTGACCCATAGCGACAGCCCGCCCGGTCGTAGGCGACCCGGTGTTTGGCTCCTTGGGTTGGGCCGGGGGCGTAGCCCGATTGGAGATTCAGGAGCGACAGACATGGTGCACTCTCGGAGGATACATAAAGCTTCAGTTATCTTAGTAAGATCGCTTCGGAAGTGCAACCAAATGACTACCCGGTTCCGCCAAAAAGAGCCGGTTTGGAGTTGGGGCACGGCCTTCCTTTGGCTGGTGGCTCTGGTCTCACTCTCGGGGTGTCTGGAGCCCTCTTCCGTGCGAACTCCGGAGCTCAAGGTGGATCCGCCGACCACGATCTTCTTTCCACGGGTCATCGCCGGCACGCAGGATCGTGCGCCGCTGGTGATGCACAACGTAGGCCGGGCTCCCTTGTTGATTTCGGCCCTCACCTTCGCCAAGTCCGCCAGCCCCTTTGTCATCGAAGAGGCTCTCTCTTTGCCCTTGTCCATCGAGCCCGGGGAAAAGGTCGTGCTCACGGTGCTATATACCCCCACGGTAGGCGCAGGGGGCGAGCTGGATCAGGATCAGCTCACCATCGAAAGCGACGATCCATCCCCGGCCCGATCCCAGTGGGTGGTGGAGATCCGTTCGTCCAACACCGGACCGGTGATCTCGATCCTTCCGGCGGATATAGACTTCTCCCTGGTGGAGGGCCACAAGGGCCCGGTCACCGCTACGATAGCCAACAGCGGCACCGAGCCCACCACCGTGGACAGTGTCTTCCTCGAGGGCGGCCCCGAGTTCGTGCTCCACTTCGACTCCTCCGTGCTGCCCCGGGTGCTGGAGCCTGGCGAGTCCTTCGATCTGACTGTGGAGTGCACCACCGTTGACGCCTCGGATTTCGGTGCCACCACCGGTATCGCTACCTTGGTAGCGCAGCCCGTCGATCCCATGCACCAGGGCGGGCAGGCCACCTTGTACGGTCCCCCCGTGGCCGATGCGGGAGATCCCATCAACACGCAGCCCCTGGCCCCACAACCCACTTGGCTCAATGGACGAGGTTCGCGCTCCCTGGGCAACGCCATTACCCAGTATGAGTGGACCCTGGTGAACTGGCCCGTGGGCAGTGAGGACGCCTCGGCCTTTAACGCCGGGGTCGCTCAGACCCCGGTGTACGAGGATGCGCCAACCTGCCCGCCCGGTCAGAACGTCGTACCCGAGCCCTGCTTCATTCCGGACGTGCCGGGAGTCTATCTCTTCGAGCTGAAGGCCACGGATGTTCGGCCCGGGTGCGATCTCACGAACATCGGGGATGAGGAGGCCTGCGCCGACGACGCGGACTGCTGCTCCTTTTCCTGTGGAGGAGCGGATGGGACCACCTGTGACGGGTCCACCATAGACGGGGTGTGCCGGGAGGGAGGCGGCTGCTCCATCGAGTCGGTGAACATCTCCACCGTGGAGCTGCGGGCCTTTGGCCAAGGCATTATCGTATACCTGGAGTGGGACGGCACCGGCGATTTCGACATCCACCTGGTAGATGGTTACGGTGGCCGCTGCGGCACGTCCTCGACGGACCTCTACCTTGACCAGAGCTGCCGGGACGACGGCGACTGCCAGTCCACCGACACCTGCCAGACCACCGGGCGAAGGCAGTGGCGTGGAGCGGGCGACTGCTACTGGAACACGGCCCAGCCCGACTGGGGCGAGCCCAGGATCGACAACGGCGTCTCCTGCATCACGGGGTTCGATTGCGTCGAATTCACCCAGTATCCCGATTGCGTAGGGTCCCCCGGGGTGTGCACCAACACCTTGGACGATCCCCGGTTGCTCAAGGACGAGCACACCGCCTTCGGGCCGGAGATCATCAAGCTCCGGCAGCCGATCCACGCCCCTGGCCCTGCGAACATCTACCATATAGGGGCGCACTACTTCCCGGATCCCATCTTCTTCCAGTCACGCATCGCGACGGTATCGGTCTACTACGAAGGAATCGAGGTCTTTACCCAGAGCACGCCGGGGATACGACTGTCGCAGGCGATGGACAACACCGGTGGATTGAGCATGTTCTGGTACGTGGGCTGGCTGTTGGTCACCCCCGGGGGTGCGACCCTGGTGCCGGCCAACCAGGTCTTTGACACCAGCTCGACGGGCGACGGCTGGCCTGCGTTGCAGGATCCGCCCTGATTCGAGGACTTATTTTGAGACGGGCCCTTGGCCCGGTGCGAACCCTGTGTGGGCTGTGTGGGCTGGTGGGGCTGTGCGGGCTGGTGGTGGGCGGTTGCCGGGAGCACTCCTCTAGTGGCCAGGACCCTGGAAAAGGATCGGGCGTGGGTGCGCGTCAGGCGTCGGGGCCTGCACGGCCGTCGGCGCTGCCGACCATCGGGGTGGCGGAGCCCTGGCGAGAGCTGACACCCCTTCGGCCCGGGCTCCGTGAATTTTTGTCCGCTGACCCGGCGACCCCCAACCTGGACCTGCGGAAGCACCGGGTGGTGACCCAGGCGCCGCCAGCGCCGCGGCCGCCGGCCCGGTGGCTGCGTAAGCGGCTCGCTGAGATGATGGTGCGTTGGCAGCGGGGGGACCAGAGCGCGGCCCGGGAGCTGGCCGGTCGGATCGTTGCGGATCCGCGCATGGGGACCCGGGACCTGTCTGGACTGGCTTCCCTGGCCTGTGTACCGTGCTCCATCATGGCCGTCGACGCCATGCGGCGAAGAATTTCCGCACGCAAGTGGGCCTGGACCGAGTCCCGGTGGTTGCTGCCCCTGGCCGGTCACGGTCATGAGCGGGTTCGCGCGGCGGTGCTGACCAGCTTTCTCTGGGCGCGCACTCAGTTGGAGACTCAGGCCGTGCGCAAGCGTCTCGAGACCTTCCTGCGGGTGTTTCGGTACCTGGCGGCGGATCCCAGCCCCTGGATACGCGCCGAGGCCCTGCACCTGCTCGGCCGGCTCAAGGATCGCTCGGCGCATCGGCTGCTGGTGGCCGCCACCCGGGATCGCTTCCCCGTGGTGCGCCTGGCTGCGGTGGAGGCCATCGCCGAGGCCATTGGGCTCATCAGGGGCGCGCCCAGCACCGAGCGTGTCTGTGCGCTGCTCTCCGACCCGTCGCCGGCTGTACGGGCTGCCGTGCTTGAGGTCCTACCCCGAACCCAGGCGCCCTGCTCCGTGGCCCGGGTAGTGGCGCTGCTCGGGGATCGGTCTCGTGCGGGGCTGCGACTGTCCACGGACGCCAGCGGCGACCAGGGACTGCGGGGTCGTCAACGGGAGGTGCGGGAGGCGGCGTACCTGGCCCTGCCACCGGCCTTTCGGGTGGAGGCGGGCTCCGGTCCCTCCTGGAGTGAGCGGATCCAGGCCGCCCGCCGGACCATCCGACGTCTGGAGCCGGCGCTTTTGTCCGGTGGACCCGCAGACCTCCGACCCATGAAGCCGTTGCCCGCTCAGCTCCCCGGGAAGGCTCCGGGGGCTCAGCCGGGGGCTCGTGACGGGGTGAGCCAGCAGATCGCCACGGTGCTGGGCGCTTCCGATCCGGGGCTCGTGCGTGGGCTCCTGCGTACCCAACCTCTGCAACAGGGGCTCGCTCCAAGGCTGGTCACCCTCGAGCCGAAGACCCTGGCCGCGTTCCTCGAGGCGGGTGATGTGCCCCTTCGAAGCCAGCTCCTGGCGGCCGTGGTGGGTCTCCTCGCCCATCGGCGGGCCGTGGTGCGCCACGCCGCCTTGGAGCGGTTGGCCGCCTCCACCCTGGATGATCGTCGTCGGGCGGTCCTGTCCCGGGCCCTGTGGCTCGCCCGGAAGGATCCGCATCCGCTGGTGCGACGCCGGGCCCTGGCGCTTTTGGTCCAGTGGCATCGAGGAGACGCGGTGCGTGCGCGGGTCCTGCGATCCCTGGCAGATCCCCACGCGGCGGTTCGACACCTGGCGGTATCGCTGTCGCTGGTGGTAGCGCCCCAAGCGGCCCGGAAGCTGCTGCTCGCGCGTCTCGCAGCTGAGGTCCCCTTGGTGCGGTCTGCGCTGCTGGTGCTGCTCGTACGTCAACCGGACTTGCGTCCGCCGCCCAGGGTGGTGGCGCGCTACCTGGACGACGCGGCCTCCGACCAGCTCATCGTCTCGTTGGGATCGCGAAAGCGGGTGGTGGGCGGGAGCTTCGGCTCGGTGCGAGGCGCCGTGATGTCGGCCCTGGAGCGGAGCTTTGGCAGGCGCCATCGGGGGGAGGAGCCCATTCGGGCCAAGCGGTGGCAGGACGATCTTCTACGTCTGGGCTGGAACCTGGAAAAGGACCCATAGGAGCTTCCCTACAAATTGAGTCCGCCAGGGTGCGCGTCTTGTGCTCGGGCGCGAATCGCCGTATCACCGGTGTTCCACGGAGGTCCCATGTCCGAGTTTGATCCCGAAGATCTGTCCACGCAGGGTGAATCCCTGCAGGCTGAAATCCAACAGGCCCGGGAGGCCGAAGAGCCAGAGCTACTCGCGGGCCTGCTGCGTGCCTGGGGTACCTACCTCCTGATGGAGGGGCGCCTCGACGAGAGTCAGGCTGCGCTGGCTGAGGCCCTGTCGTTGTACCAGGAGCTCGAGGACGACCTCGCCCAGACCGGCGTGCTGCACGACGCCGGGCAGCTCCAGGATGCCATGGCGGAGCCGGAGGCCGCGCTGAAGCTTTTCGACCAGGCGCTGGTCTGTGGCAAGCGTGCCGGGGATGCCGACGCCCAGCTCGTGATCATGCACGATCGGGCCTCGGTGCTCGTGGACATGGACCGGGTGGAGGAGGCCTACGAGACCTATCGCCAGGGGTGCGCCCTGTGTGAGATGGCGGGGGACGACGGGAGCCGCTACACCATGATCGAGGCCTGGGCTGAGCTCTGCGTGGAGGAGGAGGATCTCGAGGAAGCCATGGCGCTGTGGAAACAGAACCAGGCCATCGCCGACGAGTACGAAGACACGGTGCGGCTGGCCGAGTGTTTGCGCGCAATGGGGGCCTTGCTGGCGGAGCAGGAGCGGTTTGACGAGGCGCAGCAGACCCTGGAGCGGGCCCTGGCCACGGCCCGGGACAACTACAACGCCGAGCAGGAGATGGATCTGCTGCTGGAGCTGGGAGAGGTGCATGTGGAGCTGGAGACGCCGGTGGAGGCGGCCCGTTGCTTCGAGGCGGCCCGGGTGAAGGCCGAGGAGATAGAGGCGCCCCAAGGCGTAGCGCAGGCCTGGCTGGCCCTTGGTAATGTATCGCGAGACACCCAGGAGCTGCGCACGGCCGCCGAGCGGTACGGTCGGGCCGGGCGACTGTTCGGGCAGGTCGGAGACGAAGAGGGAATCGCCGTGGCGTTGCATCGGCTCGGCGGCGTGCTCGCCGACCTTGGGAAGGTAGACGAGGCTCGGGAGCAGCTCGCCGAGGCCATGCGGAGGTACGACGACTTAGGTGATGACCTGGGTCACGCCGTGGTGAAGCAGGCTCTGGCGCGGTTGGACCAGGGGTGAGGGCCCGACCAGCAATAACCAGCTCGCTCAGTCCGCCGATCCATCCCCGCTGACTGCGTCCCTCGTCACTCGGAATCATAAAGATTCCCTCGCTCCTTGGTCCTTGCCACCGGGGCGCCTCGGCGACCTGAACTGACCTCCTTTTTGCTGGTCGGACCCTTGACTTCGGATCTCCACGGATTGTTGTGATTTCAGATCGCAAGAGCACAGCCAATATTTTCTTGGGAAAACAGGATGGGGCCCCAGAGGACTCTTTCGTTGTCCGGTGTCGGATCCTTGCACCGTTCGTCAAAACTGTGCTAGGGAAAATAGAGTCCTGTTAGCGAAAATATGGGTTCCCTACAGTCCCTGAGGTGAAGGAGACAGACAAATGAACGTACGAATGGCCGTGGTGGTGTTTTGTGCCGGGATGTTTTTGACTTGCGGTCCGGTGGTCTCCGATCCGGTGGGAAACAACAATACCAACAACACCGGACCCTGTAGCAACGGGGATGTGCGGTGCAACGGTCTTTCCATCGAGAGCTGCCAGGGCGGCGCGTGGATCCTGTCCACCACCTGTCTGTCTCCGAACCCCTACTGCACCGAGACGGCCCTGGGCCCGGTCTGCACGCCCTGCCAGTCGGGCCTCAACACCTGCCAGGGCGGGGACGTCTACACCTGCACCCCCGAAGGGCAGATTGGCGGACTGCTGGAGACGTGCACCGGTGACACCGAGTGCATCGGCGGCACCTGCACGAGCCCCTGCATCGTGGCCGCCCAACAGAAAAGCTACATCGGTTGTGACTACTGGCCCACGCCCACGGCCAACTCCGTGGCCGACGCCTTCTTAGACAACTTCGGCGTGGTGGTGCACAACGCCAACAGCAAGGTCGCCCACGTGGTCATCCAGCTAGGCGTCAACACCGTGGAAGAGCGCGACGTCCAGCCCGGGACCCTGGAGACGTTCCTGCTGGGTCTGGACACGGGCCTCAAGGCCAACGAGGGCGACCAGTCCCTCAAGGTGATCGACGGGGCGTACCACCTCACCTCCACCATGCCGGTGACGGTGTATCAGTTCAATCCCCTGGACTACCAGGACGACCTGGCGGATAGCAGTGAGTGTTCGTCGGAGATACTCAACGGGACCTACCCTCCCTGTCACTCTTTTTCCAACGACGCCTCCCTGCTGCTGCCCACCGCCACCCTGTCAAATCACTATATCGTCATGGCGCGGCAGACCTTTGGCGTGAATTCGAGCTATATCCCTGGTTTCGCTGCCATCGTGGGCACCGAGGACAACACCACGATTACGGTGACGCTCACGGCGAACACCTCTGCAGGCGCGGGGATCACCGCCGGTAGTCCGGGCACCGTGCAGCAGTTCTCCCTGAGTCGGGGTGAGGTGCTGCAGCTAATGTCTGCCCTGCCCACCAACTGCAACTCCGGCACGCAGGTGAACGAGCAGGGCACGACCTACTGCGACATGGGTCAAGACTACGACCTGACCGGTACTCTCGTGGAGTCGGACCGGCCCGTGGCGGTGTACTCCGGTCACCTGTGCAGCTTCGTGCCTTTTACGACCTGGGCCTGTGACCATCTCGAGGAGATGATGCTGCCCCTGGAGACCTGGGGAAAAGACTTCGTGGTGGGGCGCACTGAGCCCCAGGCCGACACCGGCTTCGATGACGAGCCCAATGTGATCCGCATCGTCTCGGGGGCGGACAATAACGTGATCCGCTTCACTCCGTCCCAGCAGGACGTGGGGGACCAGATCACCCTGAGCAAGGGCCAGTGGGTGGAGTTCGAGGCCTTGGACGACTTCCACGTGAACGCGGACTTAGCCATCATGGTGGGTCAGTTCCTGGTGGGTCAGCAATACTACTCAGACGAATTCGATTTCCACGGGGACCCGGCCTACTCGCTCATGGTGCCCACCGAGCAGTTCCGCGACAGCTACACGTTCCTGGCGCCGAGCACCATCACCCACAACTTTGTGAACGTGACCAAGCGTGTGGGCGAGGGCGCCCCCACGGTGATGCTCGATGGAGCCGCCATCCCGGATGCTTCCTTCTCCCAGCCCGTCGGCACCACCGGCTATGGCGTGGCCCGGGTGTCCATCACCGGCACCCACCACACCATCACCTCCACCGCGCCCTTCGGCATCGTGGTCTACGGCTTCGCCACCTTCACCAGCTACAGCTACCCCGGCGGCCTCGACCTGAACTACATCAACCCCGTCAACTGATTCTGCTTCTGCTTCTGCTTCTGCTTCTGCTTCTGTCTCTCAGATCCCGATGAGCACGCCCCACTCGAGGGCCACATAGCCGTCCCTGGGGAAGGGGGCCGGCTCTGGCGGAGCTGTCATGGAGATGGGTGCGTCCAAGGGACGGATGAGGAGCAGCACCCGGCGGAGACGGATGGGGGCGGGTGAGATGTCCAGGGTGACCAGGGCTTCGGCGTCCTGGGGATAGACCGCGTACCAGGCTGAGCCATGGAGGCGGGGCAACCAGAAGTCGATGAAGTCGTCGATCTCCAAGCCCGCGAAGCCGAGACGAGAGAGGAGAGAGCGGAGCTCGGCGTCGAGGTCGGCTCCCTCCAGGAGCCAGCCGGCGTCGGTGCTCGCCTGTTGGGGCACGGTGGTCTCGTAAAAGAGGTAGCCGTGCTGATGGTCGATCAGACCGTCGGGATCCACCTCCACGCTCCAGCCGTCGTTATAGGGCGGTTCGGACTCGGTGACGTGTCCGCCCTGGGGAAAGCCGAGGGTGACCTCGATTCGGGTGGTGACCTCGGGGTAGAGGTAGAGGTTGGGCGCGGCCATTTGCATGGGCTCGGCAAAGGAGAGATCCTGATAGTCGGTTCCCGAGGTGTTGGAGACCTGGAAGCTGAAGGGCTCGCCGTCATAGGTCCAGGCAAGGGTGTAGGTGCCGGTGGGGACGTCGGCCAGGCCATAGCGGCCCTGGTCATCGGTGGTGATGGTGACCTCTTCGTCGTCCGGTCCGGTGACGTGAATGGCCTGGTTGGCAAAGTACCTGTCGGCAAAAAAGCCCTGGGTGGTGAAGATGACGCCCGTGATCGTGTTGGCCAGGTCGGGTACGGCGTCGAGGTCCACGTCGATGGCGTTGCCCCGGGTGCAGGTGTACAGCTCGGAGTAGTATCCGTCTGCCCTGGCGTAGATGTAGTAGGCGGGAGGATCGCTGTAGGGCTCCTCTTCGTAGACGTCGATAACCACGGATCCCTCGGTGGGGATCACGGTGGCGTCGAGCTCATTGCCCCAGCCGTCGGAGAAGATGGTGAGCTCGATGTTGATGGCCACGCCGGGCTCGGGGTCCACCGGGCCAGGGGAGAGGGTGTTGGTTTTGCAGGCAGCCAGCGCAATAACCAGCATGAGGGGGCCGACCCCAAATAGCAGTGTTCGTTTCATGAATGATGTCCTCCCGTATTGGTATCGTAGAATCGTAGCCGGGAATTGGTTGTCCATGCAAGTAGATCCCGGGAGGCCGGCTTCGTCCCGGCTTCCTCCCGGCACTTGGCCCGGAGAAGGATTTGCCCCACGGCCTCCATGTAGGGTAATGTAGGTGTATGGATTTGCATCTGGGTATTGATCTCTATTTGATGTTCATCAAGGTGGAGCGTGGGCTGGCGACGAACACCGTGGAGGCCTATGCCGGTGATCTACGGGTGTTTTATGACTATGCAGCGGAGCGCGACATCTCGGAGACGGATGTCGTCACCCCGCGCATGGTGGTGGACTATCTGCTCTGGCTCAATCGTAAGGGGCTCTCGAGCCGCACCCAGGCCCGACGTCTGGTGGCCCTGCGAGGGATGTTCAAGTTCCTGTGTGGATACCACCACCTCTCCCGGGATCCCACGGCGGCCGTGGAGCTGCCTCGACTCGGACGGCGGCTCCCCACGGTGCTGTCCACCGACGATGTGGAGCGGCTCCTGGCGGCCCCGGATCGCCGCACCCTGCGTGGGGCTCGGGACGCGGCCATGCTGGAGACGCTGTACGCTACGGGGATCCGCGTGTCGGAGCTGGTGAACCTTGGACTGTCTGATCTGAACCTGGAGCGCGGCTACGTCATGGTCATGGGCAAGGGCTCCAAGCAGCGGCTCGTACCCATTGGTGAGATCGCCATGGAGCTCATCGAGGAGTACCTCGCCGACGTCCGGCCCACCTGGGATCGGGGACACCCCGGGCTGTTTCTTACCGCGCGCCGCCGCACCATGACCCGGCAGGGGTTTTGGAAGCTGATCAAGCGCTACGCCCTGGCAGCGGACATCACCCATCCCCTCAGCCCGCACAAGCTCCGTCACTCCTTTGCGACCCACCTGCTCGACCGCGGCGCCGACCTCAGGGCCGTCCAGGAGATGTTGGGTCACGCCGACATCTCCACCACCCAAATCTACACCCACGTCTCCCAAGCCCGGATCCGCCAGATGTACGATGCCCACCACCCCCGCGCCTGAACCCGACCACTTCGGCTATGTAGCAATGATTCCGGAATCGCCTTTGCTGTTCCGCTTCGGCTTCGGGGCTCCGCGAGGGGGCATCGTACTTCGAACAGTCATTCGTTCGCTTCGCTCACTTCTGCCAAACTGCGCTCGCTGCTCCCCTCGACTGTGCCCCTTCGCCTTCGCTTTGTAGCTGGTTCATGGCGATCGCATGCCTTCATGAATCAGCTACATGACAGCTAGCGGCACCGGGGTACCACGTAGCGAGCGGTGCCCCCGCGGAGGATTTTCCCGCGGCCGCTCTCGCAGCGCCCCGCTGGAGCGGCAAGGGGAACATCCGCAGCGGTGGCCAAGCGAGCGGTGTTCGGGCACCACATAGCGAGCGGCGCCAGGGCACCGGGTGGCGAGCGGATCACTGGGCCATGAGCCCTACGAGCTGGGGGAGGACCTCGGCGGCGCCGGCGTCAATCTTCAAGGTGGCCACGCCATCGAGGGGAGTCTCTCCCACGTTTACGATGATCAACCGACCACCGTGCTCCATGGTGAGCACGGGCAGGCCCGCGGCGGGGTGCACCACCAGGGAGCTGCCCACCACGAGGATGACGTCCGCGGTCCGCGCCGCCTCCACGGCCTCCCGGAGCACCGTCTCGGGGAGCATCTCTCCGAAGAGCACGACGTCCGGACGCAGTTCCCCGCCGCATTCGGGGCAGGTGGGGGGCAGCGAAGCCTGCAGTCGTTCCCACACCACCGTCAGACCGAAAACCGTAGCGCATTGCTGGCACAAGAATCGGCGCGTGTTGCCGTGCAGCTCCAGCACCCGTGCGGACCCCGCCTCCTGGTGCAGGCCGTCGATGTTCTGGGTGATCACCGCCTTGAGCTTCCCCGAAGACTCCAGTTGGGCCAGGGCCTCGTGCGCGGTGTTGGGGCGCGCAGCGTCCAGGAACGAGTGCCGCACGTCCCGGAAGAAGCGCCAGTAGTAGGACGGATCCTTCCGGAAGTAGTTGATGTTGGCGTATTTGTCAGGATCGTATTTGGACCACAGTCCCCCTCCGGCGCCCCGGTAGGTGGGGATCCCGCTGTCGGCGGAGATACCGGCGCCGGTGAAGGCCACCATTCGCTCGGCTCCCCGACAGAGCCCAGCGGCTCGGCTGATCAGACTCTGCAAGGATTTGTCTGCCATGACTATTCAGGTCTCCTTGTGTTTGGGCATTGTACAAAAGGCCAATGGCCTGGCAAGGGGCGTTGGCAAGGGGCGTTGGCAAGGCGCTTGATTGAATTTGATCCCGGGAGCCCGAAACGGTACCCTGCGGGTTACCCTGGAGGACCCATGCGTTTTCTGATCACCGGCGGAGCCGGCTTCATCGGCTCCCACCTTGCGGATCACCTGCTCACCGCTGGGCACGAGGTGTTCGTCATCGATGATTTGTCCACGGGGTCCATGGATAATATCCGACACCTCAAGGGCAAGAGCCGATTTCACTACGAGATAGACACCATCGCCAACGGACCGCTGCTCCATGAGCTCGTGGACTCAGTGGACAGCGTATTTCACCTGGCCGCGGCCGTAGGAGTGAAGCTGGTGGTGGAGAGCCCCGTGCGGACCATCGAGACCAACATTCACGGCACGGGCTGGGTGTTGGCGGCGGCCGCCATGAAGAAGAAGCCTGTGTTGGTGGCTTCCTCCTCCGAGGTCTATGGCAAGGCCACCCGGGTGCCCTTCCGGGAGGACGACGACATGGTGCTCGGTCCCTCCAGCAAAGCCCGCTGGAGCTACGCCTGCTCCAAGGCCATCGACGAGTTCCTCGGTCTGGCCTACTTTCGGGAGCGCGGGCTTCCCACCGTGGTGGTCAGGCTGTTTAACACGGTGGGGCCCCGACAGACGGGCCGCTACGGTATGGTCGTGCCCACCTTCGTGCGCCAGGCCCTGGCCCATGAGCCGGTCACCGTGTACGGCGACGGCCAGCAGACGCGTTGCTTCACCCACGTGCGGGATGTGGTGCAGGCCCTTTATGACATCATTCTCAAGACCGAGGCCTACGGGCAGGTGTTCAATGTGGGCGGCGTACAGGAGATCTCCATCGAGGACCTGGCTCGACGAGTCATCAGCGCCACCTCCAGCCGCTCTGAGCTGAGCTACGTGCCCTACGATCGCGCCTACGCCGAGGGTTTCGAGGATATGCAGCGGCGCCTGCCTTCCATCGACAAGGTCCAGGCTCTGCTCGGCTGGTCTCCGCAAATGAGCCTGGACAAGATCATCGAAGACGTCGTCGCCTTCGAGCAGGCGACCAGCGAATAGACATGGGCTGGCTCGATTTCGCGCTGGTTCCCGGCTTGGTGGCTCTCGGAGTCGTCGTCGTACTCACGCCGGTGGTGCGCGCGGGCGCCCGCCGTTGGGGTGCGGTGGCACGTCCCCGGAGTGATCGCTGGCACAGCAAGCCCACCGCCCTCATGGGAGGGATCGCCATCTTCTGCGGATTTGCGGCGGCCTACGCGATTCTCTGGCCCTCGCCCCTGAAGCAGTTGCCCCTGCTCGGCCTGTGCGCTCTGGGCATGTTCACCCTGGGTCTCGTGGACGACCTGGTGTCCCTGCGGCCCGCCGCGAAGCTCGCCGGCCAGATCGTGGTGGCTTCGGTGTTCACCCTCGCCGGCGTACGGTTGGTGTACGCCTTCGTGCCGGTCATCGACTTCGGCATCACCGTGCTTTGGCTCGTGGGCATCACCAACGCCATCAACCTGCTCGACAACCTGGACGGCCAGGCGGCTGGCATCACGGCCATCGCGGCGGGTTTTCTGACCTACTTTTTCTGGGTGGCGGGCCAGCCCGTGGAGGCCTCCCTGTCCGCTGCCCTGGCCGGCGCAGCCCTGGGCTTTTTGGTATACAACTGGAGCCCGGCGTCCATCTTCATGGGGGATTCGGGCAGCCTCTTTCTGGGGTTCACGCTGGCCGGCGTTACCCTGCTCAACCAGACTCATCGTACCCGGAACCTGTTGGCCACCCTGGCCGTGCCCCTGCTGCTTTTGATGGTGCCCATTCTGGACACCGCTCTGGTCACCCTAGCCCGCAAGGCCCACGGGCGAGCCGTCAGTCAGGGGGGCACGGATCACATCTCCCACCGACTGGTGGCCCTGGGTCTATCGGAGCGGGTCACGGTGTTGGTGGTCTACGCGGTGGCCCTGGCGTCGGGGTTCATGGCCATCTTCGTGCGGACCCTCCCCATGCCCATCGCCATCGTATTGGTGCCGGTTTTTCTCGGGCTGCTGTGGTTCGGTCTGATGGTGGTGGCCCGGGTACGGGTGTACCAGCGTCAGGGTCGAGTCGAGACGGTGACCGAGTCCCCGTCCCCTGGCGAGACCCCCTCTTCATCCCCGGCTCCGAGCCCTGGGACGTTGGCGAAGCCCACCGAAGAGACAGCGCGTCCCCGCACAATCTTTGTCGCCATCAACCTGGCCCACCGCCACCAGATCATGCTGGTGCTGTTTGATCTCATGGCGGTGATTTTCAGCTACTACGTGGCCTTCGTGCTCCGCTTCGGCAGCAACACCGCGCCCTTCCTCAAGGCCTTCATGGCCTCGTTGCCCCTGGTGATCGCCGTGCAGATGGGCGCCTTCTGGCTGACCGGCCTGTACCGCACCGTGTGGCGCCATGGTGGCCTGATGGACTATGGTCGCCTGGGATTGAGTGTGGTGGCGGGGGTGGCGGGCTCGGTGGCGGTGGCGACATTCGTTTTTCGCTTTGAGCTCCTGTCCCGGGCGGTGTTTGCCGTGGACGCGGTAGTGCTCTTCGTGGTGGTGGCCATGGGGCGTTTTCTCGGCCGGGCCTCATCGTTTCTGTCCGGTCGCCAGGATCGCGTCGCCCACCGGCGGGCGTTAGTATACGGCGCCGGTGGTTTGGGCAGCACCGCCATCCGGGAGCTGCAGGAGTCGACGCGCTGGACCCTGGCGCCCGTGGCGTTGCTGGACGACGACCCGGATCTTCAGGGGCGGCTGGTGCAGGGCGTACGGGTGGTGGGGTGCCTCGGTGACTTGAAGGCCGTGGCCAAGGCGCGCCGAGCCGAGGTGCTGCTCGTGGCGATCCAGACCCTGGACCAGGAGCGGTGGACCGAGATCCGGCAGGGTTGTGCGGAGGCAGGGGTCGAGCTGCAACGGTTGCATCTACGTATTGAGCCGGTTGAGCCGGTTGAGCCGGTTGAGTCGGTTGAGCCCGCCGCGGTCCAGGGTTCGACATCCGATGGCAGTGGAGAGTCCCATGACCCTGAACTCCCTGGTTGACCAGGCCCGGGTGATCATCGTTCTGGGGCCGGGCGGTGTGGGCAAGACCACCACAGCCGCGGCCCTGGCTCTCAAGGCGGCACAAGCTGGCCGGAGGACCCTGGTCTGCACCATCGATCCGGCCCGCCGTCTGGCCACCTCCCTCGGGGTGACCCTCGGTGATGAGCCCTCGCCCGTAGCGCCCGCGCGGTTCGAGGCGGCGGGGTTGGAGCCGTCGTCCGGACTGCACGCCATGATGCTGGATCCCGCCGCGGCCTTGGATCGGTTGCTCCTTACTGCGGGTCGCGACCCGGAGCTGACCGAGCAGCTCAGGCGCCATCCCCTGTACCGAGCCATGGCCCGGGATCTGCCGGGAATGAATGAGTACGCCGCGGTGTCCCGGCTGCACGAGCTGGTTGGGGCGGGGACCTGGGACCTGGTGGTGCTCGACACTCCGCCCACCACCCACGCCTTGGGTTTTCTCGACGCGCCCCGAAAGATGTTGCGGGCCCTGGAGAGCCCGGCGGTGCAGTGGCTGGTCAAACCCTACCTGAAGGCCGGGCGGCTGAGCTTGACGGTCCTGGGCGGGGCCAAGGCGTACGTGCTCCGTCGCCTGGCCCGCATTGTGGGCACCGGACTCCTCGAGCAGATCGCCCAGTTCCTTGTGCTCTTCGAGACCGTGATCGAGGGGGTATCCGAGCGGATCGATCACGTGAACCGCCTTCTGTCGGGCCCCCAGGTGAGCTATGTTGTGGTTACGTCCCCCACCACGGCGAGCGTGCAGGAGACCGTAGCGCTCGCTCGGCAGCTGGAGCGGCGGCGGTTGCGGGTGGACGGGCTCGTGATGAACCGTATGCACGGGCTGGCCAATCTCCACCGGGTGGATCCGGAGGATATCGCCGCGGACCTGGCCCGGCGCCCCCTCGTGGACGAGATGCCCGCGTCGGATCAGCTACGGCTGCTGGAGTGGCTCAGCGCCACGCACGCCAGATTCCAGCTTCTGGCCCGAGCGGATCAGCGGCAGCTACAGTGGCTCCAAGGTCGGTTTGCTCATCCTCCGCTCATCGCCACCGTGCCGCTTTTGGGTGAAGATGTACACAACCTCGGCGGCCTCAGCCGCCTGGCTGCCTATCTTTGAGCTGGAGGTCGGAAGAAGGTTCTTCGGCTAGAAACGAAGCGCGACTCCGGAGCTGATGCCCAGGTGGAAGGTGGTCTGCTTGGGGAAGATCACCACGGGGTCCACTTCGACGTACCAGGAGATCATCTGGGTGCCGATTTGAATACCCACCAGGCCGCCCAGGATGACGAAGCCGTGTTCGAAGGTGTCTAGCAGGATGCCGTCATTGAGGGTCTGGACCTCCAGGGAGTGGTAGATCATGGCGCCGCCCACCTCGGCGCCGAGGTACAGGGAGAAGAGGTCCTTTTTTCCGCCGCCCAGCACGAAGAAGCGATAACGGGCCATCGCCTGCCAGGCGACGACCGGGGTGTCCGAAGTCTGGGTTTGGGCCACGCCGATTCGGGCGGCCAGGCTGATCAGGTGGGATTTTCCCAGGAAGAAGCCGAGCTCGATCTGGCCACCCAGGGGCCCGAAGGCGAAGCCGGCGGTGTAGGGCGAGGAGTCTTGCCAGCTCACCGCGCTCGTGGAGAGGTAGCCGAACCCCGTGGCGAAGCCGGCGTTGAGATAGAAGCGAGGATAGGGGGACTTGGATCCGGGCTTCTGCTTAGAACCCGGGCCGGAGGTTTTGCGCGTGCAGCACGCGTGGTCCTTGTTGGACTCGCAGAAGTCCGGGGGGAGGTTCAGGCACGGGTCTCCCTTGACCATGATGATCTCCGGCGCCCCCGCCGTGGCCGCCGTGGGTTTGCACAGCACGGTACTGCCGCGACCCACGACCTCGATGTAGTATGCCAGGCGCGTTCCATGCACGTCCTTACCGGGGATGGACCCGGTCCAGGATTTGCCATCGGTGGGTTTGGTCAGAAGCAGCTTGGAGAACGAGGCCGCCCCGTGGGGCCGATAGCGCACCACCACCTTTTTGGCCCCGACGTCGGATCCGACGTTGACGATGATGGTCACGGGCTTGCCCGCCTTGGCATCCTCCACCGTGGTGTGGCTACAGGGTTTGTCTTCTGTGCCTTCACCTCCAGGGCGATCGGGGGGTTCCACCACGCGTACGGCCACACCGTGGCACTTGACCCTCGAGAACCTGCGGCGGATTTTCCTCCAGACCTTGCTGACATGGGGGGGCTGCCCGGACTCCAGCTTCAGGCAGGGGTTGGCCTTGATGGCCTTCTCCAGATAGAGCTCGCCCCGGGTTTTGTCCTGCTGTCCCGCCAGATGGATGATCCCGCGGACCATGAGGGCCCTGGCATGGGCCAGCTTGTTGTCACAGTCGTTGTCGATGCCGTGATCGATGGCACGGATGATCCGCTTGAGCGCGGATTTGATCTCCAGCATCTGGTAGTCTTCCAGCGCCTTGGTGGTGAGCTTCGTGATCTTGCGAATGTTCTTGGTGCGACACCTCGCGTCGGCCGGTTGGGCTTGGACTAGCAGCAAGGCGACGAGTGTCACGCAGGCCAGCACCGGCGCGACCATCAGGCGACCAGGGTTCATATTTGCCATAACGATATTGTATCAGGATGAGGCGTCGGGGCCACAATTCTGGGAGTAAGGGTCCGATCAGGAATAACCAGATCGCTCAGTCCGCCGATCCATCCCCGCTGACTGCGTCCCTCGTCACTCGGAATCATAAAGATTTCCTCGCTCCTTGGTCCTTGCCAGCAGGGCGCCTCGACGACCTGAACTGACCAGCTTATTCCTGGTCAGACCCTAATCAGAATCGCAGCACCACGCCGAGGGCGATACCCAGGTGGAAGGTGGCCTGTCTGGGCAGAATCACGCTGGGATCCAACTCGAGAAAAACGGCCACCTTCTGGGTACCGATCTGCGCGCCCACCACGGCGCCCACAATCAGGTAGTCGGACTGGAAGGTATCGTTTTGGTTGGCCGAGCCCACCTTGAGGGAGTGGAAGATTTTGGCGTAGCCCAGCTCGGGGCCCGCATACACGCCGAAGAGGTCTTTCTTGCCGCCGCCCAGCAAAAAGTAGCGGTAGCGCGCCATGATCGACATGGAGGTGACCGCGCTCGACGAGAAGTCCGAGAAGCTGACGCCTATACGCGCCACCGCGGATAACAGATGCTTGCGGCCCAGGAAGAAACCGGCCTCGAGTTGGCCGCCCACCGGACCCATGGCGAAGCCCGCCACGTGGGGCACCTCGCCCGTGAAGCTTTCCATGTTCGTGGACAAATAGCCCGTGCCCATGGCGAAGCCGACGTTCAAGTAGAACCGGGGATAGGCATTGGGATCCTTGATGATGGGCGGAGGTTTGCTGCCGCCGCCGCCGCCGCCGCTACTCTTCTTGCAGCACGGGTGGTCCGGGTTGGTCTGACACATCTCCTCCGGCATTTCGGTGGTACAGCCCTTGGGCAGGGTGCGCTTGCCCGGCTTGACCATGATGATCTCCGGCTGGCTGGAGGTGGCCCGGATAGGGGAGCAGATGGCCGTGCCCCCTGCGTTCTGAACCTCGATGAAGTACGCCAGGCGCTGGCCGTGCACGGCCACCGACGGGATCAGCCCGGTCCATGCCCAGCCGTTCTCGGTCTTTTTGAGCTTGAGCTTCTGGTAGGAGGCTTCACCCTGGGGCTTGTAAAATACGATGACCTTGGCAGCGCTCAGGTTGTCCTTCACCTTGACGATTACGCGGACCGGGTTGCCCGCCGTCACTTCGTCGATGGCGGCGTGCTCGCAAGCCTTGGTCGGGGGATCGCCGTAGTTCACGGCCGGGGTACCACCGCCGCTTCCTCCATCACCGCCGCCGCCACCGCCGCTTCCTCCATCACCGCCGCCGCCACCGCCGCTCCCTCCATCACCGCCGCCGCCACCACCGCCGCCGCCACCACCACCGCCTCCGCTCTTGCACTTAAACCGAGACAGGCTTCGTCGAAGCTTCTTCCAGACGCGCTGAAGCTTGGGCGGCATGTTTCCGGGCAACTTCACGCAGGCGTTGGCCTTGACGGCCTTGCGCATGTAGTTCTTTCCCCGGGTGAGGTCCTGCTCGCCCCGCATGTGCACGATGCCTTTTTTCAGCAGGGCGTCGGCGTACTCTATGGTCTCGTCGCAGTCGTTGTCCTCAGCGTGATCGATGGCGCGGGTAAGTTTCTTGAGGGCGGACTTGATCTCGAGCAGATCGAAGTCGTCCATGGCCGCCTTGGTGTAGCGCTTCACCTTGCGTTTGTTCTTGGCTTTGCACTTGGCGTCCGCGACGGCTGGCGCAGCGATCATCACGCCCCCCGCGATGAGAAGGGCGAGGCCGATGACCGAAGAGCGGCTGAACCGGTTGGGCTGGGACATGATTCGCGTTCCTATTGATGCGTGATGAAAAACTCGACGCGGCGATTTTTATCGCGTCCAGCCCTGTAGCGATTATTGGCGATGGGCTTATCCTCTCCATATCCGACGGCGCTCATGCGGGTGGGGGAGATGCCCTGCCCGATGAGGAACTTTCGCACGGATTTGGCGCGTCGTTGGGAGAGGCGACGGTTGTAGCGTGCAGATCCGCGGCTGTCGGTGTGGCCTTCGATACGTACGGTCATGGAGGGACGGTCCTTCATCACCGTTGCTACGTCCCTGAGAAGCTGGTAGCTGCGTTTTTTGATCCGCGCCTTGTTGTAGGCGAAGTACACTTTCTGGGTCAGCTCGATCTTGGTCTTGGTTACCTTGACCAGCAGTTTCTTGTCCGGGCAGCCGTCATCGTCCTCATAGCCGTTGTAGGTTTCGGGCTTGAGGGGGCACTTGTCGAGCCCTTTGCAGATCTTGGCGTAGTCCGTGAGCTTGGACTGGATCGCCGAGTTCTTGTCGCAGATCTTGTCCTTGTCATTGTCAGGATCCGGGCAGCCATCGTCGTCCTCGAAGTTGTCCTTGTCCTCGGGCTTGTTGGGGCACTTGTCGATGACGTCGGCTATCCCGTCTTTGTCGTTGTCGAGATCCGGGCAGCCGTCGCCGTCCTCAAAGCCGTCTTTGTCCTCTTTGGTGTCCTTGAAGGCGTTCTTCTTGTCTTTGTCCGTGGCCGGACATTTGTCGACCTTATCCCGCACGCCGTCCAGATCGTTGTCGAGGTCTGGGCAGCCGTCCGCGTCCTCGAAGTTGTCCTTGTCCTCAGGGTCGTTGGGGCACTTGTCCTTGGTGTCGGGGATGCCGTCGCCATCGGTGTCGAGCACTGAGACCACGATGCGCGCCCGGGGACGCAGCCGGGGCGCGATCACCACCCGCTGGGCACATCGCTCGGGCGGGCTGCCGTCGTAGGCCGCCTTGGCGTGCTTCTGGGACAGGGCGATGAAGGTCTTGGCTTCGTGGTAGAAGCCCTGCCCCAGCCGGTCTCTGGCAAAGCGTAGGTTTGCCTCGGCCAAGGTGAGGTGCTTGGGTTGGCACTTGTAGGCGCCATTTTTCCAGGCCTGCTTGATGAGCTTATCTATGCCGGTGGCTTTTCCCTCCAGCTGTGATCCACAGGCCGTGGTAACCAGGGCTAGACCCAGAAGGGTAGTCAGACAGGGGTGGCGAAAGCGATTCATGGCTATGGCCTTGGCGGCGTGGGCCGCTTCTGGTCGGATTTGTCGCCGACGTCGCTCTCTTCCTCGCGGCGGAGCTTGGTGAGCTTCACCGCCTTTTGGGCGAGCTTCTCGGACTTGACGCCGTACCGGTAGGAGGTCTGGTAATCTCCGAAACCGGCGCGGTGTTTGGCTTGCTCGAGGAACGCCTCGGCGCCGTAGTACTCGTATTTCGCGTAGATGTGCGCCTTGTGCAGTCTGGCTGTAGAGACCGCTTTCTCGGCGCGGATGGTCACCTGGGAGACGAACTGGATGGGCCCGCAAGCGACGAGCCCGGTGGCAACCAGGACGCCGAAAACCCTGAAAATGAGGCGGCGATTCACGTCACTCCTCCTATGGGGGACAAGCGAAAAGCTTGTGTAATCTCGGGTCAGAAAAGTACCAGAGCAATGCCGTTCGGGTCAAGCCTGGTCCGACGCATTGCCCACTTGTCGCAGGTTACCCTCTACGGATTATGTCTCTGGAAGGGTTCCAGGTCCAGAATCCGGCTCAAGGCTGGTGGTTTTTTGCAGGGGATCGGTATCGGGTTGGGCTGTTCCCCCTTCATTGCCCAGGAGGGTGCCGGCCGCGACGAACTCGGGATCCGTTTCGCTCTCGATTGCGCTGTCCTTGGTCGATCGGGGGATCCTGGTGTCTGTGTTGGTGTCCGGTGAGAGCAAGATCCAGGTCTCGGGGGCCTTAGGGGGACTTCCCAGGGCTCGGATGCCACCCGAGGGAGTTACGGAGATGTTGAAGGCTCCGTCGGTGTGGGGCATGGTGTCGTGGAATCGGTCACTGCCGGTCTGAGAGCTGTAGGTTCCGGTGACGGGCCGCTTCAACGCGCCTTCGTATCCCCAGAGGTTGGTGCCGGAGGGGAAGACTTTTTCGTAGGCCGTCAGGAGCGCTCGCCGAGCCGCGGAGGCGCTGAACTGGGAGCGCACGAGGTTGTATCCATCTTCCGCCAGTCGGCGGTTGGCCTTGTCGTCGGCCAGCAGTTGAAGCATGGCGGAGGCCAGGTCCGAGGCGTCCTCCGGGGCCACGAGCTTGACGGGGGGTCGGGGTCCGAGCAGCTCCCGGATCACGGGCTCGTCCATGGCGATCACTGCCCGCCGACAGGCCATGTACTCGAAGAGCTTGTTGGGATAGCCGTAGAGCGGATGGTCCGCCCCGGGTGACCAGGGGCTCACGCAGACGTCTGCCATGGCGAGGATCCTCGGAATCTCCTCGTGATCCACCTCGCCCAGCAGGGTGACGTGGGGCTTGATTCCGAGCCGGGCGATGGCGTCGTCGAGGTAGGATGAGAAGATCTCCTCCACGGGGCCCACCAGGGTCAAGTTGGCTTCGGAGTACTCGAGGAGCTCCCGGAAGGCCTCCAGGAGGTTTCGGATCCCCCGCCCGGGACCGAGTCGGCCCACATGGACGATACGTCGGGAGGATTGGCGGACGCTGGGTTCCCAGTCAAAGGTGTCGATGTCCACCCCCGGAGGAACCACCGCCATGGGGGCTGAGATGCCTTTCGCCATGAGGTCGTCGGCCGCGGACTGGCAGCGCACGATGATCAGATCCGCCTGGGAGAGGCAGTATTCTTCGTCGGTCTCCAAGTCGTCGAGCACAGCCTGGGACACCCGGCCGCGCTCGGTGGAGCTGGAGAGGGCCACCTCGTAGACCAGCTTACAGTCCAGGTACTCCTTGAGGTTGCAGACCGGGACCCCCCCGTAGGCTGAGCGGAAGTGGATCAGGTCGTACTCCGCGCCCTCGAGCTGTCGCCGGACCGCGCGACGGAACGCCTCCACCTGCTCGACCCGGCTGCCGTCGCCCACCGGAACTCGCAGCATCCGGGTGCGGCGGTACCGCTCCACGAACCCCATGGCGGCGGTGCGGATGGAGAGGACATCCACCGAAAAGCGAGGGGCGAGGGCCTTGAGCACGGTCTCGATCTCGATTCCCTGACGGCTGGCATCGGGGACCACCGAAAAGGAGACTACGAGCACACGCTGGATGGGGCTGGAAGTCATGCCTACCGTTCACCGCTCCATATGGGTTTTTGGTTGCGCTGTGTCAAAAAGTATAATAGTACCCAAGCGTTTTCTATGAAAAACCACACCCCTGTGTCACAAAAACAGGGAGAGGCGTTTTCCAGGTGAGACGTCTATGCAAACGGAGGATCCGCCGTGAATCCGCTTATATCCTACCTACTGGACAATTTGATCCTCGATTTTGAGGGTGAGCTGAGTTTGGACATGGTTCGCGACTATCTCAAAGGCGACGAGTCCAAGGAGGCCCGAATGCTCTACGCCCGGGTGGTGGCTGATGGTGGGGTGGACGATATGCTCCTGGTCTTGGCCGACTGCCTTAAGGACAGCATCCGGAACGGCATTGACGAGAACACCCTGCTCGAGGAGATCCGCACCTACGTAGAGAGCTAGGGCCTCGGCGACCCCTTTTTTCCTCTGCCAACATCCGGCACCCTTTTTCTCAAAATATTGTATTCGGAGTGACGCCAGCGGGTCTTAGGACCCGCTCGAATATTACTTGATCACTCAAACCGCCGATGCATCGCTGGCTCGCTTCGTTACTTCTCGTTGCATATCAATAAGTATGCGCCTCGTCGTGCCTCGCGAGCCGGGCGCCTCGACGCCCTGCGCTGGACAACTACTATCCGAGCGGGTCCTTAGTTGCGTTTTCTGGCGTTGAAGGTGGACGCCGCCTTGGCGAGGCCATGGTCTACTGTGGCACAGATCGCCTCGGTGGCGCGGGTCAACGTCGATCCCAGGTCGTCGTGTGAGTCGGCTGGGAAGTCTCCTAGAACCCAGGCCACGACGTCGCCGTCCTCTGGTCGGCCAATCCCCAGGCGTACTCGTAGAAATCCCGAATCGCCGAGGTCGGCGATGATGGAGCGCAGGCCGTTGTGTCCGCCGTGTCCGCCACCGGCCTTGAGGCGCAGGGTGCCAAAGGGCAGGTCCACGTCGTCGTGGATAACGATGGTGCGAGCGGGCGGGATCTCATGCAGGGCGGCCAGTCGGGCCACGGCTTGCCCGCTCCGGTTCATGAAGGTGTGGGGTTTACACAGCACGGCGGGTGTGTGGGCCAGGCGCAGGTGACACCAGACCCCGTCAGGGGCAGTGCGCCAGCGGCCACCCGCGGAGGCAGCCAGCGAGTCGGCGACCCCAAACCCCACATTGTGCCGGTTATTGCGGTAGGATGGGCCTGGATTTCCCAGCCCGACGATGAGCCACATTGTATAGGAAGAGTAGGGCTACTTGCCCTATTTCTTGTCGGATTTCTTGTCTGACTTCTTGTCGGATTTCTTGTCTGACTTCTTGTCGTCGGAGTCCGAACCCTCGGCCTTCTTCTCGCCGTCTTCTCCCTCTCCCTCTCCCTCTTCTCCCTCTTCTCCCTCAACAGCCTCTTCTTCTTCTTCCTCAATACGGCCTTCGACGACGGAGGCGAGGGTCTGCTTGTCGTCGAGCTGCAGGA
This sequence comes from Deltaproteobacteria bacterium, assembly GCA_029938605.1. GTDB lineage: Bacteria > Myxococcota_A > Polyangia > HGW-17 > JAJRWW01 > JAJRWW01. Next base: position 18,306 of record JAOZUO010000017.1, on the reverse strand, counting down.
CGACCCCTGGCGGTAGCACCAGCTCCGAGACCCGGAAGACATCATTGATCTCCCAGGTAGTGGTGTCCTTCTCGATCTTCGCGGGGATGGAGTCGGCCCGCGCCAGGATAGGCAGCATGCGGAAGACCTGCTGGAGCACGCCGCCGAGCTTCACGCCTTCGGAGCGCCCGGTGAGGATCAGCGGAACCTTGACCTCGAGCATCTGGTCCTCGGCGACGCGGATCAGGTCCACATGCATGACCGTGTCATTCAGCGCGTGGATCTGGGCGTCTTTGACCATGGCCAGACAGTTCAGCTTCGCGTTGTCATCGACCTTGAGGTCGAACAAAGTATTGCGCTTGAGCTCCGGGTCCAGGGCGCTGATCAGCAGCTCGGGATCGATGGAGAGGGAGACGGTCTCCTGCTGCCCACCGCACAGGATGGCGGGAATTTTGCCCTCGGTACGCAGGCGACGGGCCGGGCCTTTGCCGGTTTCGGTGCGGGACCAGGCGGTGACGGTAGATCTAGACATGCGAAGTCTCTCTCTCGGCCCCATCGGGGGCTCTATCCCACTAGGGGGCGTTGACGGTTATACGAACAGCGAGCTGATCGAATCTCCGTGGTGAATGCGCTTGATGGCCTCTCCGAGCAGGCGGGCCACGCTGAGCTGAACGATCTTCGGGCACTGTTTTGCCGCTTCGTTGAGCGGAACGGTGTTGGTGACGAGCACGGACTCCAGCGGTGACTCCTCGATGCGCTGCACTGCCGGGCCCGAGAGGACGCCGTGGGTGGCGGCGGCGCTCACGCCGCTGGCGCCAGCTTCGAGCACCGCGACGCCGGCCTTGGTGAGGGTGCCGGCGGTGTCGATCATGTCGTCGAGTATGATGGCGTGCATGCCCTTGACGTCACCGATGACGTTCATGACCTCGGCCTGGTTGGCCTCGGGGCGACGTTTGTCGATGATGGCCAGCGGAGCGCCCAATCGCTTGGAGTATGCGCGGGCACGTTCCACACCGCCGGCGTCCGGGGATACCACCACGATGCTTTTACCGCGGAAGCGCCTGTCGAGCTCGTCGAGCATGACCGGCATGGAGAAGAGGTGATCGAAGGGCGTATTGAAAAAGCCCTGGATCTGGCCGGCGTGCAGGTCCATGGAAAGGACGCGATCCGCGCCGGCGGCGCTGATCAGATCCGCCACCAGCTTGGAGGTGATGGGCGTGCGGGGCTTGGTCTTACGATCCTGCCTGGCGTAGCCGAAGTAGGGAATGATCGTGATGATCGAACCGGCGCTGGAGCGGCGCAGGGCGTCGATGGCGATGAGGAGCTCCATGAGGTTCTCGTTGACGGGCGGACTCGTGGGCTGGACCACGAAGCAGTTCACGCCGCGTACGTTCTCTTGGATCTCGACGTAGGTTTCCCCATCGGAGAAGTGAGAGAACTTGGCCCGTCCCATGGGGACCTCCAAGTAATCGCACATTTCCTCACAGAGCTGAGGATTGGCGCTTCCGGAAAAGATGGACAGTGATTTCAACATGTCTTGCGCTTTTCTTGTAGGTCCGGGTCGGCCGAATCTCCAATTTGTTACGCCGGATATTCGGAAGTCCGACGTTTATTTTGGGGCGGGAGGATTCGAACCTCCGAATGCAGGTACCAAAAACCTGTGACTTACCACTTGTCGACGCCCCAGCAGGTGCTAACCGCCCGGTCGGATGGGCCGGGAGGGTCATCGCCCTGGACCGCGCGCGCCGCGCGAGACATTTGGTGCGCGAAAGTCGGCGGGAGTATATATGAATCGCACGGTTCTGTGTCAAGCATAGAAGCGTCAAGGACCTGCGGAACGTGGCGTTTGGTCGGATTACCAGCGGTTGCGATGGGATCCGACCCCATAGAAAAGAGCCGAGAGAAGGGGTTGAGGAGGAGGTTACCGGAAGATCAGGGGATAGATGAAGGACTGAGAGGAGCTGCTGAACTTGGAGAACTTCGCCCTGCGGAAGGCTCTGGCCACGCATCGCCCGGTGGGCGTGCTGCGGAATTTTCCGATGACCGAGACGCTCGACACCCGGCCCGTAGAGCCGCGGATGACCACGCGCACGCGGCAGGTACCCGGGACTTTGTAGCGGTGGCCACAGGCACGGGCCGAGCCCATGATGCGACCCACGCCGCCGCGGATCTTACCGGGAGTCAGCCGCTTGGGCAGGTTCGAGGCACCCGAGGACGAGGAGCCCGAGCTGCCCATGGATCCTCCGGCCCGCCGCAGCAGATCCTGCAGGGAGCTAGAGCCCATGCTCATGGAGCCCGAGCTCATGGTGGCGCCCGAGCTCATGACACGGCCCGCGCTCATGACACGGCCTGAGCTCATGACACGGCCCGAGGAGAAGCCTCCTCGCCGACGACGCCTACGGCGTCCGGCAGTGGACATGGCCTCACTGCCCATGGCGTTCATGCCGTCCATGGCATCCATGGCGTCCATGGCGTCCATGGCGGTGTCCATGGCGTCCATGGCGTTCATGGCGGTGTCCATGCCGTCCATGGCGTCCATGGCGGTGTCCATGCCGTCCATGGCGTCCATGGCGGCGTCCATGCCGTCCATGGCGTCCATATCGTCCATACCGTCGTCCATGGTGCTGCCCATGGCGTCTGCGGTCTTGTTACTCCCTGCAGCGGAAGGCGCCGGCTTGGAGGTGATCACTACCACCAGCAGCACCACCACGGCCACCAACAGCACGATGCCGCCGATGACGGCCGGTAGCAGCCACTTGGGTCGCCCGCTGTCGGCCACGGGCATGAGCACCGGCGCCGCGGAGATGGGAGCCGCCAGGGACGGGGAGGCAAAGGAGAAGCCCTCGCTGGCTTCGGCGTCCTTCGCGGCCGATGTGGTCGCCGCCATGGCGCGGATGTCTACCAAGCCCGAGCCGCCGCCCTTGGCTGAGGCGAAGCCTGGCTTAGATGCTGCGCTCGGCGTCGGCTTGGCTGGACCCCCTCCCCCCGCCGCGAGGGACTGAAGATTGGAAAGGGAGAAGAGAACAGAGTTCTCGTTGCGCTGTCCGGTCATGGCCGGATTGTCGCCTTCGGGCTCGTCAGGCTCGTCGGGGAACAACGCGTTCTTGTCTCCCGCGGGCGCTGCTGCGGCCGCCGGAGAGGCAAACAGGCCGCCCCCGCTACCCGCGCTCGCCGCCGGTGCGGCCCCGCCGAACATGTCGCCACCGGCCGGCGCTGCCGCTGGCGCAGAGGGCTCTGGCTCGGGGGGCAGTCCGCCGAAGAGATCACTCTTCTTCTCCTCGGCCGGTTCATCGACCGCGCCGAAGAGTCCACCCGCCGGGGCAGGCGTCGGCTTAGCCGCAGGCGCTGCCGCGACCGCGGCAGCTGCCGCGGGCTTGGGCGCGGGCGAGCCGGCCTTTTCCTTCTCCGCCACGGAGTTGAACATTGCCGCGGCCTGCTCTTGGGAGACCACCTCAGTGGCGGCCTCCGCTTCGCTGGCCAGGCTGGCGAAGTCCTCGATGTCAAAGAGCCTCAGCCAGTCCTTGAAGCCTTCACGCCAAGTATACGTATCGCCGTCGACTTCGCCGGCATCGTATTTGGACTTGACTTGATCTACTGACAAGGGACCGACTTGGCCTCCGTCAATTACAAGGTGCCACACGGCTTGGCTGGACATGTTGTCGGAAAACCCCGAGTAGTCGAATACCCGAGTCTCTTTGTCTTCACCGAACTGTCCCTCCGCCGGCTCCGGTGTCTCCGCTGGCGCCCCGCCCGTCCCCTTCACGACAATGATGTGGCCGCACTTCTTGCACCGGATCTTGAATACTTTACCGCGGACTTTTTCATCCGCGATGGAGTATTTAGTGGAGCAGTTCTCACAGACGATCTTCATCAGAACCCCTTTACTCCTGTGGGAGCCCGTCGCTTTTCCCCAGATCCACCCTGGATCACGGGAGAATCATTATAGTCTCTTCGACGAATTGATACAACTCGTAACCGTGTCATCTATACCTTGGACAAGCCAAGCGCAATTGGCTTTGGATCTTTTTTTCCGATGGCCGTACCAAACCGGTACCACCCATGGAATATGTGGGCAACCTATAGACCATCCAGTCCTATCCCTGTCCGAAAGGATTTTCCAGCACTATTGTCTCGGACCGACGAGGGCCCACGGACACCAGGCCTATGTTCACGCCCACCAGCTCTTCTACCCGACGAAGATAACGGCGGGCGTTTTCCGGTAGAGCCTCCAGTGATCGCGCCCCGGTGATGTCTTCGTTGAAACCCTCCAGGTCTTCGTACACGGGCTCGAGTCGCTCCATGTCCTTCGCCGAGGCGGGCAGATCATCGAAGGTTTGGCCATCGAGCCTGTAGCCGGTACACAGTCGCAACGTGGGGAGGGTGCCGAGCACGTCGAGCTTGGTCACTGCCATGGAGGTCAGCCCGTTGAGGCGGGCGGCCCGACGGAGGGTGACCACATCGAGCCAGCCGCATCGTCGGGGCCGGCCGGTGGTGGCGCCGAACTCCTGTCCGCGGTCGCGCAGGATGGCGTCGGATTCGCCGGACAGCTCAGTAGGGAACGGTCCGTTGCCCACCCGGGTCTGGTAGGCCTTCACGATGCCCACCACTGCGTCAATGCAGGTTGGCCCAACCCCCGCGCCCGTGCAGGCGCCCCCGGCGATGGTGTTCGAGGAGGTAACGAAGGGATAGGTGCCGTAGTCGATGTCCAGCAGGGTGCCCTGGGCCCCCTCGAAGAGCACGGCGTCGCCTGCGTCCATGGCGTCGGCCACTGCCCGGGAGGTGTCACACAGATAGGGTGCCAGGGTGGCGCCGATGGAGGAGTAGCGCTCCAGCAGCCGATCCCTGTCTACGGTCTTGCCGCCCAACCCGGTGAGCTGCGCGTTCACCGCGGGCAAGGCATTGTCCAGCGCCTCGGCGAGCTCCTTTGGTCGTGCGAGCTGCCACATGCGGACTCCCCTGCGGGCCATCTTGTGCTCGTAGCACGGTCCGATGCCGCGCCGGGTGGTTCCGATGGCGCCGGTGCCCTGGTCCTTCAGGCCGTCGAGCTCCTTATGGTAGGGGAGGATCACGTGGGCTTGCTCGCTGATCCGCACGCGTTCGGGCTCGATGGACACGCCCATGTCCCGGCAGGTCCGGATCTCCTCGAGCAGACCCTCGGGATCGATGACCATACCCGCCCCGAGAAAGCAGCGCTTGTCTGGATGCACCACGCCGCTGGGAAGCAGGTGCACCACCAGGCGTTGATTCCCGATGATCAGGGTGTGCCCGGCGTTGGCCCCGCCGCCAAAGCGAACGACCAGGTCCGCAGACTCAGTCAGGTAGTCTACGACCTTTCCCTTGCCTTCGTCTCCCCACTGCGCGCCAACGACCACGACGTTCGCCATACGAGACTCCAAGTGTCCGCGCTTACTACTTCGAGGCCACTAGAAATTTTCAGGGACAATGACTCAACGGACTGGAGATGTCAACGATCTGTAGGAGCGCAAGGGGCGTAAATTCGAGTACAATGGGCCAACGATGGTGTCCACCTTAACCAAAAAGAATCGTCGGGGATCATTGTGGCAGCCCTTGATCTTGGGGAGCCTCGTGGTGGTGCTGCTGGGGAGCTGTGGTGGATCGAAGCGAGGGTCTGACGAAGACCTCCTGCGGTCGGGGCGGGCCGCCCTGGCCAAGGGAGACAACACGCGCGCGGTGGCCTTGCTCCACAAGGCAGTGGCCCGCAGTCCGAGGAACGCCCGGGCCAGGTTGGCCCTGGCCTTGGCGCTGGAGCGGACCAAGCGTCTTGGTGAGGCCGAGCGGATCTTGCGGGATGGGCTGGTGGTACAACCGGGCAAGGCGACCCTGTGGGGAGCCTTGGGGCGGATCTTGAGGACCATGGGAAAGTACGCTCAGGCGGTGAAGGCCCTGGATCGGGCGCGTACGCTTGACCCGTCCGATCCCGATCCCGCGCTGCAGCTAGGGGAGATCTACGAACGGTACCAGAAGCGGGAGATTGCCCGGTCCCACTACCGAGCGGTGCTGGCGTCGGCGAACCGCCCGGCCCATCGGGTGCTGGCGCACCAGCGGCTGGCCCGGTTGGCTCTTCGAGAGAACAAGCTCACCGAGGCCATCGCCGAGCTCCGGCAGGCCCTCCGAATCGTACCCCGTCGGGCGTCGCTGCTGGGCGAGCTGGGAGAGGCCTTGCGTCTGGCCGGGCGGTCCGCCGAGGCGCTCGGGCCTCTACGCCTTCGGGTGCGGCAAGAGCCCGACAGTGGCGCCGCCCACCTTGGGCTCGGGCTGGCCCTGCGGGAGGTGGGAAACCACGCCCAGGCGGTGCGCTCCCTGCGGCTCGCCGCGAAGCTGCGCCCGAAGATGGTGGCGCCCCTGTTGCCCCTGGCCCAGAGCCTTCTGGCACTGGATCGTCGGGAGGAGGCCTATACCGTGGGGGTCAAAGCGCTAGCCCTGGCGCCGCAGGATCCGGCGGTGATGTGGTTCATGGCGCCGTTGTATACCGCCCGAAAGCTGTTTCAATCGGCAGCAACGTTGGTGAAGAAATTGCGGGAAACGCGGTCCCACGACGCCGGGTATTGGCTGGTTGCCGGGGGGGTCCACACCGCCCTGGGACGCCACATGGAGGCCCGGCAGGACTTCGCACGGGCTCTGACTCTACGTCCGGCGGATAGCAAGGTGGTGCGCCTGGTGGCCTTCGCGGCCCGGCGGGCCGGCGACTACAAGGCGGCGCGACGACATCTGTTGGCGGTGCTCAAGCTGGATCCCGCGGACTACGAGGCCACCGTGCATCTGGCCATTTCAGAGGAGCACCTGGGGCAACACGCCGCCGCCCGGGCTCGGCTCCTGCGGCTCGTGCGGGCTCATCCCAAACGGGTGAGGGCGCACCTCTACCTCGGGTGGCTCGCCCTGCGTCGAGGCGGATTGGCAGAGGCTTTGGTGCAGGTCCGGCTGGCGGATCGTCTGGCCGGAGGACGCAGTGCCCACGCCCTGGATGTGCTGGCCCAGGTGTTGTTGCGACGCAACCTGGTGGTCGCGGCGCAAAAGGTGGTGGCCCGCGCCCTCGCGTTGCCCCTGTCCACCGAGGACCGGGCTTACTTCGAAAAGCTGGTAGGTCCGAAGGGCAAGCCGCAGGCGGGTCCGAAGGGCAAGCCGCAGATGAGGCCGCTCGTCGGGCGACCCCGTTCGCTCGCTCCCCGACCCCGTCCGCTCGTTCCCACGCCCCGAAAGTGATCTCCTGTCATGACCAGGGCTGAAATCGGGTGCCATTTTGTCATGGCGCCTGGGTCCACTGTTGCCGATCTGTCAGCAGCAGCAAATAAAATCAACTAGTTAAACAACATGGCTCCCGGTGGCACGCCCCTTGCTCTATCTCAGCGTCGACACAGCAGGAGGTCACCCATGAGCACCCGGTTCGATTTTGAGTACCCCGCATCCCAACTGAGCGCAGTCATGATGGAGCGCCTCCGGGCGCGCATTGCCCGTCGCCCGGGACGCTGGCGTCGGCGCATGAAGCGGCAGCGAAATGATGGCGTCGAGCAAGGTGTGAGCTGGGAAACCCGGCGCGCAGCGTAGTCAACGGGCAGTGAAGCCGACGGGTAGCGTGGCCGCCGGGCCCTTACTGGTGGGTCACGTCGCAGTAGCGGCGACCGCCGAACTCGTTGACGAGGATGTCGTCGTAGTAGTCCGCGTGCTCGCCGACGTTGATGATCATCTCTCGGACCTCGGATCGATCCAGGTCGGTGGTGCTCCGATAGATGGACAGCACGACGTTTTCGTTCTTGAGCCCGAAGGCGACCCCCATGGTTCCCACACCGTTCAGATCGAGCAGCCGGCGGAAGAGCTGCAGCAGGTTCCGCTCTGGCAGATTCATGACCGGTGAGTAGACATGGATGTAGTTGTCATTTTCGCCCTGGTACAAAAAGACGTACACCTCGGCGGACCCCTTCATCACCACCCATCCCACGGTCTCTCGGGCCGCAGCGCTGGCATCGTCCTCATCGATACGGGTCTCCTTCACCGGGATCCCGAGCTCTTGGAACACCGCCTCGATCATTTTGACGGAGGCTCGGTAGTTGGACTGGTGCTTATTGCTGAACAGGGCCATCGTCTAGCCTCTCGTAGATATATTAGACATCAAAGGCTATCTTACTGAAGGCGCAGCCGGATATCCACAGAGAATTGTGCGGCGCCGGATCAATGAGGAAAATGTTGGAAAGCGGTTCTGATAGGAGAACACAGACGTCTGGAGCGAGCGCTCTAAGACTATCCGAACGGATCCGCCTTGACCACGCTGGGGCGTTCGATCTTTCCCGACCGCAGACAGCGTGTGCACACGCGCAGCCGCGTGTTTGTGCCGTTCACCACGGCTTTGACTTTGTGCAGGTTCGGTTTCTGCACGGTCTTGGTCTTGATATGAGAGTGGCTCACATTATTGGCCACGTTCCGCTTCTTTCCACACAGGTCACATACGGCAGCCATGACAATCCTCTTTTCAGGGTTGGGCGACTGGAGCGAATAGCAGATACGTGCGCGGACGGCAAGGATTTTCTGAGGCGGGACAGACCAGTACCATGCCCCGGAGGTGAGCGTTGACCCGAGTGATGAGCCGCGCGGCGCAGCGGACCAACCTTCTGGTGATCGGAGGCGCGGTCTTGTTGTGTGTCTTTGGGCTGGTGGCCGGCCGGCGGTGTCAGACTGCCCAGGTGCCGGTGGACGGCCCTGGCGCAATCACCGGTGATCTCTCGTCGCCATCTCCGGGGCTGGTGCGCTTTTTGTGTCGCGTCACGGGCAGGGTGGTGGACGGGCAGGATCGCCCTGTGGCCGGCGCCGAGCTAGTGCTTGCCCTGCGGACCGTGGGGTTTGGCACCGTGCCCGTACTCCTGGTACGGAGCGACAATCAGGGGCGGGTGGCGGTGGATGTCGGGCTCGCGGGAAGCTACCACCTGTTGATCAGCGCCCCTGGTATGGCGCGGCTCCACCGTAGGATCCGTTTGGAACGATCTGGTACGCGAGACCTTGGCACCCTACGACTGGTCTCGGGGCATGCGGTGAGCGGGCGGGTGACCGATCCCGACGGGAGGCCGATCACCCACGCGCAGATTGCGGTGATCGGTGCGTTGGATCTGCCCCACCGCCCGCTGGAACCACCCCACAAGGGGTCGGTGGACGACAAGGGACGGTTCCGGGTATCCGGACTACAGGCAGCGGCCTATCAGCTTATGGTGAGGGCGGACGGCTTTGGCTCCTTCGTGCTGCGTCAGGTCGTCGCTCCAGCCGTGGGCCTGCGGATCTCCCTGCGTCCCCTGCAGACCATCACCGGACGGGTGGTGGCTAACGACAAGCCCGCCCCCGGCGCGGTGGTGGAGCTGGTTGGCTCAGGGGTCTGGCCTCCTGTCCACACGAGCACTGACCCCCAGGGACGGTTCCGCTTCACCGGCCTGCGCGAGGGTATCTATGAGCTTCGAGCCCGCCGTGGTCGCTGGGTTTCGGCGCCGGCCCCCGCGGTGGATCTCCTGGGCGGCGCATCCCCACCGCCGGTGGTGCTGACCCTGCTCGAGGGCACCGTGGTCAAGGGCCGGGTCGTAGACGCCCTCACCCGCAAGCCCATCGGCGGCGTACGTATTACGGCCGGGCGGGATCTGCTCGCCATGAACCCGCTGATGACGCAGACCACCAAGGATGGCTCCTTCGTGCTCGAACCCCTGCTGCCCGGAGAGTACAGGCTCACATTGTCCCGGGACGCGTACCTACCCCGACGGGGCGTACCGGTCACGGTGCTGCCGGGTCCCAACCCTCCCGTGGAGCTGGATCTGCATCGGGGTGGAGTGCTGGCGGGTACGGTGATCGATGACACCGGGCGGGTGGTGGTGGGGGCGCGTATCGAGGTGGTGGGCCGCGCCCGTGGCAGCTACATTGCCGATCGATCCGGCCCCACGGTGGCTCTCCAGGACACCCTGTGGGACCGGGCCCTGCGCTCATTAGTGGGCATTGGCAAATCCACGGTGGATGCCACCGCCACGCCACCGGGCTCCCTCGGTGTACTGGCGGGGCCCGTGCCTCTGATGCCCGCGGTGGACAGTGCCGGGGATCTCACCGTGGCCACGGGGCGGATCCCCCTGAGCGGCCGGGCGACGGCCTTTTTGACCGATGAAAAGGGCAAGTTCCGCATCTTGGGGGTCCCGCCCGGCTCCCTCTCCCTGGTGGTGCGCCATGAGTCCTACGCCCGGGCCAAGGCCGGGCCGTGGCGCCTCAAGCGCGGAGAGGTGCGTCGGGATCTCGTGATCCGCATGGGGCCGGGTGCGTCCCTTCAGGGTACCGTGCTCGATCCCGAAGGGGTGGGCTTGGCAGGGGTTCAGGTGGCCCTGGCCCAGATGGCCGATCCTTTTCACTACGTGGTGCGGATCACCGACGACAAGGGCCGCTTCGGGATGAAAAATCTCCTCGGCCGGGTGCGGTTGGGACTTTCTGCACCCGGGTTTGTGCCCCTGGTGCATCGCCTGCGGGTGGGCAAGCCCGGCCAGACCACAAAGGTGGTGCTGACCATGCAGAGGGCCGCTTGCTCGGTGCGGGGTCGGTTGGTGGACGGTCACGGCCTGCCGGTGACGGGGGCGCGGCTTTCGCTGGTGTCGGTGACCCCCGACGCTCCGAGCCGGGGTGTGGCCGTGTCAGATCCGGCAGGTGGATTTGCCGTGTCCGCCCTGGGCAAACTCTCGTATGCGGTCACCGTGCACCATCACAACTTCCCGGATCACGCCTTCGAGGTGCGTTGTCCCGTGGCGCCGCAAACCTGGAAGCTGTCCTACGGCGGTGGGGTGGCCTTCGAGGTGCGGGATCGTCAGACCCGAGCCTCCCTGCCGGCCTTCAGCTACGTATTGCGACGCGCGGGAGGGCCGGTGATCCGTCGGGAGGGATTTGCCGGACGCGCCCAGGAGGTGCCCATCCCCGCCGGGAAGTATGAGCTCGTGGTGACCGCGCCCAACTACGCCCGGGTCACCCAGGTGGTGTTTGTCAAAACGGCGCGTACCCCGCGCAAGATCACTCGGCGGGGGGTGAGGGTGTACCTCGAGCTGGGTGGGTCGGTGGAGGGGTACGTCCGCGACGACCGGGGGTTGGCGGTGGATGACGCCCTGGTGAAGATCGCGGGGCTGGAGGGACGGACTGACGCCAAGGGATCTTTCGTGATCGCCGAGGTCCCCCCGGGCACCCACGAGCTGGTCGCCACCCACCCCGAGCGCGGCACGGGCAAGTTGATGGAAGTGAAGGTCATCGCCGGTCTCGCCACGACCTCACTGATCGTGGACCTGACGCCCGGCACCCAGGCCCCCACGTCCCTTCAGGCCGGGGTACCTATCACCCTGCGGGAAAATGGCGATCGCATCCTTATCGCCACCATCGCGCCCCGCAGCAGCGCCGAGAACGCAGGCCTCGTGGTGGGCGATGAGCTGGTGGCGGTGGATGGCCAGGACCTCGATGGTCTGGGTCTCACTGACGTGCAGACCCTGCTCCTGGGACCCTCCGGCACCGCCGTAGTCCTCGAAATAGAACGCAACGGCAAAACCGTGAAGCGCTCCGTAAAGCGCGAGCTACTTTCTGGCGATTAATTCGGAATGCAGACGTTGTTGGGGTCGCAGATCTGGGTGCCGGGACAGGAGTTTCCAGAGCCACAGGGGCGTAGGTACAGGAGGTTGGTGAAGTGGCCGTCCACGCCGTCTTGTCCCACGGAGCCCACTGCGGCGGCGCCGCCACCCACTCCCGCTACCCCGCCGGTGTCCACGGTGTTGGCGTAGTCCCACAGGTTCGTTGAGCCCCAGGTGGTGCCGGGGATATTGAAGCCCAGGATGCCGAAGGAGGGACCGCCGGAGCTTCCTCCTCCTCCTCCTCCGGGGCCCCCGTTGCCGCCGTCCCCACCCTTGCCGCCCACCGAGGCCGACCAGTTGGTGGAGTTGCCGCCAAAGCCGCCGTTGCCGCCCTGGCCACCGGGACCGCCAAAGCCGCCGGTGCCTCCTGCGCCCCCAGGACCGCGGCGGATGCGGTTTTGCAGGATGATGGGCAACTGCGGTCCCGTAGCGGCGCTCGTGAAGTAGACGAAGATCGCCACTGAGGCGCCTCCTCCACCCCCCGGCGCCCCGCCGTTTCCTCCGCAGCCTCCGGCGCCACCGCCGCCCCCCGTGGCGCCCTCTTCGTGGTCGTTGCAGGTGCCGGCGGCGTAGTAGGCAGTGCCGCCTCCAGCGCCTCCTCCGCCCCCGGCTGCCCCGAGTGCGCCGGCGCCTCCAGAGGAGGGACCCACGGGGGCGTGGACCCACATGCCACCGGCGATGGAGCCGTAGCCGTTTGTGCCTCCGCCCCCGCCGGTGCCGGGGTTGCCATCCGTACCGTCCGTGCCGTCCTGTCCGTGGTGGGTGCGGATGTCCGAAGGCCAGCCGCTCTCGGTGACATGGCCGCAGCCCGGGCCGCTGAGATCGTCATAGCTCCAGTCCCAGCCGCCGGCACCGTTGGTGCCCGAGGGCGAGACGTACTGCTGCTGCTGGCTCAGGTAGGGTTGGGTGGAAAAGTCGAAGACCGGGCAGATGGCGTTTCCGCCGGGATCCGCCGTGACCGTCGAGCACTGGCTGTTGACACCGCTCGATCCCCCGAGGCGGTTGAGTCCCGCTGGGCAGGGACCGCCGGTGGTGACGGAGTCCAGGCCGCCGCCGCCATCGAGGGCCACGCTGTCCTGTCGCCCGTATCCCGATACGCCGGTGGTACCCCGACCTCCGGGCCCTCCGTGTCCGCCGTACAGGATGTTGTTTTGGAGCACCAGCCCCGGGCCACAGTCCGCGAGGTAGATGCCGATGCTGGCCGAGCCGTTTGCGTTGTCGGGCGTGTCCGCCTCGATGTCCGGGCCCAGCACGTAAAAGCCGCTTACCACGGTCTGACTCGAGCTGTGGCCCAGGTTGGTGGCGGTCACGGCGCCACGTTCGCTGGCGCCCGCGGGCGTCACGCCCTGGATGGTGGTGGTAAACAGCAGGATGTCCCGGCTGAGGAAGTCCGACGCGTACCCACCATAGAGCTGGGTTCCCTCAAACAGGATCACGTTCTCGGAGTAGGTGGACTCGGCCACCAGAATATACTCCTTACCGGAGCTCGGCAGCGCAGTGAGGGCCTGGTTCAGGGTCCGGTAGGGATTGGTCCGGGTGCCTGAGCCCGCCGACGGGTTGCCCCCCCACACGAAGAGCGCGTCCGCGGCCACCCCATCCACACCGTCGCAGTTCTCATCTTCGTAGGTGGCGCCGGGCTCAGGGAAGTCGCCCATGTCCGGCGGATCGTAGGTGAGGTTTCCCAAGACCCGGAGACATTCGCAGCCGTCGAAGTCGTCGCCGTTGACGTTCACCCACTCGTACAGGATCGTGCCTATGGTCTCGGTGAGGCAGTGGTCCAGCCGACACTCGGGCTGGGGCAGCGAGGTGTCGCAGCCCCCCACGGCGTGATGGATCTCCGGCGACCAGTACTTGGTGCAGTCGTTGTTGCACCAGCCGCAGTGCTCGTCGGACTCGTAGCGGCCGGTGGACTGGTTCAGAAATCCCTCGTCGATGGATCCGTCGCAGTCGTTGTCGAGGGAGTCACAGATCTCCACGGTGTGGCTGATATCGCAGGCGCTCCAGTCCCAGCCGCCCCCGCTGGCGATGCAGTACTCGTAGCCCGTGCACCACTGCAGGGTGCAGGCCCGGGTGGCGCCGACGTTGGCCGCGTCACAAAGACAGGTGTCGTTCACGGGCTGGCACTGCTGGGCTCCGCTGTCGGTGACGCAGTGGTACCCCGTGGGACAGGTGGCGCCGTACACCGAGGTCGGGCCACAGTCCCGTCCGCAGAATTGCTCCTCGCCGTTGTCGATACAGCGGCTGCCGGGGGAGACGCAGTCGGCGTCGGTGACGCAGGTGTCGCAGAGGGTGTCCGGTAGCTGCAGGCAGATGGTGCCGTCGGCGTAGGGGAAGAACCCCGGGAGGCACGAAATAGCGATGCAGCGTGGGGCGCCCTCATGAATTTCACAGGTGGTGACCGCGGCGTTGGCGATGATCAGATCACAGTCGATGCCGCAGCCACCGCAGTGGGCGCGGGTGTAGTAGAGGCCCGCGGCGTCCACGAAGGTTTCGTCGATCTGGCCGTTACAATTGTTGTCCGCTCCGTCGCAGGTCTCGGGCTCGGGAGTGGGCGCGTCGCAGATCCAGCCTGCGCTGCCCTGGCAGGTCTCGGTGCCCGTACAGGTCCACTGGTCCACGGTGATCGAGCAGGGTCGATCGTCCATGTTCTCGTCCACCGGCCCATTGCAGTTGTCGTCCACGCCGTTGCAGGTCTCGGGGGCCGGCTCATTGGCGGAGCAGTCCGACCAGCCATCGGCGGGCTCGCAGATCTCCTGCCCGGCGCAGACGCCGATGGCGTTGGCGCGTTCACAGCCGCGAAGCTGCCCGGCGCTTTCGGCGGTGCAGGCGCAGGTGCCACTTACGGGGAGACACTGACGCAGCGTCCCCGCGCCGGGTCCTCCCGGCACGTCCGTGCAGATGTAGCCCGTGGGGCAGTCACCAAAGGTGCAGTCCAGCGCGCAGTGCAGGGCCGTCGGGTTGGGCAGACACTTGTCGCCCCCGGAGGGGTTACAGTCGCCGTCGTCCAGGCAGGGCTGGCAGAGCCGCTGTCGGTCCACCACGCACAGGCCGATGGGCTCGGTGCCGCCCCGGGGATCGGTCACCAGGCGGCAGGCCCACCCGTCGGGGCAGCCGCCCTGGCACTCCACGGTACAGAAGGCGTCCTGCAGATCCGGCAAGCAGTAGCCGCTTTCGCACTGGTCGTTCTCTTGGCAGAGCTCGCCGAAGCCCAGGAGGTTTGGCGCCACGTCCGCCGCGGCGTCGGGCAGCATCCGCTGGACGCAGATTTGATCGATGCAGTCGTACCCTGTCGGGCAGTCCCAGCTAAAGGTGCAGGGGCAGCCACCGTCGGCGCAGGGATCCGGAAAGGCGGAGGTCCGGCCGCAGCCCGTAACCACCACACCGACCCACAATATCGCGCAGGTCAACGCCAGCGTCCGAATCGGGATTCGTTTCTCAATAAACATGGAGATCCCCCGACTCGCCGTAGACGCCGGCGCTTCCGTTGGCGCTTCCACCTGCCGGGGAGGGTCCCCCGTCGCCCCCCGGGCCTCCCGTGGTCACGGTGGAGGCCGGCTCGAAGGTGTTCGAGGTGGCGTACCCCGCGCTGCCGATTTGCTGGCCGGCCACGCCGTAGGCGCTGCCGCCGCAGCCACCACCACCGCCGCCGCCACCACCGCCGTCGCCCCCGCGACCACCCTTGCCGCCGTAGCCGGCGCACCAGGCCGGCGGTTGGGCGATGCCCCCCGTGCCTCCCTGGCCGCCGAGACCACCGTGGCCACCGTAGCCCCCCGAACCCGCCGCGCCACCCTCGCCCCGCTCGATCACGTTGCCCAGGACCACCGGGCGGGTGGCCACCGCGTAGGTGTAGGAGACGAATACGGCGAAGGAGGCGCCGCCCGCTCCACCGCCGATTCCGCCGGTGCCACCGCAGCCTCCCGCACCGCCGCCGCCGCCGGTGGAGCCGAGGTCCCCGAGCAGGTTCCCTTCGGTGCAGTTGGACTGGTTGCTGTTCTGCACGCAGCCTCCCGCGCCGCCGCCGCCGCCGCCGCTGCCCGCCGTGCCTCCCGAGCCCGAGCTCCCCGTGCCGCCGGTCCACTCGCCGCCTGACACCGTGCCGAAGGACAGCCCGCAGCCGTTGCCGCCGTTGCCCGTGGAGCCGTTGCCGCCGGACTGGGCGTCGTCGCCGTCCATATCGTTGGCGACCTGGCAGTCGTACTTGCACAGGTACCACCAGTCCGTGTTGCCGGCGTTGGTGTACGTACCGTTGTCTCCGCCGAGACCGTTGCCGCCGGCCGTGGAGGAGTAGCCCTGGCTCGGCAGGTCCCCGTCGGATCCCGCGCCGTGGTTGCCCGCGGCGCCGCCGCAGCTGGAGTTGGTGCCCCTGGTGCCGCCGGACTGGGACTCGTTGGTGCACTGGGCAGTGTTGCACTCCGTGGAGTTTTGCCCGTCCTGCCCGTTGTTGCCGCCCTGGCCCGGAGATCCGGCCAGACCCAGGCCGCCCTCGCCCCCACGGCCTCCCAGGATGACGTTGTTGGCGATGGTCACCGCCCCGGAGCAGTTGCGCAAAAACACCGCGTAGGTGGTCTCGCCGTGGTTGCCCGGTCCCGGCTGGTAGGTCACGTCGAAGCCGAAGATCACGAACCCCGCCACGGTGGTTTCCAGCCCGGCGATGTCTTCGCCGTTGATCACGCCCAGGGGATGGTTCGGGTGATCGAAATCGGGTTCCGGCCCGGCGACGATGGTCGGGTAGAGCACCACGTCCCGGGTGGCGAAGTCCGGCGCGTAGCCGCCGAAGAGGCGTACCCCGGCCGAAAGGAAGAGGATCTCTTCGTAGTAGCCTGCCGCCACGAGGATCTGGCTGTTCAGGGAGGGGTTGAACACCGCGAGGGCCTCATCGATGGTCCGGAAGGGGTGTTCCTGGGTGCCCTGGCTGCTGTCTGTGCCGGACCACACGAACAGCGCGCTGGCCAGATCTCCGTCCACGCCGTCGCAGTTGCGGTCCACGTAGGGCCAGCCCGCTTCGGGATAGGTGCGGTAGATGTCCGGTGTGTCCACGGCACCGCTCACGGGGGCGGCGCACTCGCAGCCGTTGGAGTCCACCTCGTCGACGTTGTGGAACAGATACTCGGCCTGGCAGGCACCGCTCACGCAGGCGCTGGGTTGGCCATATTGCGTCACGCACTGGGCGTTGTTACTGCAGGTCGTGGTGCAGAAGCCTGAGCTGCACAGTCCGCCGGAGCAGTCCGCCGGCCCCGTGCAGGCGCGGGTGCACTGATGATAAACGGGGTGACAGCTCCAACCCGCGCCGCAGTCCAGGTCCAGGCGACAGGTCCCGCCGCCGCCTACGGTCTCGGTGGTGCACTGCACGATCTCGCAGTCGGGGGTCTGGCCGGGTTGGTAGACGCAGCCGCCAATGGCGTGCTGGATCTCCTGGCTCCACTGGGCGAGGCAGTTCTCATTGCAGGCCCCGCAGTGCTCGTCCACGTCGTAGGTGCCACTTCCCTGGGTGTCCTTGAAGGGTTCGTCGATCTCGCCGTTGCAGTCGTTGTCCTCGCCGTCGCACACCTCCACCACGGTCTCGGAGGCGTCACACTCGGACCAGGTGTACAGGTTGCCGGCCACCAACTCGCAGAGCTGCAGCCCCACGCAGATGGCGCCGCCGTCGCCGTTCAAGTAGCAGGGCCTTGTAGACCCCACCCGATCGGCGTTGCAGTCGCAGCTATCGGCCGTGGGAACGCAGACCAGGGAGCCGGCCACCTCCTGACATCGGCTGTCTGATGGGCAGCAGCCCTGGATGCCCACCTGGCCGGTGCAGCCACCGTAGGGGGCGTCGGTGCCGCAGCCCTGCAGACAGCTGTCGTGGGGATCGTTCCCCACGGGTCGGCATTGATCCACCGACAGGAGGCAGTCGCCGTCTGAGGTGCAGGGTCGACACTGGGGGCTGACCAGCTCGAGACAGAGCACGGGCTGACCCTCGGGGAAGGGCGCGTAGCCGTCCTCACACAACAGCGGCACGCAGGTGGGCGATCCACCGCGAAGCTCGCAGGTCACCGCGCCGTCCACCACTACGCCTCCGGGCCCGGTGGCCAGGTTGGCCACGACGGTCTCGCAGTCGAGCTCGCAGGTTCCACAGTGGTTCGGGTGTACGTAGCGCCCGTCGGTGTCCAGAAAATCCTCGTCGATGGTGCCGTCGCAGTCGTTGTCTCCACCATCGCAGATCTCGTCCACGGGTTCGGCGGCGTCGCAGATCCACTCGAAGACGTCCGTGGTGGCCTCCTGACAGGTCCAGCGGCCCTCGCAGAAGCCTGCCGCGCCCGTGCGGCACGTGGGGTAAGGAGGATTCGTGGGCAGCGAGCTGATGTCCACCGCGGGGTCGTCGGCGTCCAACAGGCCGTTGCAGTTGTCGTCCACACCGTTGCAGACCTCAGGCTCGGGAGGAGTGGCGTCGCAGGGGCTCCACTCTCCGGAGATCAGACAGGTGGATTCGCCGTGGCAAATTCCGAAGACGTTGTCCGCCGTGCAGCTTCGGACCAAACCGACGCTTTCGGGGGTACAGCGACAGGATCCCACGGGCGGCACGCACTGCTGTACCGGGCCGGCGCTGCTGGTGACCGTCTGGCAGACGTACCCCTCAGGGCAGGTCTCCCAGGTGCAGTCCACGCCGCAGCCTTGGATGCCGTCCAGGGTTAGGCAGTAGTCTCCGAAGGCCGGGTGGCAG
>JAOZUO010000016.1:38990-71902 GCA_029938605.1 Deltaproteobacteria bacterium | reverse complement strand
GAACCGCTGACCTGCTGATTACGAATCAGCTGCTCTACCAACTGAGCTACGTCGGCGTGCTGCTCTGTTTGAGTAGCGTCGGGTTGGTTAGCATTGGGGGGTTGGGGTGTCAAGAGGTTGTGTTTTTGGGGGGTTAGGGGGATGGTTTGGGGTGTTTGGGGGATGGGGGTTTGGGAGAGCGATCTCGGGCTGTGTGGGGTGAGAAAGGCTGCTATATTCCTGGTCTTGGTTGCTTTGGAATTGAGAGCGAGAGCGTATGAGTACTGGAACTGACGATAGAATTGAGGAGTCAGCGGAGGAGCGGGCGGAGGAGCGGGCGGAGGAGCGGGCGGGGGAGTCGGCGGAGGAGTCGGCGGAGGAGTCGGAAGGGGAGCGGGCGGAGGAGTCGGAAGGGGAGCGGGCGGAGGAGTCGGCGGAGGAGTCGGCGGAGGAGTCGGCGGAGGAGTTGATTGATAGTCGGTTGCGGGCGCCGGTTTTGCGGGCTGTTTTTGTGGTGTTTTGTGTGGTGGGGTTGGTGGGGTCGGTGATGTTGACGCAGCTCCATGTGAAGGCGCATACGCAGCCGAATGCTAGTTCTTACTGCTCGGTGCATTCTAAGGTGGACTGTCTTTCGGTGGCGGAGTCGCCCTGGGCGGTGCTTTGGGGGGTGCCGGTTTCGGTGTGGTCCATCCTGTTTTATGCGGTGCTGATCCTGGGGTTGTTGGCGGTGTTTGGGGTGCAGGTTCGACAGTGGCGTCGTCGTGGTCGCGGTCGTGATCGCGCGGGCAAGGGAGGGGAGAATGACTGGGTTTGGCACACGATGCCTGGGGTGATGTTCGTTGTGTCGGTGGGGGCGTTTTTGGGGGCGCTGGGGATGGCGTATATTTCGCAATTCCTGGTGAAGTCGTTGTGTCTGGTGTGTGCGGGGTTGTACGTGGTCAACACGGTGCTGCTGGTGGTGAGCTGGTGGGTGTGTCGAAAGCATGGCGGGGTGGTGGCGTCGGTGCGGCGGGACGTGGCGCTGTTGGGGCGCAATGTGTCGCGTTTGGCGTGGGGGGCTGGGGTGGTGGTGGTCGTAGCCGGGGCGCTCATGGCCCTGTACCCCAACTACTGGAAGCTGAACGAGCCGGTGGGTCCGGGGAACCTGGCGCACGGTGTGACGAAGGATGGGCATCATTGGATCGGCGCGAAGGATCCGGTCCTGACCATCCACGAGTTTTCGGACTATCAGTGTGGGTTTTGTCGGGGCTTCAACGCGCGGCTGCGGGAGATCCTCAACAAGAAGAAGTATCGGGACAAGGTCCGGGTGGTGCACTACCAGTATCCGTTGGACCAGGCCTGCAACCCGACGGTGGATCGGCCGTTCCATCCCCGGGCCTGTGAGTTGGCCATGGGCGCGGTGTGCGCGGCGGAGCAGGGGAAGTTCTGGCACATGAACGATATGATGTTCCGGCGCCAGCGGCGGCGGGGCGGGGCGAATCTGCAGGGGTTGGCGGCCAAGCTGAAGTTGGATATTTCGAAGTTCGAACGGTGCCTGACTTCGAGCCGCGCGAAGAAGAAGCTCGCCCTGGACATGAAAATCGGCGACCGCATGGCGAAGGAGTGCATCGGCGAGACCATTCCCGGGACGCCCTTTTATGTGTTCGAGCGAAAAGGCGAGGACCTGCGGCGTGGGCACCCCCATGTGATGTATATCGATAGCGCGCTGAAGGAAGTCTTCGGCGCCAGGGGAGCCGGGAGCGTGGACCACGGCCTGACGAAGGATGGTCACCCGTGGATCGGGGCGAAGAACCCGCGGCTGACCGTCTACGAGCTGTCAGACTACGAGTGCTACTTCTGTAAGCGCTTCCACGCGAACATCCGGCAGCTTCTCAAAAAGCATAAGGACCTGCGCGAGGACGTGCGGCTGGTGCATCTGCAGTATCCGCTGGGCCACCAGTGCAACCCGACGGTGAAGCGACCGCAGCACAAGCGGGCCTGCGTCATGGCCCGGGCGGCGCTGTGTGCGAGAGATCAGGGGCGATTTTGGGAGATGAACGACGCGCTGTATCGCAAGTACAGCAAGCGGCGGCCGCCGAATATGGTGCGCATGGCGCGATTGGCCGGGCTGGACATGCGGCGCTTTGGCCAGTGTTTGAACACCCACGCCATTTCGCAGAAGTTGCGTCAGGAGATCTTCTACGGCGAGAAGCTAGGCAAACGGGACGGGAAGGGTGTACCCGGGGCGCCGGCATTTTTCTTCGAGCCCGTGGGGCAGCCCTTCGTTCGGACCTACGCCCCCAACGAGAAGACCATCCGCGCGGCCCTGAAGAAGGCGGGGCCGAGATCCGCCCCGGGTTTGGAGCCCGCGCCGGGTATGGGGGCAGCTTCGGGTATGGGGGCAGCTTCGGGTATGGAGCCCGCGCCGGGTATGGGGGCAGCTTCGGGTATGGGGGCAGCTTCGGGTATGGAGCCCGCGCCGGGTATGGAGCCCGCTTCGGGTATGGGGCCCGCGCCGGGTATGGGGGCAAAGTAGCGGACAGGGGCTTTGCCTTTACGCCGGGATTTCGTTGTTCCAGTCGTGGCGTCGGGAACGTAGAGCAGCCCGTGTGCCGACCTGGAGGCGAATGGCGTGGACCAGCCTGTGATCCACGGGTCGTCTCCGTAGCCAGGTCAGGGTCCGAGGGCGAATGGCGAATAGCTCGCATAGCTCGGCTGTCGACAGACGATTGTCTACGAGCTCTACAATGGCACGACGTGTGGTGATGACCCGCGGTGAGGACCGGTGCAGATCGCACAGCGCCGCCGCTGCCAGTGCGGCCTGAACAACGTCATCCACTGTGCCTTCCGCCGTATGGAGGTCGGTCACGCCGAGCCACTCAATGAGCTGCGACCTCCGCAGTTGCGGAAGCCATTTCCGGAGATTCTCGAGCGTGTACGAGCCGATGAATCGCATTCCCAGTAGATCGGGCAGATTTGTGCCGTCCAGCGTCTGCTCCGGCGGCAGTCCATGGTGCTGGTGCTGGGTGAAGATGTAGCGCGTGCTGTAACAGAGGTGTCTATGGTCCCGGATGGGCTCATGGGGGTAGTGCGTGAATCCCAACGGCAGGGTGAGGCGCTGCTTGACGCTCGAGGTGATGCGTTGAACCAGGCGACTCGACCGGGCTTCGCTGCATAGGGCATCGAGGTGGAGGTGAGTCCCTGCCAGGGATGTACAGAGTAGGGTGTCGCGACGTCCCTGCTCGAGCACTATGCGGGTGATGAGTCGCTGTTGTTTTGGAGTGGGAGCGATGACCCGGTTATCGGCCAGACGAATTCGGATGTGATGTCCCAGAGGCACCATGAAGCTCTCCTGTGTGAGGTTGTTGTTCAGGTTATCGGCCGGTGGGGATATTGGTTGCGTCTGCGGGGGCACAGCAGGGGGGGGCACAGCAGCAAGATCGCTGGGGCCTTCGGGCGAAGGTGTTAGCGATGTTGCGTCTCTTTGGGACGGCGGGGGCAATATCCGGGGTACCTTCGGGTGAAGGTGGGGGGGATGTTGCGGCGAGGCGAGGAGTTAGGCGCAATATCAGGGCAACCTTCGGGTGAAGGTGGTGGCGATGTTGCGCCTTTGGGACTTGTGGGATGGGAGCGTGTGCGGGGTCAGGTCGGGTGGCGGAGTATTACTTTGGGTGGCGGAGTATTACTTTGGGTGGCGGACTATTACTTTGGGTGGCGGACTATTACTGTGGTGGTGATTCCGCCTCGGATGTTGAACATGGCTCGTACTTCTAGGCTTCGGGGGGCGAGGGCTTTTACCAGGTCGTCGCAGATTTGATTGGTGACGGCTTCGTGGAAGGCGCCCTCCTCCCGGTAGGACCATAGATAGAGTTTGAGGCTCTTGAGCTCCACGCATCGGAGGTCCGGTACGTACGTCACGGTGATCGTGGCGAAATCCGGCTGGCCCGTCATGGGGCACAGGCAGGTGAACTCGGGGCTGTCGATGAGGATCTCGTAGTCTCGCCCAGGGTTGGGGTTGTCGAATGTTTCGATTTCGCGGCTGGGCTGGGTGGTCATGTGGGCTCCGAGAATTTGGTTCGTGGGCTCCGAGAATTTGGTTCGTGGGCTCCGAGAATTTGGCTCGTGGACTCCGAGAATGGGCTCGTGGACTCCGAGAATGGGCTCGTGGACTCCGAGAATGGGCTCTGGGACGGTATATACCCACATGTGCGTGCGAAAATAAAGTTTGGCATCTGAGAACTTTTTGTTCCCGGAGGCGTCAGTAACACCGTTCGTCACTCGTTACAGGTATGAGGGCACAAAGTCGCCGCCCGGAGCGCTGAGGTGTTTCTGTGTGTGCGAGACCATGTGGTGGGATGCCCGAAGGACGGACAGGGAATATTCGACGGCCCAGATTGGTATCAGGGTCACACGCTCGAAGGGAGAACACGCCATGACAGACATCGACCGCCTCAATCGAATCATGAAACGCGCTCGCATCGTCTATCGTATCCGCCACGCCGTGGAGGGTGTCATTCTCGTGGGCATCGTCGCGGCTGCCATCGCTTTTCTGACCATGCTGGTGGTGGGGCTTGGGTACGCCGGTCCGGCCCTTTGGCAGTCGGTCCTGGCGGGCTGTGCCGGGGGCGTGGCCATCGGCGCCTTCATGGGCCTCATGCGCCCGCTCCTGGACGCCAAGGTTCTGCGTCGGTTGGATCGTGACCACCACCTGGACAACGCTCTGGACACTGCCCGTGAGTTTCTCATGGGCGAGAAGAAAGCCGAGAGCGACCTGCACCTGGCGCACATCCGGCAGTCCCTCGATCGCGCTGAGAGGCTCCCCTTCTACCGGGCGTTGGCCTACGACCTTGGCCCCCACGCCCGCATCCTCGGTATCCTCTGCGCCTGCATCGTCTCGGTCGCCCTCATCTAACATCCCCATCTAGGACCGCTTAGACCGCCAAGCTCAGCTTTTGGGGAACGCCGCCTACGGCCGCTTCCGGGCCTCCAGGACCTCGAACCCCACCTGGCTTCCGCTATCGCTGAAAATCCAGTGATCTCAGGCACTGTCCCAGACTGTATTGCGCTCCGGTCGCGCCTTGACCTTGCCGGGTGATTTCTGTATCTTTTACAGGCTATTGCATCACCTGAAAGGTGGCTCATGAACGGGACAGTGCTGCGCTCCATCATCTCGCTTCAGGTCTTTGCCCTCGTGTTGGGGGTAGCGACCCCAGCTTTGGCTATTAAGAAGATCAGCTTGGGTGTCGGCCAGTCGACCAATATCACTACTCCGCGAAAGGTAGTCCAGGTTCACACCCTGAACCCGCGCGTGACAGATATCGTGCGGTATTTCGCTAAGGGCGCCACCATCGTAGGTATCTCCGGTGGGGTCACCGAGGTGCATTTCACCCTGTCTAACGGCAAGGTGTACAAGGTTCGCGTTACCGTCTCCAAGCAGCAGGTCAGCGAGCTGCTCCAGGCAGTGAAGGACTTCCTCGGGCCCGTGGAGGGGATCTTCCCGCGGATGTTCGGCAACATGGTGATCATCGACGGTCGGGCCCTCACCACCCAGGACTATGGGCGCGTGATCAAGGCCGTGAAGCTCTTCGGAAAGAAGAAGCTGAAAAATTTCGTCGGCTATCGGCCCAGCGCAGTGACCGAGATCAACAAGATCCTGCAGACGGCGGGGCTCACCACGGTGAAGGCGAATCTCTATGGTGGAATGGTCTACCTCGAGGGCGCCATCGGCTCCAAGACCGAGCAGAAGAAGGTCCATAAGCTCATCAATAATATGGACCTCAAGGTCGTAGACCTGCTCACCGTGGGCAAGGGGCGCCAGGTATTGGTGGAGGTGAAGTTCATCGAGATGGTGCAAAACGCCGATATCAAGTTCGGCCTGCAGCTACCGGCGGCCATCACTGCGTCTGGAGAGATCACGGGCCAGATTGGCATCGTCCCGGCCGCCGGCCACAGTGTCCAACTGAGCCTGAAGACGCCCGAGACCTCCATGAGCGCGCAGTTCAAGATGATGTTCAAGCGGGGCTTCGCGCGCACCCTGGCCAAGCCGAAGCTCGTGTGTGGTTCCGGCGGCAAGGCCAAGTTCATGGTGGGCGGCGAAGTGCCCATCGTGAGTTGTACGCCCCTGGGCGCTTGCACGGTGGAGTTTAAGGAATACGGCGTGTTGATGAAGATGTCGCCCATCGCCGACTCCCGCGGCAATATCACCACCACCCTCGAGGCCGAGGTCTCGGAGTTGGATTGGTCTGTTGCCTCCAACGGCATTCCGGGCTTCATCTCGCGTAAGGTCAAGACCACAGTGACCATGCGAGAGGGCTCTACTTTGGTGATCTCCGGCCTGTACCACAACAAGGGCTCCAAGTCGGTCAACAAGATCCCCATCCTGGGGCACATCCCGATCCTCGGGGAGCTTTTCAAGTCGCGGGAATTCCAGCGAGGAAAGACCCAGTTGGCCATCTTCGTGACTCCGCGGATCATCAATCCGCAGCATCCCTGGGTGCGTCGGACCATCAAGACATTCGAGCGGCGCTATGACCGCTTCAAGAAGAAAATCGAATGGGAGCTGTTTGACTAGATCAGGTTGATCAGGTTGATCAGGTAACCCCGTAACCCCGTACCCCCCCGAGCGGAGGCGAAATGTATGCTGTAGTTGTCACCGAAAAAGGTGGTGAACAGCGTCGGCTGGAGTTCGAGAAGAACGAAGTGACCATCGGTCGCGTGCAGGGCAATGACGTGATCTTGCCCAAGGGCAACGTGTCCAAACGTCACTCGCGGATCGTGGTGAAGGACGGCAAGTTTATCATCGTCGATCTGAAGAGCACCAACGGCACCTACGTCAATGGTCGCAAGATCACCAGTCCCCTGGTGATCAAGGCCTCGGACCGGGTCTATATCGGCGACTTCATTCTGCACATAGACGACGGCAGTGGCGCCGCCGCGGCGGATCCGGGGTTGGCCCCGCCGCCGCCGCCCCAGGCCCAGGCCGGTCGGCGCTCGTCCCAGCCGCCCCCGCGGCGTCCCGCGCCCTCCGAAGCCCCGCCGCCCCCGCGCCGGAGCCCGCCTGAGGCGCCTCCAGAGCGCCCGGCTTATATGGACGAAGACGAAGGGCTCGGGGCCATGGGCGACCCCGCGGCCGCCACGCCGCCGCCGCAGCAGCAAGCGCCGCCGCCGCAGCAGCAACATGAGCCGCCGCCGCAGCAGCAAGAGCCGCCGCCGCAGCAGCAGCAAGAGCCGCCGCAGCAGCAGCAGCCGGCCCCACCGCAGGCTCCTGAGCCTGAGCCGGAAGCCTATGCTCAGGAGGAGCCGCCGGCCCAGGCCGCGCCAGCCGCTCCCCCGAGGCAAAAACGTCCGCGTCGTCGTCCCACCCGTGGAGGACGTCCGGCCCAGCGCAAGCCCGCGCGTCGGGAGATCCCGCCGCCCCAGCAAGCTCCCGCGTCGGCGGATGAGGGGGATGGGTTCGAGGACGCCGCGACGCCGGTGCCCCAGGAGCGGTCCGCTCCCAAGCGCGCTCCCAAGCGGAAGAAGAAAGCCGTTCCGAAGCAGGCTCAGGTCTCCGACGCCAAACGCGGAAAGATCATCGAGCTGCAGAATGAGGTGCATGACCGGCTCATCGACCGCATGGACCTGCGGCGGTTGAACATGGACGAGCTGGATGACGATGAGCTGCGCGAGAAGGCCGAGAATCACATCGCCGAGATCGTCTCGCAGATGGATGGGCAGGGGAATATCCCGGCGTTCATCAACCAGGAGGCTCTCATCGAAGATGTGCTCAATGAGGCCCTGGGTCTCGGGCCGCTCGAGGAGTATCTGGACGACGACACCATCACGGAGATCATGGTCAATCGCGCCGACCAGATCTACCTGGAGATAGAAGGGAAGCTAACGCTCGCCGACAAGGTCTTCAGC
Organism: Deltaproteobacteria bacterium; assembly: GCA_029938605.1. Classification (GTDB taxonomy): domain Bacteria; phylum Myxococcota_A; class Polyangia; order HGW-17; family JAJRWW01; genus JAJRWW01. The sequence continues at coordinate 64,042 of JAOZUO010000016.1, read as the reverse complement.
TCGGACAAGTCGGTCCTGGGCATCATCGAGCGCATCGTGGCCCCCATCGGCCGGCGCATCGATGAGTCCTCGCCCCTGGTTGACGCGCGCCTCAAGGACGGCTCGCGCGTCAACGCCATCATCCCGCCGTTGGCCCTCAAGGGGCCGTGCATCACCATCCGAAAGTTCAAAAAGGAGATGCTGGGTCCCCAGGAGCTGGTCAACTACGGCACGCTCACCGGAGGCATGGTCGACTTCATCAATATGTGCGTGGTGTCTCGCCGCAACATGGTCATCAGCGGCGGCACGGGATCTGGTAAGACCACGACCCTGAACATCCTGTCGAACTTCATTCCCGACGGAGAGCGGCTCGTCACGGTGGAGGATGCCGCCGAGCTGCAGCTCGTCGCCGACCACTGGATCCAGCTCGAGAGCCGCCCGGCCAACGTTGAGGGTACGGGCCAGATCACCATCCGTGATCTCGTGAAGAACTGTCTGCGTATGCGGCCCGATCGCATCATCGTCGGTGAGTGTCGTTCCGGCGAGACGCTGGACATGCTCCAGGCCATGAACACCGGCCACGACGGATCCCTGACCACGGTGCACGCCAACACGCCGCGCGACGCCCTGGCGCGGCTGGAGACCATGGTGCTCATGAGCGGCATGGATCTGCCCATCAAGGCCATCCGCGAGCAGATCGGCGCGGCCATCCATATCATCCTGCAGCAGTCCCGCTTCTCCGACGGCTCCCGGAAGGTGACCCACATCTCCGAGATCACCGGTATGGAGGGTGAGGTCATCACCATGCAGGACATCTTCGTGTACAAGCAGGAAGGCTTCGACGACGACAACCGCATCGTTGGGCGGTTTGTGCCCACCGGCTTCATCCCGCGCTTCTATGAGGACTTACGGCGGCGAGGGGTAGAGGTGGACATGGGCATCTTCCGAGAATAGACTTTCAACGTGTGGCGCATCATCGCTAGAGACGCTCTCGGGGGCGTTGTCGGACAGTTCGATCTGGATGAGGAATCGGGGTCGATTGTGGTGGGCCGCAGTGCGGACGCCCACCTTGTGCTGGACAACGTCGGTGTGAGCCGGGAGCACGCCTTCTTTTACGTGAGTGAGGGAGAGCTGGTGGTGGAGGACGCCGGTAGCGCGTCGGGCACTTTCGTGGACGAGTACGCCATCGAGGAGCCGCTGTACGTGGGGCCCGACAGCTTGATTCAGATCGGCTCTTTCACCATCGAGATTCAGCCCGGGGATGCGGGTGCGGAGACGGGCGCGTCGGTGGCGGTGGACTCGGCCTTCGTGGCCGACGCCGCGGCAGCCGGGGAGCCGGCGATGATCGATGAGGACAACGCCCCGCAGATGGGAGCCTTCGTCCCGACGGTGCGTTCGGTGGGCGGTCAGCTCAAGATGGCAGCCATCTCGGGAATCAACGCCGGCCAGGAGGTTCCGCTGAACTTCACCGAGGACTTCGACCTCGGCCGGGGCGGTGAGCTCGAGATCCCGGTGCTGGATCCCACGGTGAGCCGTCGCCACGCGCGGCTGCGCCAGACCGACAACGGCGTTTTGGTCATCGATCTGCGCTCCATGAACGGCACCTTCGTCAATGGGAAACGCGTCAAGCGGCACGAGGCCGTTAAGGGCGACCGCCTGCGCTTCGGCGAGGTGGCCTACGAGCTACAGCACGCCACCGTTAAGGAGCTGGCCGCGGCGGCCAAGCCCAAGGTCAAGCTCACGCCCAAGCACCTGATCCTCATCGGCGGTGGCTCCATGCTGGTGTTGGGCATGTTGGTCCTGGGACTCATGTCTGGAAAGCCGACCAAGCGGAAGCGGCGCCAATCCTCCCAGATGACCACCACGACGGACTCCAAGCTGCAGCTCAAGTTCCGTAAGGCCCTGGCCACGTCACGGACCTTCATGGGCAAACGGCAGTGGCTCAAGGCCCGGGAAGCCCTGGAGCCCACCAAGAACATCTTCGCCCGGCACACCACCCGGGACGCGATCCTGGTCCAGATTGAGGAGGAGCTTCAGCACCGGGAGATCCTCAAGAAGGCCAACGCGCTGTACGCCGGTGGAACCACGCTGGAGAACTTCGAGAAGGCGCGAACCCAGTACATGATCATCAAGCCCACGAGTGACTACTTCGGCGAGGCGCAGCTCAAGCTGGGCAAGGTCAAGCTCTGGCTGGCCAAGTACTATCTGACCGAGGGGATGACCTACCACAAGTCCCGGCGACGCAAGAATCGGATCAAGGCGGCGGGGTTCATGTGTAAGTACTTCGCGTACCTGCCCGAGTATGAACGGGCTGGGGGCAGCGAGGAAAAGCACCGGGAAATTCTCCAGAGGCTGGAGAAGAAGCTGAAAAAGGTCAAGAGCTACAGACCCTGCGATGCCCGGCGGTTCAAGGAGCCGCAGATCGGGGCGGGGGTGAAGGTAGGCGCCCTGGCGGAGATGAAGAAGCGGCACCAGATCGACCGGCTGGTGAAGGTCATGATGCTGTACCACAAGGGGAACCTGGATTCGGCCATCAACCGGCTGCAGAAGGTGCAGAAGCTCCGCTCCATGCGCAAGCACCGGGTGACCTTGACCAACATCTTCAATAAGCTGACGGTGATCAAGGGACAGTACAGCGCGGGTACCTCTGCTCTGCAGACGGGCCAGCTCAAGAAGGCCCAGGCGGCCTTTGACAAGGCTTTGGCGGTGGACGCGGAGATTACTCCGCCGACCCTGCAAAGCTACATCAAGCTCGAGATCGGGCGCCAGCTGGCTGAGGCGTACCTGGTCCTGGGCCAGAGGGAGTACAAGCGGTCGCGTTACGAGGACGCCTATCTGTGGTGGTCCAAGGGCAAGGCGGCCAATCCGAACCACCAGCGTATCGTGAACGCGGTACTCAAGCTCGAGTCCATTGCGCGGAACTGGGTGAGCGATGCGTCTTCCTTGGCCCAGGCCAACAAGAAAGAAGCAGCTAAGGCAAAGTACGAGTCCGTGCGGCGCATCACCGAGCCGGGCTCGCTGTACTACACCAAGGCCACCGCCGCCCTCGCCAACCTACAATGATGGCTGCGCGTCTGCTGGGGGCCTGGGGGATCGCCCTTGTGGTGGTGGGCTGCGGCTCCACGCAGCGCACGGGGCCCCATGAGCTGGTGATCCTCATCGAGGCGAGCGTGGAGGATCTGGACCCTCGGTTCGCCGCGTCGGGGTATGCCATCAAGATTTCTCGGCTGGTGGCCGCGCCGCTGGTGAGCCTGAACACCTCCGATACGCACCCCAAGATGGAGCTGGCCGAGTCGGTGGTTCAGCCGAATCCGCGCACCTACGTGGTGACCCTGCGGCCCAAGGCGCGGTTTTCGGATGGCACACCGGTGACCGCCGCGGACGTGAAGGCCACCCTGGATTCCATCCGCGGCCCTAAATCCTTGAGCCCCTATCGGCGCGCCTTCGCGCGTATCGTCAGTATCGACGTGCTCGGCAAGCGCAAGGTGCGGTTCGCCCTGGGGGCCCCCCACGCGCCCTTCTTGAGTGACCTGGACATGGGGATCCTCAAGGCGAGCCAGGTGAAGGGGGCGTCAGCGCGGCGGAGCGGACGGATCCCCGACCTACAGCTTGTAGGGGCGGGGCCACTGCGTATCGTCCGTCGCACCACCGGGCGCATTGTCCTGGCGGCGAACCCGCACTACCACGGTTCGAAGCCGAAGCTGAGGCGGTACGTGATCAAGACCGTGGAGGACGACAACTCACGGCTGCTGTGTCTGGTTTCGGGCGGCGGGGACATCACGCAGAACACCGTTGCGCCGCTGCTGTTGCCGGCCCTGCAGCGGTCTGACAAGCTGCGCGTGAAAAGTGGGCCGAGCCTCATGACGACCTATCTGGCCTTCAACCTGCGGGATAAGCATCTGAGAGACAGGCGGGTGCGGTTGGCCATCGCCCATGCGCTGGATCGACGGCGCATTGTGCGGGCCAAGTTCCGGGGGAAGGCGCTTTTAGCGACCTCCATCCTGACGCCGCATCACTGGGCGCACAACAAGGCGCTGACGCCCATCCCCTTCGACCTCGCAGCGGCTCGTCGGCTGCTGGACGCCGCAGGGCTTAAGCGTCCGGCCGGGGGCGGGCCGCGGATGAAGCTCACCTTCAAGACGTCGTCGAACCGGTTCCGGCTGGCGCTGGCCCGGGTGTTGGCGCGGCAGCTCGGGCGGGTGGGGATCCAGGTGCAGGTTCGGTCCTACGAGTGGGGGGTGTTCTTCGCCGATCTCAAGAAGGGCAGCTTCCAACTGGCGACGCTGCAGATGACCGAGCTGGCTGAGCCCGACTACCACTACTACTTTTTCCATTCGTCCAAGCGCACCAGCGCCGCGTCGCCCAATGCCGGCGGCAACCGGTTCGGGTACGCCAACGCCGTGGTGGACCGGCTCCTGGAGCGGGGGCGCTCCGAGCTGGATCGTGGTCGGCGGCGCGAGATCTATCGTCAGGTTCAGGCGCGTCTCGCTCGGGACCTGCCCATCTTTCCCCTGTGGCATGAGGACAACCTGGTGGTCATGCGTAGAAACGTGCGTGGCTACAAGATGCTCCCCAACGCGCGGTTCGACCCCATGCTGCGCATCGTGAAGAGGCCATGATCGTGCGCACCCGCACCGCTTGCCCGCCGGGGGTACATCAAATCTCACTTCCCACGCCCTATCCGGTGGGGCGGTCCAACGCCTTTCTGATCCAAGGGGATCCGCCGGTGTTGGTGGACTGCGGTGTGAAGAGCACGCGGGCCACGGCTGAGTTGGAGGCGGGGTTGGGAGAACACGGGGTGCGGCTCGAGGATCTGGGCGCGATTCTGCTGTCCCACCCCCATTTCGATCACTCCGGGGCGGCTGCGGCCATTGCCCGGCGCACGGGCGTCAAGGTGGTTGGCCATCGCTTTGGGCTGGAGTACGAGTTTCGCGGGCGGGACGCTTTCTACCGGGTCTTGGCGCAGTACGGCGCACCGCCATCGCTCATCGACACCCTCGTGGCAATGAACGACTACGGCGATCGGTTCGGGGAGCAGCTCACGGCCCTGGCGAAGCTTGAGCTTCTAGACCAGGGCGACCGCTTCGTGATGGGCGGCGCGGAGCTGGACGTGCTGTACACCCCCGGGCACAACGCGGCGCACCTGTGTTTTCATGATCGCGGGCGGGGGGCGCTGTACTGTGGGGACCTGTTGCTGGCGGGCATCACTCCCAACCCCTTGCCGCACTTCGATCTCGAGGCCGACCGTGGGCGGCTGCTGAGTTTGAACCTGTATCTGGACTCCCTGGATCGCGTGGAGGCGCTCGGGCCGGTGATCGGGCTGACGGGGCACGGTCGACCGCTGGCTGACACGGCGGCGGCGGCGCGTAAGGCTCGGCGGCAGATCCATCAGCGGGCGGAGATCGTCCTGGAGCTGTGTTACGAGCACCTCGGCCAGACGCTGTTTGCGTTGGCGGGGCGGCTGTTCGGGGAGGAGAATCCCCTGGGAGAGGCGTTGGCCTTCTCGGAGCTGCTCGCGCACGCCGACCGGCTGGAAGCCAACGGGAGAATCAAGGTAGATCACGAAAGGGGGACTGTCGTCTGGGCCCAGGAGCCGATCGCTGAGGAGACGGAGTAGAGGAGCGAGGCGGTGGTCCTAACCCCACTTCAGGAGGCGAACCGTGGTGCCCTTGTCTTGGGTGGAGTCGATTTCGAAGTGGTCGACGAGGCGTTTGGCGCCACCGAGACCGTCGCCGAGGCTGGTTCCGGTAGAGAAGCCGTCGGTGAGGGCCTGGTCCACGTTTGGGATGCCTGGGCCCTGGTCACGGGCCTCCACCAGGATTCCGATCTGCCCGTCGCGCTGCTGGACCCACATGCGGATGGTGCCGCTTTCGGCGTAGCGTACGATGTTGGTGGCCACCTCGGACAGGGCGGTGCCCAGGGCGGCGGCTGCGGGCTTGGAAAAGCCGACGCGGGCGGCCAGGGCCAGACCCCGCTGGCTGGTCAGTAGGACGTCTGTGTCGTCATTGATGCTCTGCTCCAGCTCCAACTCATCGGTTCCCGGGATGGGCCACTGCCAGGGCTCCAGAGCGCGCGGCTCCCCAGGATGCAGACGCTGGACCGGGGTCGTGTCTCCCAAGCGGTTGCCAAAAGGATTGTGACGTCTTTTCATGATGGTATTGATAGGTTCAGACCGCTGCCATGACAAGGTTCATTCATGGACCTGGGGGGCGAAAACAGTCCGAATAATCACAAAATCACGGATTTATGGGCATGAGGATGGCCCAGGTGCGATCGATGTGCCGGTCCTCGGTGACCTGGGGGGCGATCCAGAGGTACACCGACGACAGGGTTCCATCCGATGTGGAAAAGTCGATGCGGCGGAGCAGGGCAGTGCGCTGCTGCCGGGCCTGGGCGAAGTCCAACTCGATGTCCGGGTGGATCTGTCCCAGCCGCGAGGAGGAGAGGCTCGCGCCCAGGAGCTGCTCCAGAGGGGTCTCCACCACGGCGCTGAAGGAGGGGCTCGCGGCGATGAATCGGCAGTAGCGGTCGGTCAGGAACACGGGCCAGGGGCAGCCCGCGAAGAAGCTGTTGTTCTCCTCGCTTCCGGGCAGCTTGTGTTTGCCCGTCACCGGGCGCGCACGATCCAGGGCCGATTCCGGCACCTCGTAGCCCAGCCGGAGGATCACCGTGCGCAGCTCGGCGATGAGCTGGGCCATGGAGATGGGGCGTTTGGTCGGATCCCGAGCGGCGGCCCACATGATGAGGGACTCCACGTCCGGGTTGAGGCGCTTTTTGAGTCGGCGGGAAGGGGGCAGTAGGTCCTGGGTGCGCTTGGCCGCCAGGATCTCCTCCACCGTTCCGCTGAAGGGCGGCCAGCCCGAGACCATGGCGTACAGCAGCACCCCCACGCCGTAGATGTCCATGGAGGGCTGCGGCGTCAGACCGGCGAGCTGCTCCGGGGCGGCGTAGGCGGGAGTACCGCCCACCTCATCGGTGGAGAGCTTGGCATCCCGCACGATGGTGCGTGAAAGCCCGAAGTCGATGAGCTTCACGCCGATACCGGGATCGCCGCTCCTTTGGTCTCGACACAGGAAGACATTTTCGGGTTTGATGTCACAGTGGATCACATCCCGTACGTGCATGTAGTCCAGGGCCTCGGCGATCTGAAGGCCGACCTGCAGACACACACCGATCTCCATCTTTCCGTCCCGCTCGAGGCGACTGAAGAGGGATTCTCCGTGCAGGTGCTCCATCACCAGGAAGGAGCCGAATCGGTCGTCCCGCCCGAAGTCGGTGATCTGCACGATATTGGGGTGTGTCAGCCCAGAGAGCACCCGGGCCTCGCGGAAGAAGAACTTCTGCATGCGCTGGTCGGCGGAGCGCTCCGACAGGATAATCTTGAGGGCGAAGTCCTTGGCCAGCCGGATGTGCCGCACCTTGAAGACAGCGCCCATGCCCCCCATGGCGATGCCCTCGGTGATGCGGTAGCGCCCGCCGATGATGTGGGACTCCTCGCCACCAACCTCCTCTCTCGCGTAGTCATCGATCTCGTCGACTATGCCGGCCTCGAACACCTCCGTGGTGAAGCCCTCGTTGTCCACCAGGTCCAGAAGATCCTGGGACTCCAGCATCTCCACCTCGGCGTTGGCCTCCAAATCCCCGGACATCGCCGTGGGCTGGACCGCCAGAAAGTTCTGGGTGGGTTGGCGCTCCATCACATGGACTACGTGGGAGTCCTCCGGCACGCGAAATGGGGTTCCCCCAGAGGCTCCAGACACGATGGCATCCCAGCTCTCGGCAGGGTCTGAGAGCGGGTCCACGGGGTCGGGGGCGTCTCCTGCCTCCGCGGGGGCGGGAGGAGCCGGAGGTCTGGGCTCAAACTGTTTGGTTTTATCTGTCATGGGTCCGGTCCATTATATCCGGAAAGAGAGGATGGGTCACATTGGCACCACTGCCTACCTGCGGTATTGTCACGGGGGACCCCTGAAGATGAAAACTTTCCGAATAGATCGTGAGCGATGGGCCGTGGTACCGGCCGTGGCCTTGTTGGTGTTGCTGGGGGGGGCGTCCTGCAAGTCTTGTCGCCGGACCATGGCCCCCCGGTCCGCGGATGAGATCGTGGTGCACATGGGGCACGAGCCGCCGCATCTGAACCCCCTCATCCAGGAGGGAGGGTGGCTCTGGCGCATCTCGGTGAACAACCTCTTCGAGGGGCTGATTCGGCGTGACCCCCAGACCTACGCCTTCAGGCCGAGCCTGGCCACCGGATGGAGCTTCTCCCCCGACGGCAAGGTGCTCACCTTCACCCTGCGAAAGGGGGTGCGTTTCCACGACGGCCACCCCTTCGGCGTCGACGACGTGATCTTCGTGTTCGACCGGCTCATGGACAAGAGCCAGCCCACGGGGGCGTCTCGATCGGACTTTGCCGAGCTGCGGAAGTGGGAGAAGCTCGGGGGGGACCGGGTGCGACTGACCTTTGCCAAGCCGGGGTTCAAGATTTTAGACAGCTTGTCCCACCTGTCCATGCTGCCCAAGCACATCTACGGCAAGGGCCAGCTTCGCAACCACCCGGCCAACCACCGACCGGTGGGCACCGGGCCCTTCCGTTTCGATCGTTGGGACAAGGGCGCCTTTATCAGGCTGCGGCGATTTGACGGCTACTGGGGCGCCAAGCCGGCCCTGAGGCGGGTGACCTACCGGCTGGTCAAGAGCCGCGAGAAGGCCTTCGAGCTGCTCAAAAAGGGCGCCTTCGATCTCATGCCCCGGGTGCTGCCTCAGCATGCCTGTGGGGCCGGGGCGCCTGTGACTGACAAGCGCATCGCCGATCGCTATCGGTTACTCGTCTACTACCCGGTGCAGTTCTATACGGTGATCTTCAACCACAAAAACCCGCTGTTTCAGGACGTGCGGGTGCGGCGGGCCCTGTCCATGCTCGTGGATCGGAAGCTCATCGCCCAGAAGATCTTCTGTGGCCGGGCGCGGCCCATCTCGGGGCCGTACTGGCGGGAGCGGCCCGGCTACGATCCCGCTGTGAAGCCCCGGCGTTTCGATCCCCGGGGTGCGGCGAAGCTGCTGGCGGAGGCGGGTTGGACCGACACCAACGGCGATGGCGTGTTGGACAACAATGGCCGGGATTTTGCTTTCACCTACCTGCGGTTCTCCGAGTCGTCGGTGCAGCGCCGGCTGGTGCCCATCCTGCGGGAGCAGTTCCGCAAGGCCGGGCTCCGGGTCCGGGTGGAGACCATCAGCTTCACCGCGGCCCTGGCGCGCATGCGCCAGCATAAGTTCGACCTCACGGATCTGAACTGGGTGTACTACTACGAGCAGGATCTCTTTCAGATCTATCACTCGAGCGGTTGCCACGGCGGCTCCAACTACGGCTGCTACAACAACCCCAAGGCCGATGCGTTGCTGTTGCAGATCCGCGAGACCCTCGATGACAAAAAGCGCGCTGCCCTGGAGCGACGACTGCACCGCCTGGTCCATGCCGATTTGCCTGGGATGTTTCTGTTCAACGTGGCCGACGTCTCGCTGGTGAGCCGCCGCTTCGACGGGGTGACGCCATCGGCGGAGTGGTTCCAGATGCGAGACGTGAGGCCGGCCACGAGCCCGAAGCGGGGAGGCCGGTAGGTGGCTGCGCGCTCCCGAAGATGGTCCAGGCGAGGGGTGGTCCTCGGTCGGCTGGTGCTCAGGCGGGTCCTGTTGGCCGTTCCCACCCTCTTTGGCATCTCCCTGGTGACCTTCGCCCTGGTGAATCTCGCCCCGGGGGAGCCCGACGCCGGCACGGGGGGGGCGGGGCTGCGCTCCACGGCGGTGACCCGGGAGGCGGCCGAGAACGTGCGGCGCACCTACGGTCTGGATCTACCGGTGTTCCTGAACTTCGACGTACAGGATCGGGGCAAGCGCATCCAACGGTCCCTGCGCGAGCTGGACCAGCCGGCTACCGCCCCCCTGGCCCAGCGGCGGCTCGTGGCGGCCACCACCCTGGCTCTGGACGAGCTGGTGGAGGCGCTGGTGAAGGCCGAGGCGTCCAAGGGGACGGTGCTGCGGCACATTCTGGCGCGGATCCTGGAGCGTATTGGGGAGCCCGGTGGGCCGGCCCTGGCCCAGGGGCCTGTCGGTGAGATTGAGAAGTGGTGGCGGAGTCGGCGTCGGTCGCTGGCCCCTGGGGCCGTCCGCGCCGTGGTGGGGCGGCTGGCGGCCGGGGAGCCCGGCGCTGAGCCGGCCGTGCGGCGGATCCATCGGCGGGCGGTACCACCTCTCATGGCGCGGCTGTTTGCCACAAAGGACCCGGCCGTGCGGATGCGCCTCACGCGCGCGCTCTCCGATATCACCGGCCACGTGGTGAACTACGATCCGCTCGCTCCGGTGACCGAGCGACGTTCCGTCATGGGGCAGTGGCGAGACTGGTGGCGCGCCGAGGAGACCGTGCATCGGGACCTGTCGGGTTCGGAGCGATTCGTGGGAACATTCAGTCGCACCCGGTACGCGCGTTGGATCGGTCGGCTGGTGCGTGGGGACTTTGGCGAGTCCCACTATTTCAAGCAGCGGTCGGCGGACATCATCGCGGAGCGGTTGCCCGTGACCCTGGCGTTGAACCTGGCGGCGCTGCTGTTGGCCTATCTGCTGAGTGTGCCTCTGGGCGTGTGGTCGGCGGTCAACCGCGGCCGCTGGCTGGACCGCGCCGTGACCGCTGGGCTCTTCGTGCTGTATTCGTTGCCCACCTTCTGGGTGGCGCTCATGCTGATCATCTTTCTGGGAGGCATCGAGGGGCCTGACATCTTCCCCACGTCGGGGCTGCACTCCTTTCGTCCCCAGGACTACCCCGCGGGCAGCCCGGCGTTGGATCTGCTGTGGCACGCGGTGCTGCCGGTGTTTTGCTTGAGCTACGCCGCCCTGGCCGTGGTGTCACGGTACGGACGGGCGGGTATGGTGGAGGTGCTCGACCAGGACTACATTCGTACGGCGCGGGCCAAGGGGCTCGGCGAGGGGGTCGTAGTGTGGAAGCACGGGCTGCGCAACGGCATCATCCCGTTGGTGAACCTGCTGGGGTTACAGATCCCCTACCTGCTGTCGGGTTCGGTGATCATCGAGACCATCTTCGACATCCCTGGGCTGGGCTCGTTGACCCTGCTGGCCATTGAGCAGCGGGACACCAATGTGCTCATGGGGGTCATCTCCATCACGGCGTTGCTGACCATGGCGGGGCTGCTACTAGCGGACCTGCTCATGATCTGGGCGGACCCGCGCATCTCCCTGGAGCGGTCGTCGGAGGTGGAGTCATGAACGAGTCGAGGCGGGTCTCGGTGATCCGGCGGCTCCTTCGCCAGCGGCTGACCATGGCGGCCACGGGCGTGGTGGCGCTGCTGATGGTCACGGCCCTGGGTGCGGACTGTATGGCGTCGGACCTGCCCGTGTTGCTGTCGTACCAGGGCAAGCTGTACGTCCTGCCGAACATCTCGCGTCCCGGGGCGCTCCGGCCCCACGACAACCACACTCTGCGCCGGGACCTGGCCGGCGCCTCAAAAGGCTGGGCTGTGTATCCGCTCATCCCCTATGGTCCCAACCAGACCCAGCCGGGCGGCGCCCTGGATCTCAACGTCCGACCGGGAACCGGGGAGCACCTGCTGGGCACCGACGACGTGGGGAGGGACGTAGCGGCCCAGCTTCTGCACGGGGCGCGAGTGGCGCTACTGGTGGGGTTCGTGGCGGTACTGATCTATATGGTCATCGGACTGTTTCTGGGGTCCTTGGCTGGATACCTGCGCGGGACCGTGGACCACCTGGTGAGCTGGGGCGTGGCGGTGATGCTGACGTTCCCGACGTTCCTGCTGATCCTGGTGATCCAGGGGCTTGTGGCGTCGCAGTCCCTGTGGGGGGTGATGCTCGTCATCGGGCTCACGGGTTGGGCCGGTGTGGCGCGGCTCGTACGCGGTGAGGTGTTGCGTATCCGCGGCTTGCCGTTCGTGGAGGCCGCCCGGGGGCTCGGGGCGTCTCACACCCGGATCCTGCTGCGCCATGTGCTGCCGAGCGCCCTGGGGCCCGTGGCCGTGGCCGCCACCTTCGGTATGGCGTCGGCGATCCTGGTGGAGACGGCCCTGTCTTTCCTGGGCTTCGGTCCGGACGCGCCAAGCTGGGGTCGGCTCCTGGCCGCGGCCCAGGTGAACCGACCGTCCTGGTGGCTCACCGTGTTCCCCGGGTTGGCGATTTTTGTTACAGTGCTATCGGTTAATTTTGTGGCCGAAGGGCTACAGGACGCATTGGATCCGCACCACAAAGCGCGGCTGCCCAGAGATTGGGCCGACTGAGAGACGGATCGACGAAACCCTATGCTCGGCTATCCCAAACGCTTCAGCGCTGTGAACGGCGCACGGATCGCACACTATAACCAGGGCCAGGGCAACGGCCCGTGTCTGCTTCTGCTGCACGGTTTCCCCACGTCCAGCTTTCTGTGGCGTGACATCATCGCCGCCCTGCGTCGCCGCTATCACATCATCGCGCCGGATCTGCTCGGCCTGGGCGACTCCTCCGCTGCCATGGACTCCGACCACAGCCTGCACGGCCAAGCCGAGCTGATGGAGGGACTGCTGAACCGGTACAAGGTCGAGGACGTGGTGGTGGTGGGGCATGACATCGGTGGTGCCGTGGCGCAGCTCCTGGTCCAGTCCGTGTCCCGGCGGGTGCGGGGGCTGGTCCTGGTGTCGTCGGCGGCCTACGACAACTGGCCCGTGGCGGTGGTTCGCCAGCTCCAGTGGTTCGCCACCTGGCGACCCGTGTGGCACGCGGCCGTGCGGGCGGGGATGACCCGCTCCCTGGGGTTCGCGGACTCGGGCTTTCGGCGAGGGGTGAAGTTCCCCGGCAGCCTGGACGCCCAGACCATCGAGGAGTACCTGCGGCCCCACCGGCTGAGCGTCTCGTCCAGGGACCACCTGCGCCAGCTCCTGTTGGCCTTGGACAACCAGGAGACCCGGCGTGCCGCCCACAGGCTCCATAGGCTGAATCTGCCGGCCATGGTGGTTTGGGGCGCTGATGACGCCTTCCTTCCGGTGACCTGGGGACGTCGCCTCACCGCGGACATCCGAGGCGCCGTACTACACATACTCAACAACTGCGGCCACTTTGTCCCCGAGGAGCGCGCCGGCGAGCTGGCCGGCCTCATCGACACCTTCGCCCGCCGCGCCTTCGAACACGCACCGTCCCGCCCCGCCTACGGCCGCCCGGATCGCCCCCGCTTCGGCTCGGCCTAGGAAACGCGGATCCGAGTCATTGTTCGTGGTGGTCCGAGGGGGTTTGGTCCCCTTTGCTTGTTTTGCCTTGCTGTTTGGAGTGGGAGCGGTCCTTGCGTACTTTCTTGACCTCGGCGTTTCGCATCTGGGGATCGAAGTCCGGCCAACTCGCTTCGGCCAGCACCAGGTCACCCCGGTTTGCCGCCGCCAGGGTCTTGCGCCGTCGCCGGGCCACGTCCTTGAGGGCCCGCACCAGGTTCGGGTGCTCGTCGTAGATCTTGAGGTACTCCTCCCGCCGCAGCAGCAGGATCCACGATCGCGCCGTGGTCCGAGCCGTAAAGGTGGCCGGCCGGCCGTCGATGAGCGACTCCATGCCAAAGCCGCCGCCGGGATCCAGCAGCATCTTTACCGTGCGGCCGTCGGCGTTGGTGTGGCTCATCTCCAGCATACCCGACATGAGTAAGCACAGGGTCTTAGACGGTGTGCCCTGCTCCACGATGACCTCGTCGTTGGCCACCTCGAGGATCTCAAAGCGGTGGCAGATCTCATCCCGCTCTTCATGCTCGAAGAGTCGGAAGAAGCCCGTGCGCAGGAGCATGTTGTCCAGTACGCGCTCCTCCACCACCCGCAACATGGCGTACAGAGAGGCCGGGTGATCGTTGAGCAGCTCCTGGGCCTGGGCTCTATCGAGCACCTGGAGCTCCGCCTCCCGGGTCACCTCCACGGTGGTCTTCATGCCCACGGTGCCCACGAAGGACTGCTCGCCGATGATGGCCCCGGGGCCGAGGCGAGCGACCTCCAGGGGCGGGTCCTGGCGCAGCGAGAGGACCCGCACCTCGCCGCTGAGGATGGAGAACAGGGAGTCACCGCCGCTGCCCGATCTGGCCACGGCTTCGCCCACCTTGGCCCGTCGGCGGCGGGCCGGCGGTGCGTGGATGGCCATGAGCTCCGCGGAGAGTCCCTCGAAGAGGAGGGAGCGCATGAGCACTTCTGTGATGCGGTGGTCGGGGGACTTTGCGGCGGCGTCCATCTTGGCCAGCTCCTGGTCGGAGATGCCGTGGGTGATCCCGGAGCGAAGCCCTGAAAGCAGCATGGAGGGGTCACGCCTCGACAGGACCATGAACGTCTCCGCCGGGGCGGCGGGGGCGTTCGCGTGGTCGTCGAGGTCCGATTCGGCGGCGGACTGCCGAACGAAGTCCAAAGACTGTCTGCGGTGAATGGGCCCCAGGGTCGAAAGCGGCTTGGGCAGGGGGGTCAAATCGTACTCGTCGTAGTCGTGGCCCTCCACGCGGCTGACCCTGCCAAGCTGTACCCGGCTTTGTCTGGCCGCGTGAAAAACCATGGAACCCGACGGGGTGGTGTCCTTTGTTGCCGGGGGGGGCTTGTCCGGGGCTGGTTTGTCCCCGCGAGCGCTCTTTTTGATTTTGGTGGCGAGCTCCTTGAGGAGCTGCCGAGCGCCCTGTACCTCGGAGCCGCTGTCTATTGCTTTCTTGCAGGCCGCCAAGGCGTGGCGCTCCTGGCCGTTCTGGACGAAGATCTCCGCCGCCTTCATGTAGGAGGCTCCAGAGCCCTCAGCGTCGCCGACGCTTTTTTGGAGGCTACCCAACTCACACCAGAGGTCGGGGTGGCCCGGGTCCTTTGACAAAGAGGTCTCGTACAGCTTGAGCGTTTGCGAGACCTTCTTCTTGGACAGGAGCTTTCGCGTCTTGTCTCTGAGTTTTAGTACATCAATGGTCATTAATGGTCATTGGCTACGGATGATCCGCATGTAATCCATACTACCAAACTGGAACTATATTTTACGCCGAGCCCTGATCTCTCTCAAGTATTAAGCGCAATGCTTTTTTTAAGTTGTGTTCTATAGACCCGGTGGGGGCCATTACCCTGTTCGGTTCTACTTGACATCACAGTCATTTCGTAAATATTGACTGGTCTTGTCGCGAACCGTTCCCGGGGCACCCAGGGATAGGCCGCAGATCAGGTATTGACCCGTGAAAGCCATTTACTACTCCATAAATTCCGAACATCCGCAGCCGCGGAAGATCCGCCAGGTGGCTGCGCAACTGGAGGATGGCGCGGTAATAGCCTATCCCACGGATACTGTTTACGGTTTCGGATGCGACCTCACGAATCGCAAGGCCATCGACCGCATCTACCGGCTCAAGAACATGAGCCCCAAGCAGCTGTTGAGCTTTGTGTGCCCGGACCTGAGCGAGATCGCGCGGTACGCCCAGGTGGGCGACGCGGCCTACCGTATCTTGCGCCGTATTCTGCCTGGACCGTACACAGTGGTGCTCGAGGCCACCCGCGAAGTCCCCAAGAAGCTGCTGCAGAAGCGTAAGACCGTGGGCATCCGTGTGCCCGACTGCCCCATCACCCTCGATCTGGTGCGGGCCTTTGGCCGCCCCATCATCTCCTCCTCGGTGGTGGACGAAGACGGCGAGCCCATGCAGGACGCCGAGGACATCCGGGACCGCTACTCCCGGCAGCTCGACGCCATCCTGGACGGCGGGTTCATCATGGCCGAGCCCTCCACGGTCATCAGCCTGGTGGACGACGAGATCGAAGTCATTCGAGAGGGTAAGGGATCGGTGGAGGGGCTGGTTTAGGGTCCGCGCTTAGCCAGGTCTCTTTTCCCGTCCCACGAGGTACTGCTCCATGGAGCCGGACCGGGTGGAGTCAGGCTTGACGGTCTTGACCTTGCGGAACCGTGCCTTCATATGGCCGAGCAGCTCGTCGAAGCCGTGACCCACGAAGATCTTGGCCAGGAAGACGCAGTCGGGGCTTCCCAGCTCATCTGCCAGGGCCAGGGCTCGCTCCACGAGGTCTACCGAGCGGGTCACATCCGTGAAGCGGATGCCCGTGGTGTCGGGCGCCATGTCCGAGATCACCGCGTCGAAGGCCTCGAGATCCCCGAGCAGGGTGGTTGGATCGACCTCGAAGACGTTGCCGCGTAGGGTGCGTACCTGGGAGGGGAGGGCGACCTCCACCGGGTTGCGGTCGATGCCCACCACCGCGCCGCCCGGGCCCACGCGCTCGGCGCAGTATTGGGACCAGGAGCCGGGCCAGCAGCCCAGGTCCAGCACCCGCCCGCCGGGGCGAAGCAGCCCGAACCGTTTGTCGATTTCGGCGAGCTTGTACACTGCGCGGCTGGCGTACTGCTCTTTTTTGGCACGCTTGTAGTAGCGGTCGTGACGGGTTCGTTTGTCACGTAGCCGGGACATGGGTGTTCAGGGATTGGGGACGTGGAGAGGTGGAGGAGTCATCCTAGGCCGAAGCGTGGTCCGGCACCGGCTTCTTGATGGCGTACTTCATCACCACGTAGCCGTTCTTGGCGGTGGGGATACCGCCGTGTACCAGCATCAGGTTGTCCTCGGGGCGCACGCTCACAACTTTGATGTTCTGAGTGGTGCGCCTTTGGTTACCCAATTGGCCGGGCATCTTCTTGCCCTTGACCACGCGGCCGGGAGTCAGGCGGCAGCCGATGGAGCCGCCGTGGCGGTAGGCCTCATGCACACCGTGGGACTGCTTGCCGCCGCGGAAGTTGTACTTCTTCATCACGCCCTGGAAGCCCTTGCCCTTGGTGATGCCGGTCACGTCGATGATGTCGCCGACGGCGAACACTTCGTCCACCTTGATCTCCTGGCCCACCTCGAACTTTTCCATGGCCTTGGGAGTGAGCCGGATCTCGCGAATGAACCTTTTGGGATCCGTTTTGGCCTTCTCGAAATGGCCCATGCTCGGGCGGTTGGTGCGGCTCGCCTTTTTGTCATCGAAGCCCAACTGGATCGCGGCGTAGCCGTCCTTGTCCGGTGTACGCTTGGCCAGGACCACACAGGGACCCGTGGCTACCACTGTTACTGGCACTCGCAAACCATCGTCGGTGAAGATCTGGGTCATACCGACCTTCTTGCCCAAAAGACCCATATTAAACATCGCTAGCTTCTCCATATAGCTATAGGTCTACGCGTAGACCAGAGGCCAAAAGCGGACTGTCGTATAGGTGAATTCTCGGCCGGTGTCAAGCAGTACTACCTAGCGGCGGCTGTGGATCCACTGGGGCGGTGACCCTGGGTCTCCGTGGGTACGAACTGAAACATAGTTAGGGCTTTCCTTCTAGTCTTTCGATGCTATGCTGCGAGAATTATGACTGATTGGCTGGTTATCGTACCCGGCATACCCGGCAGACCCGGACGGACGCGGCTTTGGCTGGTGGCTTTGGCCGGTGTTTTTCTCATGGCCGGTCTGGGCTGTGACAAGGGAAAGGGCAAGAGGAGAGGGAAGCGGGGAAAGCACTCGAAGCGGGTCTTCACGGTACACGTAAAGCCGGTGAAGGCGCAGACTCTCTCTGACGACATCGTGGCCACCGGGATCACCAAACCCGTGCGGGAGATGTTCCTTTCCACCCAGGTGGGGGGATCCATTATCCGGTACAACGTGTCGTTGGGGCGCAAAGTGAAAAAGGGCGAGGTGCTGGCCCGGGTGAGCACGGTGGGGCTGTTCGGGGAGTCGCGCCAGGCTCTCGCTACAATCAAGCGGCTCAAGGCGGACATAGGCCAGGCGGATCAGGAGCTCAAGGACACCAAGAAGCTGTACGACCAGAAGGTCCTGTCCCGAAAAAACTACGATGACGCGCGGTATAAGCTGATTCGGCTCCAGGCCCAGCGGACCGAGGCCCGGGCGCGGTTGGGGGCCGTTGGGGAGCGGTATGCGGGGGGCGTAGTGCGGGCGCCCTTCGGTGGGATCATCGCCGCCCAGAACGCGGAGCTCGGGGACTACGCCTCGCCGGGTAAGGTGCTGGGCCACCTGGTGGACATGTCCAGTCTCAAGGTCATGGTGAGCCTCGCCGAGGTGGATATGGTGCGTCTGGGACGAACCATGCCCGTGCGCGTGAGTTTCGCGGCCCTGGGCGATCGGGTGTGGACCGGGAAGATCGTGGCCGTTGCGCCCACGGCGGACAAGCAGACCGGCGCCTTCCCCGTGGAGGTGCGCATCGACAACCGGGATCGCAAGGTGCGCGGCGGAATGGCGGCGCGCGTGATCTTCGGGGGGCCGGGGATCCACGGGGTCTTTGTACCGGTGGAGGCGGTGGTCAGGCGCGGGGGAAAACCTGTCGCCTACGTGCTGGCCGCCGGCGCAGACAGGGTGCAACTACGTGTATGTAAAGTGGGTTTGGCCCGAGATGGCCTGGTGCGAGTGCTGGCCGGTCTGAAGATTGGGGAGCGGCTGGTGGTCAGCGGAAACACCCGGCTGCGGGACGGATCCAAAGTGCGCGTGGCCGGATCCATGCGCGCCACCAGTGATTCGTCCAAACCCGCCCAGGGCGGCGGCTCCACTACCCAACAATGAACATTACCCGCTTCTCCATCAAGCAGCCGGTTCTGGTGAACCTGGTGACCATCGGCCTGTTTGTGGCCGGGTTCCTGGCCTGGCGCGCCATTCCGCGGGAGATCTTTCCCTCCATCGAGCGGCACACGGTAACCATCACCACGATCTACCCGGGCGTGGCGCCCGAGGAGGTGGAGCAGCTCGTCACCATCCCCATGGAGACGGCCCTCGCCACGGTGGATGACATTGAGACCATCACCACCAAGTCCAGCGAGGGACGGTCCCTCATCCACATCGAGATGCAGGAGGACGTAAAAGATCCCAACCGGGTGCTCATGGATGTGCAGACCGCCATCGCTCGGGTGAGCAACCTCCCCGCGGATCTTCCGGCGGATCCCTATGTGCGCGGCATTCGGCGGCAGATCCCGGTGATGTATATCGCCCTGTCGGCTCAGCTTCCCGAGAAGGAGCTGCGGGGACTGGCCAACGATCTCAAGACCGACATAGAGGAGATTGAGGGAGTGTCCGAGGTGCAGGTGTGGGGGATCCGCAAGGTGCAGATCGCCATCGAGGTGGATCCGGTACGGCTCGCGGCTCACCATCTGTCCATCAGCGCCGTGATGAGCGCCGTGCGGCGCAAGCACGCCAATGTGTCCGGCGGCTCCATCCGGACGGCTCGTGGGGAGTACCTCGTGCGTACCATCGGGCGGTTCAAGGGCGCCGAGGCGGTCCGCCGCATCGTGGTAAAGGCCGGGCCCACGGGCACGGTCCGTGTGCGCGATGTGGCCCGGGTGACCGAGGGGTTCGAGGAGCGCACCAACTCCAGCCGCGTCTTTGGCAAGCCGTCGGCCTACGCAGTGGTCTACAAGAAGGAGTCGGCCGACGCCATCCGGGTCACCGCCCGGGTGCGGAAGTTCATCGAGCGCACCAAGGACCGCTACCCCGAGGGTGCCGGGGTGGTGCTTTTGTGGGACTCCTCGGTGCGCATCGAGCAGCGTCAGGAGACCATGAACCAGAACCTGTATGTGGGGCTGGGGCTGGTGATGCTCCTGCTGTTCATCTTCCTGGACTGGCGCATGGCCCTGATGACCGCTCTGGGCATTCCCATCGCGTTCTTCGGCACTTTCATGATGATGAAGTGGCTGAACATCACCATCAACATGGTGACCATGTTCGCCATGATCATGGTGGTGGGCATGCTTGTGGACGACGCCATCATCGTGGTGGAGAACTTCTACCGACACCTGATGATGGGCAAGTCCCGGCTGGAGGCTGCCCTGGTGGGGTGCGCCGAGGTGGTTTGGCCCGTGCTTGCCGCGGTGGCCACCACCGTGGTGGCCTACGCCACCCTGAGCTTTCTGCCCGGTCGCATGGGGCAGATCCTCCAGGTCATGCCCATGGTGGTGGGATTTGCGCTGCTGTTTAGTCTGGTGGAGGCGCTGTTCATCCTGCCCTCTCACCTCAGGGAGTTTGCCAAGCTCCCCAAGGGACGCGTCAAGCTCACGGCCGACGAGGAGGAGGCGCTCTTCGCCCGGTCCGCGTCCGGGGAGCTGCACAAGCACTCCGGCAACGGGCTGGAGGAGGGCGACCTGGAGGCGCGGTGGTTCAAGGTGTTCCAGGCGGGATACCGCTGGGTCCTGTCGGGGGTGGTGCGGTTTTGGTACGTCTCCTTCCCGTTGGTCTTCCTGGTGGTCGCCCTGGTGTCCGTCTGGATCTTCAAGTCCACGCCCTTCGTCAAGTTCCCGCAGACCACGGTGAGCCAGTTCGACATCGCCATGGAGCTGGCCGTGGGCACCAAACTGGAAAAGACCGTGGAGACGGTCAGCATTCTGGAGAAGAAGCTCGCCTCCTTCCCCAGGAGCGCGGTGGACAGCTACGTCTGTGACGTGGGGCAGATCCGGATCCGGCGGCGGCAGAGCCAGTACGGCTCCCACCTGGCGAAGTGTCAGATCCGCCTGGCCAAGGAAGGCAAGGGCTCCATGACCTCGCAGCAGATCCTCAAGCAGCTGCGCCCGGTCATCGCGAACCTGCCCGGGTTGGAGAACTTCGAAGTGGCGCTCATGCGATCGGGGCCGGACACGGGGGAGCCCATCCAGGTGCAGATCCGTGGCAACGACGAGCGGATCATCGAGAAGATTGCCAACGAGGTGATCACCGTGACCCGCACGGTGGACGGGGTGCGGGACGTACGCCACGACCTGGAGAGCGGCAAGCGGGAGCTGCAGATCATCGTGGACGAGGACAAGGCAGCGCAGCTGGGGCTGGACGTGACCGCCGTGGGCAACGCCGTGCGCAACGCCTTCGGTGGCGGACTGGCCACCCGCTTGCAGCGGGGCGAGGACGAGATCGACGTGGTGGTGCGGTTCCCCAGATCCCTGCGCACCAAAACCGCGGACATCGAGGCGCTGCTCATCCGGTCGCCTTCCGGCGCGCAGGTGCCCTTCAAGGCCGTGGCCACCATCCGGGAGGGCGTCGGGCCCTCCACTCTGACGCGGGTGGACCGCAAGCGCACGGTGACGGTGTACGGCGCCGTCAACGACAAGATCACCAACCCGTCCAAGGCGAACCGGGAGCTGGCCAAGCTCGTCGCCGGAGTCGGCGACCGCTACCCCGGCTACGAGATCAAGCTCCGGGGCGAGGAGGAGGAGGGCAAGAAGCTCCAGGAGGGCATCCGGCACTCCTTCCTCCTGGCGCTGCTCCTGATCTTCATCATCCTGGCAACCATCTTCCGGTCGGTGTTGCAGCCCCTCATCATCTTCCTGGCCATCCCCTTTGGCGCCTTCGGCGTGCTGGTGGGCCTCAAGGTGCATGGCCTCCCCATCTCCCTCATCGGAACCTTGGGCGCGGTGGCCCTGTTGGGCATCGTGGTGAATGACTCGTTGGTGCTGGTGGACTTTGTGAACAAGGCCCGGCGGGCCGGGGCGCCCATGGCCCAGGCGGCCATCGACGCGGGAGCCAAGCGGCTCAGGCCCATCATCCTCACGTCGGTGACCACCATCGCCGGGTTGTTGCCCATGGCCATGGGCTGGTTCGGCGCCGAAGAGTTCCTGGCGCCCATGGCCATCACGATCCTGTGGGGGTTGGTCTTTTCCACCATCGGCACCCTCTTCGTGGTGCCCTGCGGCGTGATACTCTTTGACGCCGTGCAGCGGACCTTCCTGTTGGTGGTGGACCGGGATAGTACTGAGAAGGGGGAGTTCGGGAGCCACCTGGACGTAGCAAATATGGCGCTGGTGATCAGCGTGAGCTTCTGGTTCCTGTTCAAGGTCCCCCCCGTGGCGGTTCTCCCGGCCGTGGTGGGTATCGTCTTCGGCGTCCAGGCCTGGTCGCGCCGGAGGGCCTTTGGGCGGGCAAAGGCTGGAGTGGACGCTGGAGTGGACGCCATCGACCTCGGATCCCGCCAGGCCTCGGACCGGGCGCGACTGGCCACCAGGATTGCCATGTCGGTTTTTGTCGGCATGGTGGCGCTTTCTCTGGTGTGGAAGTACATGTTGAGTAGCTATCTCTGATTCCGTGGGAACCCATGAGCGCAGACATCCGCAGCCAACTCCGCGCAATCTTCGAACGGGACCTCTCCGCCGTCTCTGACCGCGCGGTCGGCCCCGACGGTCTGGTGGCCGATCGTCTGGTGCTGGCGGTGTTTGGCGCTTTGCTCAAGGACCCGGAGTTGCACCGGCCCCTGGTCGCCCGTGACACCGAAGACCAGCGTCTGTGGCTGGAGGCCCGGGTGGACGAGATGGAGGACTCCCCGGCCTACCCCGATGATGGCGATGGTTCCGCGGACTCCGGCGACTTTGGCGAGTGTGTACGGCCCGCGGCCACCGATTGGGTGGAGCAGTACTTCGCCGGACGCCTGGCTCCTTCGTCCGAGCCCGGCCTCTGGGGCCACCTGGAGGACTGCCTCGCGTGCCGTGTTCGCTATCGCGCCCTGTGGACCGAAGAAGGGGGGGGCGACGAGGCCCTGGAACGCCGCACCCGACGACTGGCCCGGGGCCTCCCCTGGTCGGAGGTTCCCGAGTCCGAGTCCGAGCCTGAGTCTGAGTCCGAGCTCGAGTCTGAGTCCGAGTCTGAGTCTGAGTCTGAGTCTGAGTCTGATACCACATCCGCGTCTCAGGCCGACGACCAGGCCGACGATCAGGCCGACGACCAGGCCCCGAAGCGGTTTTGGCTCACCTCCAGAGGTCGCCTGATCGTCTACGGCATCTCCGCCGGCCTGGCCATCCTGGGTACTGTGCTCCTTCTGGTCGCCTCCCCCACCCGGGAACCACACCTCAAAGAGGAGTCTGGGGGTACCAGGGTCATCGATCCTCTACCGTCCCAGGGTTTCTCCATGGCCCTGCTCCGGTACAAGCGCAATTCCGCCCAGGGGATCCCCTGGCGAAATGTCCAGTCCGCCGTGGCCGCCGGGGACCGTCTCCTGGTCACCTACTCCCTCGACGAGGGCAGAAAGAAGGAACGGGGTCGTCCCCGCTTCCTCACCATCGTGGGCATCGATGACAAGGGACGCCTCCACTGGATCCGTCCCATGGTGGCCAAGCCCGGCCGGCTCACCAGCCCCCCAGTGACCGTCCCTGCCCACGGCGCGCGGGTCCCCCGGGAGCTTCGCGCCCCCACGGGGGTTGAGCGGCTGGTCCTCTACGCCGTGGTTACCGATCGCCCCGTCCGCCTCTCGACCATAGGGAGCGCCTTGACCGAGGCCTTCGGTCACCCCGAGTTCGCCACCACGGCCGTTGTTCTCAATATCGACCGCTCCTTGCAGCACCGCCTGGTTTTGGACGTAATACGCTGAATCGTCTTCGGGTGTTTGGGAAGGGGTCTGGGTTCAGTGTTCAGGGAGCGGCGGTGGTCAGGTCGCGACTACCGTCGGGCTGCAGATAGCACAGCACATGGACCGTGCCGCCCTGAGCGCTCAGGATCTCGATTTTGGCGTGGGTCCCGTTGGCCAGCCTCACCGCGTAGACGGCCTCGGTCATGTGGAAGCCCAGGGTTCCGTCTCCGCCGTCGCGCCAGGTGGACCCGATGACATAGTCATTGGCGCCGGGATCGTCCGATAGGTAGCCGTCTGTGGGGGCTTCAGTGACCGCGTGGTACAGCGGCGTGCCGTCCAGGCTCTGGGCGGTGACACCGGGCCCCAGGTGAATGTTGGGGCCGCTGTCCACCGGATCGTCGTGACCAATGAAGATGTCAAACGCCGTCTCTTCCTCGCCGAACACCTCCATGGTGTACAGATCGATCTTCACGTCGTTGGCGTGCAGATGGATCTCCAGGTCCACTGCGACGCCATCCTGGTGCACGGAGTCGTCCTCCACGCAGAGGGCGCCGTCCTGGGGGTCTACGACATAGTCCGCTTCACAGACACAGAACTCTGAGTCCAGCTCACCGTGACCTGAGCACTCGGGGATCTCCACGCAAGTCAGGGCGTCTGACGGGTCCACCGTGTACCCCGTATCGCAGATGCACTGGTCGGTGTCCCAGTGACCGTTGTCACCGCAGCTTGGGATCTGTACGCAGTTCAGGGCGTCGTCCGTGTCTACCCTGTACCCCTCATCGCAGAAACACTCGCCCATGCTCAGCACGCCGTGTCCACCGCAGTCGGTGGCGCCCGGGTCATCGTCGCCACATCCCACCCAGCCCGAAAGGGCTCCACAAGCCATCACAGAAACCACAACCACCATCGGAACGTTGAGCGCCATCTTCAAGCGATTCATCTTCTCCTCCATATTATCCGGGGTTCAGCTTTAGGGTCCGCGTCCCCTCTAGTGTTGATTCGGCCCGGATGTCAAGAATAGAAAAAAGAGATGAATGCCTATGGATTTCGTGGTCTTTGGCGGGGGATTAGCCGCAGGCTCAGCCGCAGGCGGCCCAGTCGTCTCCCCAGTTCATGACGCAGGACTGGCCCGTGCAGTCGCCGTCCACCTCGCACTCGGAGCAGATGTTCGTCATGGACCAGACGGGGTCGTAACAGAATCCGGAGTCGCAGTCGGCGCCCGTGTCGCAGTCGTCCCCGAGTCCGCCCGCGCACACGAAGTACCCGACCCCGCTCGTGTCGTCAGTGCAGGTTCCGCCACCGGTGCAGTCGCCGTCCCCTTCGCACTCGGAGCACAGATTGGTATTGCAGAGTGCGGACTGGCACTCGGTACCCGAGGAGCAGGCATCCCCCAGCTCGCCGCTGCCGCCACAGGTTGCCCAGTCGTCTCCCCATTCGTAGTTGCAGGTCATGGGGGCAGTGCAGTCGCCCTCCACCTCGCACTCGGAGCATACAAAGGAACCAGGCCCCGGGGTATCGAAACAGTAGCCGGAGGTGCAGTCCGTGCCGTCTGTGCAGTCCTCACCGAGGGCAGCGGATCCGCCCTCGCACACGAAGTACCCGACCCCGCCCGTGTCGTCCACGCAGCCAAGCGCCCCGGCGCAGTCGCCGTCCCCTTCGCATTCGGAGCACAGGTCCGAGTTGCAGAATCCCGAGACGCACTCAGTCCCGGCGATGCATGCGTCTCCCAGCGCACCCAGGGTGCTGCCCTCGCACACGAAGTACCCCAC
>JAOZUO010000016.1:0-38890 GCA_029938605.1 Deltaproteobacteria bacterium | reverse complement strand
TGCATGCGTCTCCCAGCGCACCCAGGGTGCTGCCCTCGCACACGAAGTACCCCACACCCGCGGTGTCGTCCACGCAGGTCTCGCTGCCGGTGCAGTCGCCGGTGGTCTCGCATTCGGAGCACAGGTCCGAGTTGCAGAACCCCGAGACGCACTCGGTCCCGGCGGTGCATGCGTCTCCCAGCGCGCCCAGGGTGTTATCCTCGCACACGAAGTACCCCACACCCGCGGTGTCGTCTACGCAG
This sequence comes from Deltaproteobacteria bacterium, assembly GCA_029938605.1. Taxonomy (GTDB): domain Bacteria; phylum Myxococcota_A; class Polyangia; order HGW-17; family JAJRWW01; genus JAJRWW01. The sequence continues at coordinate 38,648 of JAOZUO010000016.1, read as the reverse complement.
GTCTCGTTGCCGGTGCAGTCGCCGGCGTCCTCGCATTCGGAGCACACATCCGAGTTGCAGAACCCCGAGGCACAGTCAGCGCCCTCGGTACAGGCGTCCCCCAAGGCACCGTCGCCGCCCTCGCACACGAAGTACCCCACGCCCGCGGTGTCGTCCGCGCAGGTCTGTGCTCCAGGGCAGTCGCCGGCTTCCTCGCACTCGGAACACACCTCCGAGTTGCAGAACCCCGAGGCGCAATCGGCGCCATCGGCGCAGTCGTCGCCCAGCTCACCCAACACCTCGTTGGTCAGTACGCACACGTCCCCCAGGAACTCCACTTCGAGGCACTCGTACCCGGCGGGACACGAATCGGTCCCGGCCGGATCGCAGGTGTCCGAGCAGTAGAGATCCTGCCCGTTCCCCGGGTCGAGGCAGATCCCCTCGCAGTCAGCGTGGCTGTCGCACGAATCCCCGATTGCCCCCGCGGGCAACGCACTGTCGTCCCCACAGCCCACCGTCATAGCCATGGCCAGAATCACAATTGCCGAAAAAAACCTGAACCGCATAGTCATTCTCCCTATGGCGGCGTTACCCGTAGCGCCACCTGCAGACAACCATTCCGAGCTATAGAACTATCTTAGCAATACCTGAACCCGGGTGACAAGTCCGGACTGCCGCGGACCGTCTTTGGGACCCTTACTCCACCAGGTCGATGCGGTGTTGGCCCGGGGGGAGGGTGAAGGTGAGTAGATTGCCGTTCATGGTGAAGGTGATGGGGGTGCCGTCCAGGAGGACCTGGGTGGGGGTAGTGGTGGTGGCCAGGGAGAGGTCCGCCTGGGCGTTTGCGTGCAGGATTGCGTAGGCCGGTGCGGTGGGCGTGGGGGTGTGGGTGAGCCGGGCGAACAGATCTACGGGGGTGGTGGATTGGAGGAGGATCTCTCCGCCTTCAAACAGGTAGGTCACCTGGTGACCGAACACCGCCGGTTCGTCAAAGCGCCTGCCGCCCATCAAACCGGTGACGTCGAAGCCGTGCAGGGACGTCACCGAGCCCGTCAGGGGCCAGATCACCACGGCAACGTCACCGTTGGTGTTGTACAGGCGCGCCGCATCCGCGGTGGCCGTGGCCAGGGACTCGGCGTCTACGGTGTCTCCGTACCACAGCGCCATCACCGAGGTGGTGGCGCCGGCGGGGCTTCCCGCGGTGATGGAGCGGCGCAGGCGGAACCCCAACTGGTAGGAATCCAGGTTGACGTTGTACTCGCGGGTGTCCAGGGTTTGCTCCGGCACAAAGAGGGTGGGCTCCACGGTGGCGGTCCACTGGTCATAGGAGAGATCCGCCACCTGGAGGGCGGTGGCGGCGGTGGAGGGCTGGGGAGCGAGCTCCCACCGTCGGGTGGCCACCTCGGTGAAGGGGTTGTCCATTCTGTTGTCCAGATACGAGTACGTCTGGGTGATGGAGGAGGGCGGGGTGGAGACGTACGAGTGTAAGAGGAACTCCACCTCCACCGTTTCGGTGGCCGACACCGTGTCTCGGACGAAGAAGAGGTCCGGGCCCAGGCCGACCACCTCGCGCTGCCAGGACTGCACCCGGGGGTTGATGACCATGGGCGTGGGATCAGCCACCAGGTGGAAGTACCCGTCGTCCGCCAGTACAGACTCCACGCTGGCCCAATGGGCGGGATCCACCGGCGGCATCCACTGCGCACCCTCCCCGTGCTGACCCTCGCCATCGAAGAGGAGCACGTTGTGCTCATCGGTCATCTTCCAATAGGAGTAGCCCAGATCGACGATGTAGGGGACCCCGGCGCGGTGAAGGATGAACTGTCCCGCGTCGGGTTGCTCGTGGCCGCTGAAGAAGGAGCCGGACTTGAGGCTGAAATAGGTGGCGTTGTTCTCCCAGGAGGAGCGCCAGGCAAAGATCCCCTTCTGATCACACAGGTGAAATGGGGGGAGATCCTCTGGCGAACGGGCGGAAACTGAAGGGTCGTACCAGAGGTAGGCCATGGCCGTCAGCGCGGGCCAGTCCAGGCTCTCGGCCATCCACTGGGAGTGCTCATCGCCCAGCCGGTGCGCCAACCAGGACTGGATGGCGCGGGGGGAGTTGTAGTGGCGCGTGGGGCTGTCGCCATAGTTGGCCACCCCGCCGTAGTTGTCCTCACCTCCGGGCAACAGTGAGTACAGGTCATACAGGACGGACTGGGCGAACCAGGGGACGGCTTCGGCGGTGTTCTCCCCAAAGAACCGATCCCGTATGTCCAGCCACACGAAGAGGTTGATCTGTCCGTAGCTGTGATAGGGCACCCCTTCGGGGGAGGCGCCGTCATCCTCGAGTACGGACAGAATGATTCCGAGGTTTTCCTCGGTCTGGTTCACCATCAGGGAGCGGCTGGACTCAGGCATCTCGTCGGCCAATACAAAGGCCACCGCGGCCACGCCCATATGGTTGATCCAGTAGTGGTTGTTCGACACCGTGCCGAAGTGGTGCCAGTCGATGTCCCGGTAGGTGCGCATATTGTGGGCGGAGAGCCAGTCCAGCGCCCGCGCCGAGAGCTTCTGCCGCACCTCCTGGCGCTCGGCGGGGGTCAGGGCGTCGTAGTGCCAATCATAGGTGATGGCCAGCGCCGCCAGAAAATGTCCCACGGTGAGATCCAGGTTGTTGAACGAGTCAGCGCCCTCCTCCCAGTTGGGGTAGCGCAGCATGGTGAAGAAGTACGTCCAAAGCAGGTCCTCGTAGGGCTGCTGGGGATCCACCAATTGGATGAGCGCCAGGGAGATCAACCGCTCCGCGTAGCCCCGGATGTCTTTTCCCAGCCCCGGATCCGGTATGGGGTCGTCGTAGCCGCCGGCCTTGCGGAGCATCTCGTCCCAGTGTTCGCTGGTGACGGGCTCATCCTTGCGCGCCCGGATGGACGCCAGGTCCTCGGGCCCAAACAGGAGCTTGGGGTGGTCCGGTAGCACAAATTCGAAGGTGACCTGCTCGGCGGCCTCCCCGTTCTGGGCCGCCAGCGTCCACGTGCCGGTCTGGGAGCTTGCGTCAAACAGATGGGGTGTAGCGGCGCGCCAGACCACCTCGTCTTCAGACGCGAGCTGTACCGGGAGCTCGGTGCCATCGGGGAGCAGGAAGTGCGCCGAGACCGACCCCGTTTGCCCGGGGGTGGTGACGGTCACCGTGAGGCTGTCGTCGGGGAAGTAGAAGTCGTCGGCCCGGGGAATCACGATGTTCAGATCCCGGTTTTCCGGGATCGAGACAGTCGCCCCGGGAGCCATGGCGTCGAACAGATCCACGATGTCATCCTTCGACGCGCCGGCCATCCAGAGGTAGTGATAGGCGCTTTCGCCCCCCGCGCTGTACCCGTAGGAGTCGTACACGCTGTACTCTGAGTCGGCTTCCCCCGCCCGCACCACGCCCTTGTGAAACAGGAACCACCCAACTCCGGCGTCCGTCTGGCTGTCGTGGAGCACCAACCAGCGCATGGACGTGTCCCAGATGGTCGCCAGCGCCTCCTCTCCCCGGGTGTCGGACGTGATCTGATCAAAGTCCCCGGTGAGATAGGCCGTGCGGGTCGACCAGCCGCTGCTCGAAAAGCCGACGTCATCCACGCCGGGTCCCGGCGTCACCGACACCACCGTCTGGATCAACGGCCAGTGGGCGAACAGTCGGTAGGACAAGAAGCTGTCGTGGTTCAGTGGCTCCGTGCGGCCCAGCCAGGTGACGGCGCAGGCCGCTGAGAAGTCGTCTCCCTGCGCCATGAGCCCGGTGACGGGCTCGGCCTCCAGGTTGGTGTTGGCGTACGTCTCGGTGACCGTCTCGGGCATGATGGAGTCGGAGAACCCCTCCGCCACGACGTCCCCGGCGGCGAGCTTCAAGAAAGTCGCCCCGTCCGGTCGCCTCCCCCGACGCAGGGTCTCGTCCGACGGGTTGATCTCTCGTTGAATCTCGTAGGCGCCGCCGGCCAGACCGAAGGCGTCGTCGATGGAGTCGCTGTCCAGATCCAGCACCTCATAGGTCGCCCAGTCACTCTGAGGCCCGGTCCAGGGGTCGGGCTCCGTCGTGGGTCGGTAGTAGACCAGAAACGTGCGCGACTCACCGGCGGCCGTCACCCCCTGAGCCGTGAAACCCACCTGGGGAAAGGTCCCGTTCGGCTGGCTCCACAGTCCGCCGCGCAAACCCCCGGGGAGGGGCTCGACGCCGTCGGTGATCTCGTGGATCTCCACCTCCGAGGCCAGGGGCCCGTCAACGTCCAGCAGCGCCAGAACCGGAAGATCCACGCGGTCTCGATCCGCATGTGGGTTCACCGTCACCGTCAGCCGTTGAGGGAAATCGGAGTTGTGCCACTGGGTGACCACCAGCCCACCGTCCGTGCCGGCGTCCTGGGTGCCATTTCCGCTGTTTTTGTCGCAGGCCGACCAGAGCCAAGCTGCCGCAAGCACAGCCCCCAGTGCGGACACCATTCTCATCATGTTTTTCATGGCATCACTATACCCTCTTTGGGCGCCGCTTGCCTGTGGGGGCGTGGAGACGTAGGCTCTTTCCATTCAATGCTGGTCACCATGGTTACCATGGTCACGAAGGCCACGAAGACCCCGTAGGAGGAGTCGATGCGAATTTTGTATGGAGTTACCGGGGAAGGCATGGGGCACGCCACGCGGAGCCGCGTGATCCTCGAGGGGCTCCTCGCCGCGAGCCACCAGGTGCGCGTGGTGGTGTCGGGGCGGGCCCACGCCTTTTTGCAGAAGATTTTCTTCGAGCGAGAGGGGATCACCATCCAGGAGATTAGCGGCTTGCATCTCCAGTATGAGGGCAACGCTCTGGACCTCGCCAAATCGGTGATGTCCAACCTCAAGAAGGCGCCCCACGGGCTGCTGTGGAACATCGCGGCCTACTCCAAGGTGGCCGAGGACGGCTTTGATCCCGAGGTGGTGATCAGTGACTTCGAGACCTGGGCTTATTGGTATGGGTTGAACCATCGGATCCCGGTGATCTCCATCGACAACATGCAGGTGATCAACCGTTGCCAACACACCGACGACGTCACCGGCGGCAAGAGCCGGGATTTTCTCATCGCCAAGATGGCCGTGAAGATCAAGATCCCCGGGGCCTACCACTACCTGGTGACCAGCTTCTTTTTTCCGCCTGTGCGAAAGCGTCGCACGACCCTGGTGCCGCCGATCCTGCGGCCGGAGATCCTCCGCGCCGTTCGAGAGCCTGGCGACCACGTGCTGGTCTACCAGACCGCCGCCAGCAATGAGGCGCTGGTGCCCATGTTGCGGAAGCTGGACTGCGAGTTCCGGGTCTACGGCTTGGGCAAGGAGGGTCAGGAGGGCAACGTGCGGCTCTGCCCCTTCTCCCAGGACGGGTTCGTGGACGACCTACGCACGGCCCGGGCGGTCATCGCCGGCGGCGGATTCTCTCTCATGGGGGAGGCCGTGCACCTGCACGTGCCCATGCTGTCGGTGCCCATCGACGGCCAGTATGAGCAGGAGCTCAACGCCCGGTATCTGGACAAGCTCGGCTACGGCGCCTGGGCGGGAGACCTGGACGCCGACACCATCGTCGGATTCCTCGATAACATCGACACCCACACCCAGGCCTTAGGCGACTATAAGCCCCTGGACAACGGGCCCGTACACGACTGCCTGGCAGAGCTGCTTGTTGACGTGTACAAGGACGAGCCCCGCCCCGACACCCTCGAGTCCGAATCCCTGGGCAGCTACGGCGGCCCGCTGTTGCCCGAGGAAAAGGGCTGATGTCTAACCACCGGCTGCGTTGCGTCGGGTGCTTGCTGACCCCCGCACCGTTTCGCTGGTGGATCTTCGGGCGGATGAAACAGCCTGAGGTGTCGCGTTGTTATGTGCGGGCCATGGGGCTCACCTTGCTGCTGCAGCTACTGCTGGCGGGATTCGTCGTGGTCTTCGCGGCTCTGACCGCGACGATCTATCTTCCGAGCACCGATCGCTTGCTCAGGGCCTCGAATCAGATCCTGCCCGTGGTGGGCGTGGGGCTGGTGGCCGGTTGGCTGGTGGTGTGGAGTATCGCGGTGGTCCTTGCCGCGCTTGGCTCCGCGCGCACCATTCCGGTGGTGGCTCGCCTCGGGGCTACGCCCAGGCGCCGACGGTTCGCCGCTGTCATCGCCGCCATGGGAGGTCTGGTCGGACTGGTGATCTTCGGGATCGCGCTGCATTCGACCACTTTGGCGCGGGAGCTCGATGGTCGCCCCGCGCGGGTGTACGTGCTCTACGATCGCCATGCAGTGAACCTCGGCGAGACACCCCGGTGGGTGCTGACCCTGGCCAGCTACCGTATCAGCCGGGCTGCTCGCCAGCGTTGGGGAACGGGCAATGTTGTCGTGGACCGCGTCTCCCCGGCCTCCCTGCGCCAGGCATTTCGCTACGGTGAGGTGGTGATCCTCGCCACCCACGGCCGGTCCGGAGAGGTGCACTACGACAACGGAAAGGTCTTCACGGCGAAGCAACTCGGTACCCGCGTGCTGTGCGGTCCGCGTCTCAAACTTGTGTATTTTACGGCTTGCGGCGGCGGTTACGCCCTTGATGATTGGCGCCGCGGCCTCCGGCCCGCCAGGGTGATCAGCTTCGCTCGCAATACGAGCACCAGCGAACACGCCTGGTGGTTCTGGTCGGGCGCTCCCCGCATGATTCGACAGTTGAAGTAGCTTGTCTTTGGGCCTGGGTTCGATAGTACCGAACCTCATCGGCGCAGTCTTCGCCGCGCCAGTTCAGGAGGTCTTCATGCGTAGATCCCAGTTGTTTGTTTTCGTTGGTTTGGTGAGCGTCGCGGTGTTGTCCGTGGTTGGGTGCGGCGCCAAGGGCGGCGATGGCGACCAGAAGAAGGCCGAGCTGGATCCCGGCAAGCTCGTGCCCTTCGAGGACAAGACCATTGGGTTTTCGATCCTGCGCCCCGAAAAGCTCAATTTTTCGGTGTCGAACAACACCGCCGTTTTAGAGGCCAAGGGGTTTCCCAAGATCACGGTCACGCTGCACAAGACCCAGGAGCTCAGCACGGGCAGCGGCGGGTCTGGCGGCATGGGAAGGTACAAGTTCACCGTGTGGGTGCCCGCGCGCAAGCTCGTGTGCCGCTTTGAGGCCGGGGGCAAGCAGTTCACGATCGCCAAGCAGATATGCCAGAGCCTGAAAAACACGAAGGACGCGCCCAAAAAGGTGAGCGTGAAGTTCGAGGCCCCGAAGATCACCGGCAAGCTCACCGACGGCGATGGTTTCGCCAAGGCGCTCAAGGCGCTGGAGCCCAAGATTGTCGAGTGCTGGAAAAAGGCCGTGGCCTCCGACGCCAAGTTCCCCCAGGGCCACCTCAATTTCATGCTGGAGTACAAAGACGACGGCTCCGTTAAGTTGTCGAATATCAGCCGCACCTTCAACTACAAGGCTCACATGCCCCTCACCTCCTGCGTCCAAAAGCTCGTCCTGACCGTCAAGCCCAAGTCCGACGGCGGCGAGATCAAGCTGGGCTGGTACCTACGCTTCAAGTTGTATTAGCACCCGCTCGCTCCTGGCCATCGCTCCTGGGGACGCCTACCCTTCGAGGTGCCGAACTCGCTTACCCACTGGCTGAATCCTTATGTTTTGACCGACGGCGTTTGGCGTTGGTGTGAAATTCTCATTCCAGCGTATCGCCGCCGACGCATCACCCTGAGCTCTGAGGGCTCGAGCAAAGAGGGTGCAGCGGCCCTGCAGGCGCAGACCAAGCAGATCCGGCACATTCGATGCCTCGAAAAAGAGGTCCGTCCTGCGCTTGGGCCCTCAAAGCGGTCAATACTCATGGACTTGGTTTTCAAGTGAGGTGATTGTGGCCGCGTTATTGGGTGCAAGCGCCGCCCTGCTTCTAATTCTTCCCCATGGACGTAGCCAGCGATGACGCACACACCACTGGTTGACCCGGACGCCTGGCGGGGTCGCCAACGCCCGGGCGTCCCCATCTTTTTTCTGATCAAAAAAACCGGCACACCCTTACGTGAGCGGTTTCACCCAACGTTCGTGCCTGCTACCCACGCTCGACGCCAGGACCTTGTCAGTCACCCGGGGAGAAAGGAGAAAGATCTCGCACGGCGAATCACCGCCCACAGGTGCCACGGAGCCCAAGTATGCGAAATCCTGTTAAACCGGGATCTGACCCGAGGCACCCCGGAAGATCGGCACTCGCTCCCGGCCGTCGGTTGACAGCCGGCGCCCGCTCCCCCTACTCTTAGGATCAGGCTTGGTGTCTGGTATCAGATGTCCGGTATCTGGATTCCGGTTCCGGGAAGCGAGTGTATACATGGCGGACGATCAGCGACGGAGTCGACGGTCCTTTCTGGGGGAGCTGTTGACGGGAGCGGCGGGGGGGTGGTTGGCGCTGACGAGCACCTCGGCGGTGTCGGCCTTCCTGGCGGCGTGTAGCGGAAAGAAGGGCTCGAGTGCGGCGGACAATCCTCCGCCCATGACGGCGAAGTATGGCGGTCCGTCGCCCATGGGCATGGACGGGGGCGGTCCTCGGATCACCAAGTACGGTGGCCCGAACCAGATGGAGATGCGGCCGCCGCCCGTGGACATGGGTCCGCCCAGGCCGGTGGTGGTGAAGTACGGTGGACCGGCGCCCGAGCCGCCGCCGCCGCGCCCCGAACCTGTGATGAAGCCTGTGATGAAGCCTGTGATGCGCCCCGCCAGGCGACCTATCAGGCGACCTTCACCGGCTGCCATGAAGTACGGCGGGCCCAGGCGTACCAAGTATGGCGGTCCCAGGCGGGTGAACCGGCTCAAGTACGGCGGCGTGCGGCCCGGTCGCAAGTATGGTGGTCGTCCCTAGTCAACCTACCCCGCGGTCGATCTCTTTTTTTGACCGAGACACTCGAAGATGCCCAAGACACTCGAACGTCCTCGCCTGCGTGACTTTCCCTACCTGGTGGAGCTGCGCCGGGACGTGGAGGAGCGACGGAGGCTCTTTTCCGAACCGGACCTGACCTACTTCTTTTGGGAGTGCACCCTGCGGTGCAACCTGCGCTGCACCCACTGCGGCTCGAGCTGCGGGCCCACCCGCAAGGATGATGAGCTGACCACCGAGCAGATCTGCGCCATCCTGGACACCATCGGTGAGGACTTCGACTGCTCGCGGATCTTCGTGTCCATCACCGGCGGCGAGCCGCTGCTCCGGCAAGACCTGTACGAGGTGGTGGCGCACATGACCGGGCTCGGCATGCGTACCTGCATCGTGTCCAACGGCACACTTTTGACCCCCCAGCGGGCGGCGCGCCTCTACGACGCGGGCATGCGCACCATCTCCATCAGCGTCGACGGCAACCAGCGCACCCACGACGCCGTGCGCGGGGAGGGCTCCTACGTGGGCGCCCTGGCGGGGATCACCAACGCTGTCGAGGCGGGGTTCGAGGTGGTGGAGGCCATCACCTGCGTACGGCCGGCCAACCTGCCCGTGCTGTCCCTGGTGGAGCGGGGCGTGCGCGAGGCGGGCGCCAACCTGTGGCGGCTCATCACCATCGACCGCATGGGGCGCCTGGAGGGGGCGACGGACGATGAGTTTTGGCTGGATTCGCCCCAGGTGAACTACCTGCTGGACTACATTGATCAGCGCCGGGTGGATCTGGCGCGCCAAGGCGATCCCTTCGACGTGGGATTCTCCTGTGGTGGCTTCATCGGCCTGCGCCGGGAGAAGGCCATCCGGGGGGATCACAACCAGTGCCACGCCGGGCTCTGTGTGGGGTCGGTTTTGAGCGACGGGCAGGTGAGCGCCTGCCCCTCCATGCCGCGATCCTGGGCCCAGGGCAATGCCCTGGAGACGCGCTTTTCCAAGATCTGGTTCGAGCGCTTCGCCGACTACCGAGACGAGAAGATCCGCCGGGAGGGCGTCTGCGCGGACTGCTCCTGGTACGACGTGTGCCTCGGCGGTGGACTGCACGAGCGGTTGGCCCAGCCCGACCAGTTTTGCTGGCTCGAGCGCCTACAGGGCTGACGTGTACGCAATGCGTGTCATGGCTAAGGGCGCGCTGTCGCTGCTGCTGGTTGGGTTAGTGGCCGGCTGCTCAGTGTCCTTCAAGTTTGGCAAGGCGCCCCGGGCTCCCACCGGACCGACCACGCTCGAGGCTTGTGTCTGGAAACACTCCATGGTGCTTCGACCCGCCTGGTCCAGCGCCCAGTCCGAGCGCAACCCCGACGTGGGGGTGAACCGGGCCCGCGAGAGTCGCGCGTGGACTTTCTATCGGGGAGGCCGACGGATCAGCGCTGAAGAGGGGCTGAATCTGCTGCGAGACAAACAGCTGACCAGGAGCTACCGCCGGATCTGGGCGGCCACCGCGCGGCGAGGACGGACCCGGGTCCTGGCGAGCAGCACCTCCCTCGCCGGGTTGGTGCTCCTGGGTATTGCGGGTGGGGGCCTGGTGCACGACTTCTCAGCGCCCAACTTCGAGTCCATGACCACAGCCGGTCAGGCCCGCATCGTGACCGGGTTCGTCTTCATCGGCGTCGCCGTCCTGTCCTCGGTGATCCTCCCCATGGTCATGCGCGTGGGCTACCGCGACGTTCGCGCCGGCGAGGCCTTTCGAACCCTGTTCCTGTCCAAGCAGCACGAGCCCGCCCTGCGCGCTGCCGTGGCCAGCTACAACAAGCGCGTGCGCCAGGCTTGCCAGGAGCGTGACCATGACTGACTCTAGAGAGCGCCACGCCTCGGATCGCGTTTGGGAGGTGGGCTTTGAGGATCACGAGTTGGCTCAGCTCAAGCGTCTCGCGCGAATGCCATTTCACCTGAAGCTGAAATGGCTCGAAGAGGCTCACCGTACTTTGCTGAGTATGCGTGGAGAAGTTGTGGCATTGGACGACTCGGACAACTCGGACGACTGCTGAGCTGTGTGGTCAGCTTCAGCGTAGCGTCTTGAAGTGGTTGATCAGGTCGGTGGTGGAGCTGTCGTGTCGAAGAGGGGCTATTTCCTATATTGCCAGTATTCCGGCCTGCGTTTTAGGTTCATCACCGCCAGGATTCGAATTTCTTCGGCTCGAATGGAGTAGATCACTCCGTATGGAAACCTGGCAACAAGCTTTCTACGTTCAAGATCGGATATTCTCGGCGCGGCTTCTGGATACTCGCGGACAAGATCCACCGCTTTGAATATTTCCAGGATGAATTCTCGCCCCAGACCCACACTTTTTTCGTCGTAGTACGCGGCCGCCTCGTAGAGCTCCTGCTCTGCGGCGGGGTGGAAAACGTAGGTCATTGCCGGGGAAATCGATCCAGTGCTTGTTTCCGTACCAACTCACCGTCTACTGCGAGATCTGGATTTTGATCTAGTTGTTCGTCTCTTCGTCGGGCTTCTTCAGCCCACAATTTGGCATTTTCGCCGTCAGAGAGCTCTTCAAGGCTGGTCAGAAGATCCTGCGCCAGTTTTGCCCGTGCTTTGAGATCCAATTCCAGTGCTGCGGATCGAATTTCACGGAAAGTCATGGCGCGTTCCTCTCTCGTGGCAATTACCACTGTCCGGAAAAGCACTCCGAACCAGGTAACAGTATAGCAGATTCCCGAGGAACTATTGGCCTTGCCCGCCACATCAACACCGTCAAGAAGGCCGGCATCAACTCACCTACTTACGCCAGAAGCCCCCGACGATCGCTGAGCGGTGTTCCTACCTTCAGCGTAGCGTCTTGAAGTGGTTGATCAGGCCGGTGGTGGAGCTTTCGTGGGTAGCGCCACTGGTGATAGTTGCGGGGTCGGATGACAGCTCGGGGAGGATGGTTTGGGCGAGCTGCTTGAGGCCTGCCTCCCACGCCTCGATCGCCAGCAGCTTGACCTCCATCGGCGCGTTGACGCGCGCCTTCGGAGAAGCGCTCTTCCGAGGCGCAGCCGCCTGCTTGTCCCCGGCTGCCTCCACTGGCACCTGAGGCCGCTCCGGCGGCGCGGGCGCCCGGGAGACGCCCGACTCCGATGACCTGGCCTTACCCTTGGCCCGTCAGGATTTCTTTTTCTTCTTTCGGAAAAAGCCCAGCACGGCCTCGCCCAACCCCTAATCACCGTCGAGGTCCTACGCAAAAAGAAAACCGCCAACCCTACTCGCTGAGTGCCGCCCCCGCGCGCTCTCCTTGAAGATAGCCCTCTTCGAGCATTGCATAGTCTCGGGTGTAGCGGGTGACGCGGAACGCCTCCGGGGGGGCGATGACGTCAATTCTCACCCCCGATGGGGGACGGGCCATCAGCTCGAGGTTGCGGGCACAGACCTCATGACGGCGGGCGGTGGCGCCCAGTAGCGCGGGCCAGCGGTACATCAGACCCCGGAGCATGAGTTTCTCCAGGGGCTTGGGCGGTGCGGGCCGCCAGGACGGCGGGTGGGTGGGCACCACCACGATCTTATCGGCACCCTCTTCCAGGGCTCGGGCTACCGGGAGGGGATCCACTACGCCCCCGTCGAAGTACATGCGCCCCCGGAACCGCGCGGGGCCGCCGCGATAGAGCACCGGAATGGCCACGGTGGCGTGCAGGGCTTCCAGGAAGTCGGGACCCTGGGCCGGTAGGTACGCCGCCTCGCCGGTGTCGGCGCGCACTGCCACGGCCAGCATCTTCGTGGTGCGCCGTGAGTCAATTAAGGCGTCGGCGTCGATGGGATCTACGTCCAGGGCCAGCTCGCTCATCAGCCACCCCATGTCGAAGTAGTGGCCGCCGCGTAGGGCCCGCATGGGGTTGATGAACCGCCGCCCCGTCATTTGATCCAGGAAGATCCGACGATTCCGGCCGGGCTGACCCGCCAGGTAGGATGACGCACAGGCGGCACCCGCCGATACGCCGAGGATCAAGTCGAAGCCCGGGTCGTCCCGGGCGGATAGTGCATCCAATACGCCTGCGGTGAATATGGAACGCATGGCGCCGCCTTCTAAAACCAAAGCTCGCATGGGCTCGGACAATACCACCGAGGAGCCGTGAAGATGACTGTTTCCGCGGCTTCGAGTCCGACTAGATATGCAGCCAGCACACCCCTATACTGCGGCGAGCACATATATACTGCGGCGAGCACGTAGGCCGAGTGCCCCACACAGACTGCAACACGCTGCGAGCCGTATCGGAGATCTTGTGAGCCTAATTAGAATGAAAAACCTCTCGATGCAATTCGAGTCCAATGTCATCTTGCGCGACGTATTCTTCCGCTTGAGCCGTGGGGACCGGGTGGGGCTCATCGGCAAGAACGGATCCGGGAAGACCACGCTGCTCAAGCTGATCCTCGGGCAAGAGGACCCCACGTCGGGGACTGTGGCCGTGGATCAAGATCTGGAGATTGGCTACTTTTCGCAATTCTCCGAGCTGAGCGGAGACGCGTCCGTAATCGACGTGCTAACCGAGGTCTCAGCACCGATTCACGCCGTCGAAGAAGCACTCCAGGAGGTGGAGGTCGCACTCGCCACGTCGACCGAGGGCGGGGATGCGCCCACGGGAGAAGAGCTCGACCGTCTACTCCTGCACCAGGCCTCCCTGTTTGAAGAGATGGATCGACTCGACGGTTGGGATTGCGCCCTGCGCATGGAGACGGTGTTGAGCAAGCTCGGGTTTAAGGGCGAGCACCGGGAGCGCCCCATGGATCAGCTCTCCGGAGGGTGGCGCAACCGAGCCGCCCTGGCAAAGATACTGCTCGAAGGCCCCCGCGTGCTGCTGATGGACGAGCCGACCAATTTCCTCGACATTGCCGGGCTCACGTGGCTGGAGGGGTGGTTCCGCAAGCTCCCGGGGGCCTTGATCGTGGTCTCCCACGACCGGCACTTTCTGGACCAGGTGGTCAATCGGGTGATCGAGGTCGAAAACCACCAGCTACAGGACTACCCGGGCGGTTTCTCCGACTACGTGCTCGAAAAGCAACACCGCTTCAAGGCACTTGAGCGGCAGTTCGAGCACGAAGAGGCCCTGCTAGCTCACGAAGCGTTGGCCATCGAAAAGCGACAACGGGGTGGCAATCGAGCGCTAAAGCGCCGCCTGGCCAACATCAAAAAGCGTAAGGTGCCGCGGCTGGTCGACAAGATCATCACCGGGCTCTACCGGGAGCTGGTCGTGCCCGATATCCTGTGCAACGTCGACAGCGTGAGCAAGGCGTACGTGGAACAGACGGTGTTGCAAGACGTGACCTTTGAGCTTCGCCGACGAGATCGACTGGCGGTGATCGGTCCCAACGGCTGCGGGAAAACCACTCTTCTCCGGGTGCTCACCGGCCAAGAGGAGCGCGACGCCGGCACCATCAAGTGGGGCGTTCGCAACAACATAGAGTGCGCTTACTACAACGAAATATTGGAGGAGCTCGATCTCAACGACACCGTGTCTCATGCCGTGAACGCGTTCCAGATGGCCCTGTCCGCCCCCAAGAAGCAAGTGAACCAATTCCTGTCCCTGATGCAGTTTTCCGCCATGGACCTGAAGCAGAAAATCGGCACCCTCTCAGGCGGCCAGCGCGCCCGGGTAGCGCTTACCAAGTGCCTCCTGTCGGGCGCCGCCGTGATTGTAATGGACGAGCCCACCAACCACCTGGATGTGACCAGCACCCAGGTGATGGAGCGCGCCCTGGTTCACTTCCCCGGCGCCGTGGTGGTGGTCAGCCACGACCGTTTCTTTATCGACAAGGTCGCCACCCGAATGCTGATCTTCGGACCCGATGGCCGCACCCAGCCAGTGAAAGGCTCCTGGTCCCGCTGGCAGGACAAGGGCGGGCAGGAACGCCAATCAGACGCGACTAGATCCACCTGATCTTTGCACCCGAGAAGGTTCACAGCGCAATCGCCTGAAAAGAGGGGACGGAGCTAACTTTCTAACTTTCCGTCACCCGCGTCCTCGCCAGACCAGCTCAGGAGGTCTTCCTTGGTGGCCAGCCACTCCCGTCGTCGCAGGCCTCGCAGTACTTTGCTAAGTATGCGTGGAGCGGCTGCGGAGCCGGACGACTCGGACAACTCGGAAGACTGCTGAGCGGTGCGGTCAGCTTCAGCGTAGCGTCTTGAAGTGGTTGATCAGGCCGGTGGTGGAGCTGTCGTTTCGAAGAGGGGCTATTTCCTATCTTGCCAGTATTCCGGCCTGCGTTTTGTGGCCTGCCGCCGAGCTCATCGAGTCCCTGGAGCTGGACTTTTTTGACTCCTACGTGCCGGAGCTCCCGGACGATGACGACTTTATGGATCTGGTGGTGGAGGCGGCGCAGCGCCACGGCTAGCAAGCGGGATTGACCGCACCCCCGGTGGCCGATACGCTGTGGCCACCATGAAAAATCACGCAAAGCTGTTGTTCATCGGGAGGGTCCTAGGAGTCGCTATCTGCTGCTTCGCGGTGGCCTGTGGGGACGACGACACGGCCGGGCCATCCCCGGAGCGTGACGCGGGCACGATTGTAGATCCGAACGGCTGGCAGCCGCCCATTGCGATCCCCATGCCGGAGTTTGGGATCCGGGAGACCGTCGAGAGTGTGTATGGAGATCCGGAGTTCTTCACGCACTACGTGGACAACACCCACGCGGTAGCCACAGACGACTCCAATGAATTTGGATCCCTCGATCAGCCACGGCTGACGATCCCCGGGGACGTGGAGGCGGGTTCGGTGGTGCTCGTGGCAGGCGGGCCCTACGTGAACGACTCCATCTTGAGGTTGCGAAACAGCGGCACCGTGGACGCACCCATCTTTCTGCGGGGACGCCCGGACGCCATTCCCAAGGTGAACCGAGCGGTGGCCATCCACGCCGCTTACATCATCGTCGAGCATCTGGACTTCGACTACGAAAACGGCACAAAGAACCTGTCCATCCGGCCCGAGACCGACCCCGCCGCCGAAGAGGTACACCACGTGGCCGTGCGGGGTTGCGAGCTGCACAACTACAACCGGGACCTGGGCGCCACGGGCAACAGCTCCATGATCGGCATCTCCAACGGCCACAACGACAACGACGTCTACGTGCACAACGTCGTAATCTGGGCCAACTACATCCACGACAACGGCGACGCCACCCTGGCCGAGCGGGACATCCACGGCGTATCGGTGAGCGCCAACGCCCGGGAGGTGTGGATCGTGGACAATCACTCCCATCACAACAGCGGCGACTCCGTGCAGATCAACTACTACCGGACGCCTCCGTACAACATCCCGCACCACATATACATCGGCCGCAACGACTTCCACGATGACCAGGAAAACGCCATCGACCTCAAGGGCTGTCGGGACATCATTATTTCGCAAAATCGGATCCACGACTACGAGGGGCTGTCGCGCGGCGCCGCCGTGGGCTACGGCACTGGCATGGTGATCCACCACGCCGACGACCACGCCGAGCGGGTCCTGGTGCTCTACAACGAGATCTGGGGCTGCACCAGCACGGGCATCACCGTGTCCCACGAAACCGACGAGATCTACCTCGTGGGCAATGTGATCCACGGGAACTACTTTCCGGGCACCGACGAGCACGGGCCCACGTCGCCCTGGTATCCGGGCGTGGGGATTCGGATCCGCAACGACGGCACCACCTACGTGCTGGGCAACCTCATTACCGACACGCACCACGGCATCGTCTCCACCGCCACGCCCCCGTCGGGCCTGGTGGTCCAGGGCAATGTGGTGGCCAACTTGCACAGCGGCGCGGATGGCTCCCACCTGTGCATCGAGTCCGGCGACATGGCGGACGCGGCCACTCTGGATCACAACCTCTACTTCCAAGATGGCATGGACTTCACCGTGCGGTTGGGCCAGAGCAACGACCTCCACGCGCTGGCTGACCTGCCCGCCCACGCCGCGAATTGCGTCGCCTCGGATCCCCTCTTCGCCGCGCCAGACCAGGGAGACTTTCGCCCCGGCACAACCAGCCCCACCATCGACTCCGGCATCCCCCTGGACGCGGCGCTACAGAGCGTCTTCGGATTCACCATGGATCTGGACTACGACGCCTCGCCACGCCCCCAGGGCGCAGGATGGGACCTGGGCCCCTTCGAGCGCTGAGCGCCACGCCATCCCCGGTACGTCGAGCATGAGTATCGACGCTATCTTACGCGACCACACCCCATCAAGGCCCAGGCCAACCTCGAAGTAGAATAACGCTACGCCGAAGACCAATCCGCCAGCCGGCCAAACGCCGCCTCAGCAGGCGCTCGCGCCCCGCCCTGAGCACACCTGCCGAGGCGAGCACGCCGCCAGAGGCCAGCCAATGCGACAGCCACCACGCTGCGTATACGTTCCGCCTCTCTGGCCACGGCAGAGACGAAGAACGCACCCCTGCAACCCAGCAGCGCCCCGCCACCTCATCAGGGCTCCTGCGCTCGTTGCCCGAGCCTCCTGAGTTGGTGCACCTGCACGACGAGACGGGCGTGGACCTGGACGCGGTGCGAGAGGAGCTCGACGGCCCCTCGGTGGTCCAGAGCGTGTACGATGCTGGAGCTCGTCCTGCCGCCCCTGCTCCCGCCGGAGCATCCCGAACACCCGCCTCCGGGTCTTGCTCCGGAGCCGAACCGAGGTCTTGTCCCGCCTCGGCTCCATGGGGATCCGCTCCAGCACCTCCAGGAAGCAGACCACCACCAGCTGGTCGAGCTCCGCCGGCGTCACCGCGTCGCTGCGAGTGCGCACCCGCAACCGGCACAGCATCGGGTAGTAGGCGATCGTCAGCATGGCCGACCACAGCCGGTGGGGCCGACGCTGATGCTCCACAATGAGCGCCCGGGTGATCGCCTCCCGCTCCCAGTACCGCTCCGCCGACTCATCACCCAGCACCGCCAGCACCGAGTCCACCTCCTCATGGTGCCCCAGCACCGAGTGGCGCCGCTTGGCCTCGTCGAACCGCCTCCGGTTCCGCTCGCCCTGTACCTCCCGCTTCAGGTCACTCGTCATACACTTCAGGTCCATTGGCTCCCTCGCTGCGAGCCGCCCTCAAGTCGGCCCGTCTGCCTGTCATCGCGTTTTCGTCACGTTCAATGCGAGGCAGATTGACCGAACAAGCTGCAGAAACCTAGGACGCCAGGTGGACGCCAGGTGGACCGGAACAGGGAGGCGGTTCCGGTCCGATCGGGCAGGGTTCCGGTCCGATCCTCCCTCCTGTGCGCACTCGATGATGCCGGACCCGGGCCAGCACGAGTAGTACGGGTCATTGTCGCCCGTCTCGAGGAAGCGCTTGCTCTCCTTCCTTCTCGCAGCCTGTGTCTTGTTCGTGGTTCGTGGAGCCATCTCTTTGGAACGCTGCTCCGCCGTGCTGCTGCTCCGAAGGCCGGGATAACCGGACTCAGGGGATGCACTGGTACACCGGAAGAGGCACCTTTATCAGTGTTGGGCACTGATGCTACCATACTCGCCGTCGTGCAGCTGGGGCCAGATCGTGCGGGCGCGAGTTCGGCAAAGACGGTCAGCTGAAAGGGAGCATCAGAATCAAGCATGGAGATGACAGCACGTTCATCGCCGAGCGAAGCGCTCCACCCGACGATCCGATTCCTGAGCCACCCTCCTACCGGGACAAATTGCGGCGGCGCTGGTAACCACATGAATCTACTAGGTTCGGCCTTGCGGGCCTCTCCCCAATCGGCGAGCCACTACAAATCCGACAGTTTTTGTCGACCAAAAAAGAAATCGGGATTATTATTGTCGTCTCAAGTGTTAACCAAGGTGTAAGCTTTTGTGTAAGGAGACGCCGATGAAGCGTACCTGCCGATCAGTGCCCCTGTCCCAGCAGCCGCTCGTTCTCGTGCTGTGCCAGGTGAAGTTCAGCCCAGTGCGGCAGATGGCGGACTACATCCCGGCTATTCAGGAGGAGTTCCGCAGACACGGGTATCCTCTGGAGACGGCGGGCAAAATCCAGCAGATCAACATCACACCGACGGGAATGCAGACGACCGAACAGGAACGCTGGGAATACCGTGCCAAGGACGAGCAGTGGAGCATCCTCGTGATGCAGGACGCCGTGGTGGTGCAGACCACCGGGTACGAGAAGTTCGAGGACTATGCAAAGCGCCTGGAGCGCGCCGTGGGGACCGTGCTCAGAATCACCGAGCACGAGAATCTCGGCGTGGTTCAGCGCATCGGCCTACGGTATGTTGATCTCATCCGTCCTCGAGAGGGCGAGGACTACCGCTACTATCTCCGCCCAGGTCTCCATGGTGTACAGGATGACGTGTTCAACCCCGGCACGCACCGCCTCCACATCGAGAGCGCCGGGAGCACGACGGTCGGTGACGAAGACGGAATGATGGTCGTGCGCATCGTCCAAAACAACGAAGGATTCGACCTGCCACCGGACCTGCTTGGTAGCGCCCCCAAGTTCACCCCACGAGCCAAAGAGGGAGAGCTTGCCACATTGGTCGACATGGATCACTTCATCGCTGGAAAGTTCGAGCCCAGCGTGGACTGGATCATCGAGACCGTCTATCGGCTACACGATCACCTAATAGAGACATTCCATGAACACGTCATTACGACGGATGCCTTGGAGGTCTGGAAATGACACCACCCTGTGTTCAAGTGCGGGAGTCCACCGGAGGAGACTCACGATCCGTCGTCGAGCGCGAATGCCGAGAACGCTCCAGCGCGCCTGCAGAGACGGGATGGCCTGAGGCCATGCTGAAGTTGGTACGCATCGGTAGCACGGGCGCTGTAGTGCTAGTGGCAGGGTACGCTCCCTATTTTCCGCCGGTCATTGGCACTAGCACGACAGTGTCCGATCGGCGCATTGTTCAGACCTCTGCCGAACTCAAATCCAGAACTGCCCTAGCCGCGGGGTTCGGTGAGTTGGCCACCATGACGGCCGCGGAGCAAGCGCACGAGGTGCTGGCGTCGCTGGGCCTTACCAAGTCTCTCCTCGCGGAGGTACTCAAGGTTTCGCGCCCAACACTTTATGACTGGTTCAACGGCGTTAAGGAGCCGAACGAGACGAACGCAGCCCGCATGACCACGCTCCTCCGGGTGCTCTCCCGCGCGGGGGTGTCGTCCACCAACCCGCTCAATGCACGCACGGTGCGCCGGCCCATCGACGAAGACAGCGAGACCCTGCTGGCCCAGCTCACCGCTGATGCCTTCGACGAGGCCAATCTCGAGAAACGCCTGGGTGAGGCGCGATCGATCAGCGAGGTCATCCGGTCCCGCCGGCTCAACCGAGAGAGTCGGCTCCGTGCTCTCGGCTTCGATGATCCCTCCGACGAGCAGCGGAGAGATAACATTGGCCAGATCACGGCGAATTTGCTTAGCCCGAAGACCTAGTCATGAACGGGACTTTCGACGCCAACGTCATCGCCGAGCTGGGATGGCGACAGGGAGCCGTCTTAGGGCCAGCTTTGTTTCAGGCCGCGCGAGATGCGGCCCCGCCCGAGATCGCCGAGCAGCTCAGAGAGACTGACTGGCTCATTGTGACCAGTCACGACTGCGACATCGTCAATTTCAAACTTGAGAAGGAGCCCACTGTCGAGCTGCTGCGGGCTGTCCCACGGGGCAGAGGCAAGCCGGACAAGCAGCAGACCTGGGGCCGCAATCCCCGAAGTCTGGAGTTTGTGGTGGCGGACGCCTCTGGCCAGGCCCAACCTTCGACACCCGGAGCACCGCCGCCCGATACCACGACCATCCTCAGGTGCGACGTTCACCAGCGCTGGCACTTGCCTCGACAGCACCTGGCTGACTCGAATCCACGGGCTCTTCTTCCGGACAAGGAGCGACGGCTGGTCGCTGAGTGGTTGGCCAAGCGCTACATTCGCGCCGCCTTCCCAGGCACCTTCGATGGGCGCTGGCGCGGTGATGGAAGTCGCAACCTCAAGCGATGGAGCAAGCTGCTCTCCAAGCACAGCCAGTGGATTCAGGGTGTGTACCTACGGCTGAGCACATTGAAGGAGCTCCCAGAAGGTGAGCAATACCGATGTCACCTGTTTGTCACAGCGCCGAGAGCGGACCGGCGAAGCGAGGAATGGGTGAACGCAGCCGACGCCATCCAGGAGGAGGTGCTCCAGTTCTGGAGCCAATTCGAGCCAGGCATCGAATGCGTTGGTGTCGAGGTTTTTGGCACCGACGAGATCACGTTGGCCGACCTCGAGCCCTACCTGCGCTTCGACGCCGACTGGGTCAGCTTCGCCGACGACACCGCCATGACGCCCATCACAGCCGACATGACCCAATAGCCTTAACCTGTGCCATCCTCACTTGTGCCCCGCTCACAGCGACGCCGACGCCTGCTCCTCCCACTGCACACGCACCGACAGCGCCAACCGGTAGTGCCCATGACCGTCGTTCTCAAGCCAACCACCGTCGCGTGGACCAGGGTAGGGATCGAGGAGCTTCCGTAGCCGGCTGATAGCGCGATGGGCTCCCGAGGTCACTCCCAGGTCGTGGCTAAAGGGGACCATCCTGACTTTTGGACCTCCGCTTAAGTATGAGGGAGGGGAGTTGGAGCGACGGGTGGTGGAGTGGAGGGGATGTGGAGGTGAACCAAAATCTTCGCCATGGTGTCGGGCGCCGTGAGCGAGAGAGAAGCCACCAGCGGCGGTGCAAAGGTCCTTTTTCGGCGATGCGTGGTCTGGTTGGTCGAGACCTCCGAGCGGTAAGGCCCGCTGGGGTCTGACCGGTGGTCGCAAGGCGACAGACAGGGCGTGGTCCAAGGTGCCCTGTTCGTCGTCGGGGTCGATGTACTCGTCTTCGTAGAGGGAAAGGTGTCGTGATGCGATCTTGTTGAGCCTTCGGAAGACGCGGCGGCCGAGGCGGGCGACGTCCTCATTGGAGGGCGGGTCCAGAGGTGTGAACGAGAGGGTGCCCCTAGCGTTGGGCACGAACAATCCGTCTGGCGTGAGATTGTGAAAGTGAACATTCAGATTCAGCGCAGATCCGAAGCGTTGTACAAAACTGATCGCGCCTGTTTGACCATCGTCGATACCGGCGACGCGGCCGCGGTGGCGCTGCCAAGCGAAGACGCACTTGAGATAGCCGCCGAGCATGGCCGATAGGAACCGGGGATCGCGCGCGAGGTGGATGCGGAGCTTGTACGGCAGCGACAAGACGAGCTGACGATAGGGTGCCGCCGGCAGAACTCGATCCACCAGATGGGCCGCGCCGTCCGCGGTGCGTCGGGCCCAACAGGACGAACAGATCCGTCCGGCACAGCTCAACCCGAGCAGGCGCTCGTGCCCGCACGATGGACATCGAATCCGATAAAATCCGTGCGCAGGCACGCCGCAAGTCAGAAAGCGGCGAAACTCGCGCTCCACGTAGCGGGGAACCTCACCATCCGGGGCTGATAGAAGGTGCCAAGGCCCCGGGCGCCGACCCCGCCCATCGCGCCGGCGACTCCTACTCCGACTTCACACTCGACCTGCTGCGCCATGAGTACAGCACTCGCCAAAGTCGCCGCCTCACCCGCAACCTCAAGCGCTCCGGACTCCCCGTGGTAGTCGAAGGCCTCGACGGCTTTGATTTCTCCGTGCGCCAGGCTTGCCAGGAGCGCTTCAGCGTAGCGTCTTGAAGTGGTTGATCAGGCCGGTGGTGGAGCTGTCGTGGGTGTTGGTTTGGGCTTCGGTGGCGGGGTCGGCCGGGGTGTCGGCAGAGAGCTCGGGGAGGATGGTTTTTGCGAGCTGCTTGCCCAGCTCCACGCCCCACTGGTCGTAGGCGTTGATGTTCCAGAGGATGGACTGGACGAAGATCTTGTGTTCGTACAGGGCGACCAGGCGGCCCAGGGTGCGTGGGTCGAGCTTCTGGTAGAGGATGGAGGTGGTGGGGCGGTTGCCCTTGAAGACCTTGTGGGGCGTGAGCGTTTCGACCTGCTTGGGGTCGAGTCCCTGGGCTTGCAATTCGGCGCGCACCTCGGCGGCGGTCTTGCCGCGCATGAGCGCCTCGGTCTGGGCGAAGAAGTTGGCCAGGAGCTTCTCGTGGTGGTCGCCCAGGGGGTTGTGGCTCTGGGCGGCGGCGATGAAGTCGCAGGGGATGAGCCGTGTCCCCTGGTGGATGAGCTGGTAGAAGGCGTGCTGGCCGTTGGTGCCGGGCTCGCCGAAGATCACGGGGCCGGTGTGGTAGCCGGTGATGGGGACGCCGTCGCGAT
Organism: Deltaproteobacteria bacterium; assembly: GCA_029938605.1. Taxonomy (GTDB): domain Bacteria; phylum Myxococcota_A; class Polyangia; order HGW-17; family JAJRWW01; genus JAJRWW01. Next base: position 15,681 of record JAOZUO010000016.1, on the reverse strand, counting down.
CGGTGGTCTTGCCGCTGGACTCCATGTCGCACTGCTGCAGATAGGCCGCGAAGCGGTGTAGGTACTGATCGTAGGGCAGCACGGCGTGGCTCTCGGCGCCCCAGAAGTTGGTGTTCCATACACCGAGCAGCGCCAGGATCACCGGCGCGTTCTGGCCCAGGGGCGCGGTGCGAAAATGCTCATCCACCTCGTGGGCGCCGGCCAGGAGCTCCTCGAAGCGATCCATGCCGATGACGCAGGCCAGCGACAGACCGATGGCCGACCACAGGGAGTAGCGGCCGCCCACCCAGTTCCAGAACTCGAACATGTTCTCGGCGGCGATGCCGAATTGGGTCACGGCGGTCTGGTTGGTGGACAGGGCTACGAAGTGCTTGGCCACGGCGGCTTCATCGCCGAGTGCGTTCACCAGCCAGTCCCGAGCCGAACGGGCGTTGGTCAGGGTCTCTTGCGTGGTGAAGGTTTTGGAGGCGATGATGAACAGGGTCGTTTCGGCGTTGAGGTCGCCGAGGGTCTCGGTCAGGTGCGTGGCGTCCACGTTGGAGACGAAGTGGGCGCGCAGCCCGTCTTTCCAGTAGGGTCGCAGCCCCTCGCTCGCCATGACCGGGCCCAGGTCCGACCCGCCGATGCCAATGTTCACCACGTCGGTGATGGCTCGGCCCGTGTGTCCCTTCCAGGTGCCGGATCGTAGATCGTCGGTAAAGCGCCGCATCTGCGCGAGCACGCGGTTCACCCCGGGCATGACATCCGCACCGTCTGTCTCCATGGGGCGGTTCGAGCGGTTGCGTAGGGCCATGTGCAGCACGGCGCGCTCTTCGGTGCAGTTTACCTTCTGTCCGCCGAAGAGCTGCTCGATCCAGGTGGGCAACGCCGCCTGCATGGCCAGGGCCGTAAGGAGCTCCAGGGTGCGCTCGGTGATCCGCTGCTTGGAGTAGTCCAGCAGCAGATCGTCCAGGTGCAGCGAGAACCGGTCGAATCGATCCGGGTCCTGGGTGAACAGGTCCCGCAGGTGGACGTCTTCGAGCTCCTCTTTGTGTTTAGCGAGTTGCCTCCAAGCGACGGTTTCGTGGATGCTAGGCATGAACTTTCCCCAGGTCTGGTTGTATGTGGTGCGCGGAGTCGATGAGCTCGCTAGCTGTGCTTGGCGAGCTGGTCCTTTGCCGCCGCCATCACCCGCTCCACCGTGAAGCCGAACTTGACCAGCAGCTTGGGCAGCGGCGCCGACGCGCCGAAGGACTCCATGCACACCATGGCGCCCCGTCGCCCTACATATCGCTCCCAGCCCAGGGAGGCCGCCTGCTCCACGGCCACGCGGGCGTTTACCGCCGTGGGCAGAACGCTCTCCTGGTAGGCCTCGTCCTGCTCCTCGAATAGCGTCCATGAGGCCAGGTTCACTACGCGGACAGCCACGCCCTCGGCGGTGAGCTTCTCGGCCGCCTCCAGGCAGAGCGACACCTCACCGCCGGTGCCCATGAGGATCACCTGCGGCGTGGACTCGCAGTCAGACACCACGTAGCCGCCTTTCTCCAGGGCCGGGGCCGCGTACTTGGTGCGGTCCAGCACCGGCATCCCCTGCCTGCTCAGGATCAAGCAGGTGGGGCGGTGGGTCTGGCGCAGGGCGATGGCCCAGGCCGCGGCCACCTCGTTGGCGTCCGCGGGGCGAATCTCCAGCACGTTGGGCGTGGCCCGCAGCATGGGAAGCTGCTCGATGGGCTGGTGCGTGGGGCCGTCCTCGCCCACGGCGATGGAGTCGTGGGTGTACACGTAGATCACCGGCTGCTCCATCATGGCCGACAGCCGGATGGCGGGCTTCATGTAGTCGCTAAAGATGAGGAACGTCGCCACGTAGGGCCGCAGGCCGCACAGGGACATGCCGTTGGCGATGGCGCCCATGGCGTGCTCTCGGATGCCGAAGTGCATGTTCCGTCCGCCCGGCGTCGAGGACGAGAAGACCCCCGCGTCCTCGGCGGCCAGGTGGGTCTTGTTCGATGGCGCCAGGTCAGCGGAGCCGCCCATGAGCCAGTCCACGTGGGGTGCGATGGCGTTGAGCACCGTGCCGGAGGCGCCCCGGGTGGCCATGTTCTTGCCGCCGGCCTCGAAGGTGGGCAGGTCCCTGTCCCAGCCCTCGGGCAGTGTACCGTCGATGATGCTTTGCACCTGCTTGGCCAGGTCCGGGTGGGCGGCCTGGTACTTGTCGAACAGGTCCTTCCAGGCGGTGCTCGCCTTGGATCCCCGGGCGCCAAGCCCCGCGGCGAAGTGCTCCTTCACGCCGTCGGGCACCAGGAATCGGGCGTCGGTGGGCCAGCCATAGAACTCCTTGGCCCCGGCGATCTCCTGGTCGCCCAGGGGGGAGCCGTGGGCTCCCGAGGTGTCCTGCTTGGTGGGAGCGCCGTAGGCGATGTGGCTGTCGATCTGGATCAGCGTCGGCCTCTGGGTCTCGGCCCGGAAGGCGTCGAAGGCCTTCTCCAGTGCGTCGAGATCGTTGGCGTCGGCCACGTGCACCACGTTCCAGCCGAAGGACTCGAACCGCTTGGCCACGTCGTCAGACCAGGTGAGGGAGGTGGGGCCGTCGATGGTGATCTTGTTGTTGTCCCAGAGCCAGCACAGGTTCGACAGGCCGAAGTGACCGGCGAAGGATGCCGCCTCGCAGGAGATCCCCTCCTGCATGCAGCCGTCCCCGGCCACGGCGTAGACATCGTAGTCAAACAGGTCGAAGTCCGGCCGGTTGTATCGCGCCGCCAACCAACGCCCTGCCAGGGCCATGCCTACGGAGTTCGAGACGCCCTGGCCCAGGGGGCCGGTGGTGGTCTCTATGCCCGTGATCAGCCCGAGCTCCGGATGGCCGGCGCACTTGGAGTCCAGCTGCCGGAAGGACTTGATGTCATCCAGGGTGAGGGCGTCGGCCGCGGTGACCGTACCGCTCGCGTCCACCTCCTTGACGCCGCTCAAGTGGATCAGGGAGTACAGCAGCATGGAGGCGTGCCCCGCCGAGAGGACGAAGCGATCCCGATTGGGCCACAGCGGATCCGCCGGATCGAAGCGCAGGGTGCGGTTCCAGAGGGCATAGCCCACCGGGGCCAATCCCATGGGCGCCCCGGGATGCCCCGAGTTGGCCTCCTGGATGGCGTCCATGGCCAGGGTTCGGATCGTGTTCACGCAGGTCAGGTCGATGTTTTGGTTGGCCACGGGATCCTCCTCGCAGTCGGCGGAGCTCAGGTGGGCGCTGTGGGCGCTCGTTTGGGGTACTGATTGACGCGTACTATAGGGAGTCGGGCCACTGCGATCGAGGGGAAAGTGTACTGTTCGAAGAAGATTGCGAAAATGGGCAAAGGCGGATCAGGAGGGGACGATGAACTGGTCGCCCATGAGCTCGGCGCCGCAGCTCAGGTTGTCGATCCAGTCGATGAAGCGGCCCACGTCATCTCCGGAAATCATGGCGCCATGCTGGGGGGCGATGCGGTCGATGTCGAGGGTGCGGGCCATGGCCGCCCACATCTTCAGGGGCACCGAGGAGGGAATGTACCGCTTGTGGAACCCCTCCATATACTGGATGTGGGCGTCAAAGTCCGACACCTCCTGGTAGTCGGCTCCCAGGGAGGCGCCGAGGTCACCGGTGTACAGGATCTTGGAGACCGGATCGTAGATCTGGAAGTTTCCGGATGAGTGGAGGAAGTGGGCCGGGATCACGAGGAGCTCGGTGGATCCCACCATAAGCTTCATTCCTTCATCCGGAATGGGCGTGATGCGCTTGATCGCGAGCTCGTCCACGCCGAAGTGCGTAATGAACCGCATCCACAGGGCCGACAGGTAGGCCTGGGCGTCGGTGACCATGAGCCAGCCGTTGGCCGCGGCGATGATGTCCGGATCCTGGTGCGAAAAGAAGATATGCTTGAGCCCCGTGGGGGTGAGTACTTCGGAGAGCTGGGCGAACAGCGCCGAGTAGACCTTGTGGCCTCCGGGATCCAGCAGGATCCCCTCTTGTCCGTCCACGATTACGTGCTGATTGGACTGGACCATGTGTCCCGATCCCAGGTCGTGATACAGCACGTTGCGATGGGTGTCGTTTGCATAAAGCGTGATCATGGGTCGCTCCGTAGGCTGTTGGGGGATCAGGAGATGATGTCCCGAACGCGGTCGGCGGCGCGGGAGGCGTCCAGGAAGATGAGCCCGAGCTTCGCGTCGGAGCGGGCCAGGGCCAGGAGCACGGCGTGGGGCCCGGCGCTCATGATGAGCACGTAACCATTTGCGCCCTTGACGAAGAGCTGCTTGAGCTCTCCCCGTTTTAGCTCGACGGCGGTGCGGGTTCCCATGGAGAGCATGGCGGCGCTCATGGCGGCCACCTGGTTCTCCTGGATGGTCTGGGGCAAGGAGGAGGCGATGATGAGGCCGTCCTCGGAGACGACGGCGCAGGCCTCGATGTCTCCTGAGGCGGACTGCAGATCCGCAAGGGTGGCGTTTAGGTCGTCAGTTCGTGACATGGGATGAGCTCCTGCCGGTTCGAATCGCGCGCAATAGAGCGACCCGTGTTGAGTGATTCAATGCTTCCGAGATGCCTGTGCAAACTTTGTGCCTCCCGGTTCCGCCTGTGGAGCAAGCGACTGATCCCTAGGTAATGCACTGGCTGGGTTGCATGATCTCCGGTCTATTTAGTAGTCGATTTCGTGTCTCATTTCCAGTTGTATGGGACACCATTTGTCTCGGTAGAGACACTGAATGCTCGAGTTATGAGACGTTTGTGGCAAGATATTCCTTAGTATTTTCACTATAGTCACAAGAAAACCACGCATAGTGCTTGTGGAATATTACATGTGCGAGTGGTACGGATCCTGCTTTGCTTCCGAGTGCTGTCAAGCAGTGGAGCAAATACACGATGCCTCAAGGCCAAAGATCCCGACTGTACAATGATCTGCTACGTGCGCTGGCCCTCTCTTTGGATCTGGACGAAGGAGAGAAGCTGCACCACGCGTGGCGGGTGGGGATCCTGAGCCACCGTATCGCGGAGGCGCTGGCTTTGCCGGCTCCCGGCCGACTCTTTCACGCCGGCCTTCTCCACGACATCGGCGGTATCGGGCTGCGTCATCATACGGTGCACCTTGCCACCGCCGGTGGGGTCAGTCCCGACGCGGTGAAGCACGTGTTCGAGGGTGTGCACATCCTGCAGCCATTCGAGCCTTTTCGCCCGATGCTGTCGGCTCTGATGGACCACCATGAACGGTACGACGGGAAGGGGTATCCCCACGGCAAGGGGGGAGACCGGATCTCCACCCCGGCGGGGATCCTGCACCTGGCGGATCTGCTGGAGGTGCGGCTGCGTAACGATCAGACGGGGGATCTCCTGGCGGTGGCCCACCAGACGATAACCTCTGCCAGCGGGACGGTCTGTCGCTCAGATATCGCTGAGGCTGCCGCCTCCGTGCTGCGCGGGGATCCGGGGCTGGTGGATTCGCTGTATGATCTGGAGGAGCTCGCGGCGGTGGTGGCGCAGATCTCCTACCGGCCGCCGGAGTTGGATCGGCTCACCACGGTGGAGATGCTCAGCCAGCTTTTCTGGCTGTTTGCGCGGATCATCGACGCCAAACACACCTACACCGCGGGGCATACCCTACGGGTCGCGTACTATGCGGTGCGCATCGCCGGCGACCTCCAGTCCGACCAGCTCAATCGGTGGGACGTTCTGTGGGCCGCGCTGCTACACGACGTCGGAAAGCTGGGGGTACCGAGGAATCTGCTGGAGAAGCCCGGGAAGCTCACGGAACTGGAGTGGCAGGCGGTGCGCAAGCACGCCAACGACACCATCGAGATCATCGGCTCCATCTCGGACCTGTCGTCGCTGGGCTACGCAGCGGCCTCCCATCATGAGCACTACGACGGCACGGGCTATCCGAGACAGACAGCGGGGGAGGACATTCCGCTCATCGGCCGCATCCTGGCCTACGCGGACGCGTACGACGCCATGACCAGCGACCGCGCCTATCGCCGGAGCCTGCCCCACGCCGAGGCCATGCGCCGGCTGCGCAAGGGGGTGGGGTCGCAGTTCGATCCCCACCTGGCGGAGGTGGCGCTGTCCACCCTGGAGCACCACGGCGTGGCTACCGCGGCGCTGCCCACGAACATGGAGGAGTTCCACGAGTTCTTCCTGACCGACACGTTCGATCTACAGCCCGGTTCGACGAGCCAGGCCGCCAGTCAGGTAGTTCGCCCCGTGGGCCGGGGTGTGCTGCTGTTGGAGTTGGAGCCCTGGCAGGCCGTGACCCTCTCCGAGGACCTGGAGATTCTGGCCGGGCGGCGCCCCCTCGAGCAGCTCATCAGCACCGTTAGCGCCTCATCGATCCTGGAATTCCTAGACGATGATGGTGGCCGCTACCTCAGGGAGATGACCCAGATCCTGAAGGAAGGGGAGGTCGTCACCCGGTACCTCTTCGCGCCCAGCGGAAAGCCCCTGGAGGTCATCATCTCCCGGCGAAGTGGTGGCTTCACGCTACTGTACCGCACGGCGGAGAACCGGCTGCAATCCATCAAGCGCATGGCCCTGTTTTATCGCAATTTCCTAAACAGCGCCGAGGCGGTCTGTTTTCTGGACATGGAGTTCCGGATCCTGGATGTGAATCGTACCTTCCTCAATTTGTACGGCTACAAGCTCAAGGAGGTGGTGGGTACGAGTCCCATGGATCTTCTCCTGGAGTCCGACTCTCAGGATCACGGCTTGCCCTTCCGGCCGGGTGTGGAGAGTCATGTGGCCTCCTGGTCCGGGGAGATGGTCCACCGGGACCAGGCGGGGGAGCCGGTGGATGTGCATGTGACGGTGACGGCCATTCGAGACGCCAAGGGGACCAACACCGGATATATCATGCACGCCTCCGACATCCGGGAGCGGAAGCGATCCGAGGCGCGCATGGCGGCCCTCAACCGCTGTTTGCTGGGGTTGGGGCCGGATTTCCAACAGAACGTGCAGCGGATTCTGGAGACCTTGGGCAGCGGGCTGGGAGCCCTGAGCCTGGTGTATCGGCATCTGGACGGGGGGACGCTCTCCCCGGTGGCGAGGTGGGGCAGGGGGGTGTCCTCGACCCCGGTGGACGTCCAGGGGACGGACCTATGCGAGGTGATCCTCCGAGACAACGCCAGCGAGACGGTGGTGATGAGCTACCCGCAGTTTTCCCTCCGGTCGGCCCCCATGGAGTCGGCGGACCTGGATCAGCCGAGCTTGTACCTGGGGCGGATCACCCGGCTCGGCGACCTGCCCGTGGGCGTGGTCTCCGCGCTGTTTGATAAGTCCCGTGGCGTAACGGCCGAGGAGCGGGACTTCTTCGGCTCCCTGGCCTCGGCCCTGAGCACGGAAGAGTCCCGGCGGGCGGCCGACGAAGGCCTTCGCGTGGCGAACCGGGAGCTGGAGCGGTTGAGTCGTCGAAAGAGTGAGCTGGTGGCCATCACGTCGCACGATCTCAAATCCCCCCTTGCGGCCATGATCGGGTACGCGGATCTGCTCGGTGAGGGGCTGCCGGATATCGAACCTGAAAGGAGCGAGCGGTACCTCCAGAGGATCACCGCGGCGGGAAACAAGCTTCTGGGACTCATCGACGACATTCTGGATCTCGAGCGCCTCGAGTCGGGATCCCTGGAGCTCACGCAGACGCCGGCGAGCCTGCCCGTGGTGCTGCAGGAGTGCCTCGAGATCAACCGCTCGGTGGCGCGGGAGCACGGCATCACCCTGGCGTTCCACACCCAGGGGCAGGTGGATCGCATGTCGCTGGATGTAGTCCGCATGGAGCAGGTCTTTAACAACCTGTTGTCCAACGCCATCAAGTTTTCCCCCACCGGTGGCGCCATTGAGGTCACCTTGGACGGCAGCCAGACGGGGGTGGTGCAGGTGCGGGTGTGTGATCGTGGACCGGGCATCCCCCAAGAGGCCCTGCAGACCGTCTTCGACCGGTACTACCAGGCGACCAGCGCGCGCCCCCGTGCGGGAGGCTCACAGGGAGCGGGGCTGGGGTTGAACATCGTTCGGTACATCATTGAAAAGCACGGCGGTCGGGTCTGGGCGCAGAACCGAGACGGAGGCGGGGCTCGCTTCACGGTGGAGCTCCCCGTCCCCGAGGCCGTGCAGATTCCCGTAGTGCTGCTGGTGGACGCCGACGGCGCCACCGCTCGAGCAGTGGGCCCCATTCTCGGTGCGCGCCAGGTTGACTGGGCCGCGGCTCAGGGCCCCCAGGAGGCCGCGCAACTATTCGGAGAGGGGCAGACGCAGCTCGTGTTCATTCACGCTGCGGTGGCCGACGACCTGAGCCCACAGCTCGAGCGCATGGCGCGCGCCAGCCGGGCGCCGGTGTTGGTGTTGCTGCTCGAGGAGATCATGGATCCACCGCCGCCTTTCGACCACGCCTTGAGTCTTCCCGTGCTGGCCAGCGAGGTACACGAGCTGCTCGAGGAGGTCCGCTTGGAACATCGACCCGGTGGTAAATAATGGAACGGTTTAGAATTCTCATCATCGACGATGACGAGGATCAGCACGAGATCCTCGGCGAGTACCTGGCCCTCGCCGGATACGAGGTAGACCACGCCTACGACGGCGCCGCCGGCCTCCAGTCCCTGGATCGGCAACCCGCGGATCTGGTGCTGCTGGACGTGCGCATGCCCGGCATGGACGGCTTCGACACCCTCGCGGTGCTTCAGGAACGACCTGAGCTCCGGGACCTCCCGGTGCTGATGCTCACCAGCCTCAACATGCCCCACCTGAAGGTGAAGGGACTGGAGCTGGGAGCCGAGGACTACCTCACCAAGCCCTGCAATAAGCCAGAGCTCCTCGCCCGGGTACGCGTGGCCCTACGGCGCGCGCCGCGGTACAAGCGGGATTTGGCGGCCATGGAGGGCAACCTCACGGACCTTTCCCTGGCGGAGCTGGTGCAGACCCTGGACCTCGCCGGACGGCGCGCCCGGGTGGAGCTGCACGAGCTGCGTGGGGAGCTGGTGGTGGGGCCGAAAAGTGGGCTGCGGGTGAGCTATGGAGATTTTACGGGTCGCCCAGCCCTGGAGCGGCTGCTCCTGTTGGACCGGGGGCTCTTCTCGGTGACCTTCATTGGAGACGACGCCTCCCCACTGTCCGCCGAGGCGCACCAACCCCTGACAGTGCAGGGGGCACTCATGGGCGCGTTAACGTGCCTCGACGAGGTGACCGCCACCCTGGCACCGGTGGGCGCGCTGCGGGAGGTGGTGGAGTTGGTGGATCTCGATGAGCCCGACGCGCGGACGCTGGACCTGGGCTCCCTGCAGTCGCTGGGGCCCATGGGGCTGGGGGAGCTCATTGTGCGGATGTCGGGGGAGCTGCAAAAGAACGCGGCGATCCTGGTAGAGCTTCATCGCAAGAACAAGCTGAGGGGGCTCCGGTAGCGCCCCTTGATTGAGGAGTACAGCGCATGGGTAGAATCATCTCAGTGGCCAGCGCCAAGGGAGGCGTGGGAAAGACGACCACGGTCCTCAACCTGGGCTACGGGCTCAGCCTATTCGCAGGACGGGTGCTGTTGGTGGATGCGGATCCCCAGGCGGGGCTCGCCAACGCGAGCAACGTTCGCGCGAAGAACCAGCAGGGTCTGGTGGACCTGGTGTTGGGGCAGTGTGACGTAGACGACGTAGTCACGCCCACCCGTAGCCCGAACCTGTCGGTGACCGGCTTCGGCGACTCCGGACCAGCCGGACTGTCTTCGTTCGAGCAGGGTGCGGCGAGTGGCCGCCTGGCCCAGATGATCGGTGTGCTGGCCCAGGGGTACGACTACGTGCTGCTGGACGCGCCCGCCGGGTTGAGCGGGGTGACCCGGGCGCTGCTGGAGGCGAGCCAGGGACTGCTGATCCCGGTCCAGGCGCGGAGCCTGGCGGTCAAGACCCTGCCGGCGCTGCTACGGCTGATGCAGGCCGTTCGGCAGGAGGCGAACCCTGACCTCGCCCTGGAAGGGGTGGTGATCACGATGCTCGACTACCTGAGCAGCGCCGAGCACGACATCTCCCAGTCCATCCGTGAGACGTTGCCCCCCGGGGCGCTGCTACGGACGGTGATCCCGCGCAATGGGCAATTTGAGCGCGCCAGCATGGAGACGGTGCCTGTGGCGGTGCTGCCGGAGGCGGAGCGGTCGGCCAAGGCGTACATGGATCTGGCGCTGGAGCTCAAGTCCCGGGAATTGAGCCGCCTCGCGGCGGGAAAGGAGGACGGCGGTGAGCTGGGATTGTTCTGAGTTGTCGGAGGCTGCGCGCCTTCTGGGAGAGTTGCTGCCGGGTCCAGGGAACGTCCCCGCCCCAGTGGTTGCACGGTCGTCATCGCCAGTCTCGGCCTCGCCGCCAGCCTCGGCCTCGCCGCCAGCCTCGGCCTCGTCGCCAGCCTCGGCCTCACCGCCGACCTTGGCGCTACCGGACGAGGTGGTCTCCACGAGTCCCTATCGCGGGGATCAGTTGGAGGCGCACCTGGATGCCATGTGCCGCCGGGCCGGGTTCGAAGGAGCGGTGGTGGCCGACGCCTCCGGTCTTCCCCTCGCGGCGGTGAACAGCCCCGTGGCGGCGGAGCGTGTCGCTGCCTTCACCTCGGTCCTCGGAGAGTCCATGAGCAAGGCCGAGCAACTGCTCGGAGAGCAGGCGGCCAACAACCTCTCGTTGGACATCAACTATACGGACAAGCTCGTCCTCCGGCAGTTTCCCGTCGATGGGGTGCCCTTTTTCCTGGCGGTGATTTGTCCCCAGGACGTGGATGAGCGGGGCGAGATCGAGCTGACCCTGGACCAGGTGGCGGCCCTGCTGTCAGCACAGTAGATAGGGGGGAGTGAACCATGATTTTGATCGTTGACGATGAACGGGCCGTACTGGAGCTGGTCAGCTCAATCCTGGCCGAGGCGGACCACCAGACGCTCACCTTCACCCACGCCGAGGAAGCGTTGACCTGGCTGGAATCCAATGAGGCCACGCTGATCTTGTCGGACGTCTCTATGCCGACCATGAGCGGCTTCGCCTTCAAGCAGGAGTTCGAGCGCCGGTTCCCCAACCGAGCCATCCCGTTTTTGTTCCTGTCGTCCCACAGTGAGCCCCAGCACATTGTCCATGGCCTGGAGTTGGGGGCCGATGACTACCTCACCAAGCCGGCCCATCCTGAGGTCCTGCGTGCCAAAATCGGCGCTGTCCTCCGACGGCAGAAGCGGTACTCCGTTCCCATTTTCCATGGAGACATCGCACGGTTTCCCTTCGTGAAGCTGCTGCAGTTTTGCGAGACCCGTGGGCTCACCGGGGAGGTGGCAGTTCAGAGCGGTGCCTTTGACACCAAGGTGCGCTTCCAGGGGGGGGAGCTGGTCTACGACGAGCGAACGGAGGAGGCCTTGGAGCAGCTCATCGAGATGGAGACGGGTGCCTTCCAGATCCACGCCCTCCCGGTGACATTCAGCGAGATTGAGTTTGCTTCGGCCGTGGCGGAGCCCACCACGGCGGCCGCTTCGTCTCCAGAGACCAAGGCCATGGGCCAGCTCTCCGGCGTCAAGGTGGGAGCCCGCACCTTCCAGATCCAGACGGAGCTGGTGTCTCACCCGGAGTCCCGGGTGGTGACCATCGTGATCCTGGACGGCCGCACCGTGCTCAAGCGCGTCGGTGACCTGCTGCTGCCGGGCTCCGGCTCCGATCCCGACTCCGCTCCAGACTACCCGGGCCTGATTCGCACCCAGCACGCCTCGGTGGAGGCCGAGGTGCGCGACAAGCTCGACCAACTGGGCAAGCAGGCGGACAAGCGCTCCACCCAAAAGGTTCCCAGCGTGAAGCAGCAGTTCAATCGCCTCTTCGAGGAGGGCCACGACGCCTACCTGAGCCGCGACTATGAGGCCGCCCTCGCCGTGTGGGAAGAGGCCAATGCGTTAGATCCGGACAACAAGGCCCTGAGCGTCAACCTCGACATCTTGAAAAAGAAGATGGCCTCCGCCTGACCAGCGATCGTGCCGTGGTTGCCAATGGACGGATCGAGCTGGGCGTTTTTTCTGGGATGCTCCATCCTACACCCTACCAACCCTCAGCTCCCGGCGTCAGGCTGGCTGACTCCACCTTCATGTCCATCGCAGGGGTAGAAACAATAGAAGAACCACAGGTCCCATTGCATACCGTTGCATCCCTTTTCACTCCCAACACCGTTGCTCGTCATCCACGATCGCGGCTGGGGCTTGCCTACCACTCTGGCATCTTGAATAGCCGACCATCTTCTCCATCGTCGTGAAGGATGAGGATAACTTCCTCGTCGTCGAAAGAGAATTTCGAACCATCACCGCGCATAGGAAGCTCTGAATCGATAAGCGTTACGATGTGCTGAACCCCGTCGGCAGCAAGGTCACGTATAGTGTCGACTACAGGCGGGCGGTGTCACCGGGGCAAGCGTTCGTGACACCAGCGTTCGTGATGCTGGGGTCTCGTCCGGCTCAGGGCTTCGCAGGGTCTTCATAAGTGAAGAGGATGCCTGCGCGAGCAGGTCCGCGTGATGTGCTGGCAGTCGCGTGGGAGCGAGCGACGGGGCAGTCGAAGAAAGGTGGAGGTGGTCGAGAATGAGAGCAGCGATTGGCTCGCGCGTGCTTCCGGGACCGGCGTAGCGCTTATCCGTGGTTCCCAATTCGAAATCCACCCGGCCGATGGGCCACTCGGCCTTGTCCGACTGTCGTTTCTGCTGATTATGCGGAGATTTTCCCGCTTCCGAACCTAAATGCTTCGTATCTGATCGCGGCTTTCCTCGTTTCCGGCCACTTTGGGGCCAATGCTGTCTCGGATGTCCTTGGAGTAGTTGCCGCAGAGGAGCGCACCGGATAGTCTCGGCTCGGGTTCCGGGGTGGAACCGGGAGGTTGTTCAATTATCATGACAGACTTGGCGATGCGAAGCTGGTGTGGTCCGACAGGGCCGAGTGTGCCCGAGGAGGTGCTGGAGCGTCTCCAGCGTTTTTCCGAGAAGTGGCTGCACAAGGTTGGCAATGAGCAGCAGCTCTCCCAGCCGTTTCTGATGGAGCTTTGCGAGGCTCTGGGAACTAGTCGTCCGTACGTCGGCGACGAGATCGTGGACTACGCCTTCGAGCGGCAGGTCAAGATACCCGGACGAAAGACGGCGCGGCGGATCGATCTGTACAAGCGGGACCACTTCATCCTCGAAGCGAAGTGCGGCCGCTCCTCCTCCAGTGAGCCCGGCAGCGCGCCCGTGCGCGGTACACGGGCGTACCAGGGCTACATCCTGTCGGCCTACAGCGATCAGGCGCGTTTATACTCGACGTATCTGGGTCACGAGCCTCCGCCCCTGCTGCTCGTGGTGGACATCGGGGAGAAGTTCTGGATTTGGCGTGGTGGTGACGGTGTATATGCCCCGTTCAACAGCCCGGATCGGATCGACATTCCCCTGGCGGAGATCGCCGACGAGACGAACGCCGCGGTGCTCCTGGCCTGCTTCGAGAGTCCCGCGGAGCTTGATCCGTCGAAGTTCCAGGAGAAAGTGACACGCGAGATCGCTGAGCGCCTCGCCAAGTTGGCGGCCGCTCTGGAGGAGTCACACCCGCCGGACGAGGTGGCTAGCTTTCTGATGCGCTGTCTCTTTTGTATGTTCGCAGAGGATGTCGATCTGCTGCCCACGAACCACTTCACCAAGCTGCTGCTCAAGGCGCTGCGCCATCCGCCAGCGCTGCAGCACGAGCTATCCCTGCTGTTTTCGCAGATGGATACCGGCGGCTTCCACGACCTGGAGCCTATCCGCCGATTCAATGGGGCGCTGTTCACTGACGCCCAGGCCCTTCCGCTCGACAGTGTGCAGATCCAATTGTTGGCCGACGCCGCGGCGTATCACTGGGGCTGGGTGGAACCCGCCATTTTCGGAACGTTGCTCGAGCGCGCTTTGGATCCGCGAGAGCGGCATCGCCTCGGCGCACACTTCACACCCAGGTCCTTTGTGCAGCGCATCGTCCGCGAGACGATCGACAGACCGCTGCGCGCCCAGTGGGAGCTGGTCCAGGCCCGCGCGGAGGAGCTGCGCGATCAGCCCAAGAAAACGCCGGAGGCGGCGACCCGCGAGGCCCGGGAGGTCATCGAGGTTTTCCGACGTTCCCTCTACGGGCTCCGGGTGCTCGATCCGGCTTGCGGGACCGGCAACTTCCTCTACGTCAGCTACGTCACGCTCAAGAACCTGGAGCACGAGGTGCTCGAGGAGCTGCGGGGGCTTGGCGGCGCGCAGGAGGGCACCTTCAGCCTGGGTGATGCCGTAGTTCCCGAGCAGTTCCTGGGGCTGGAGGTCAAGCCCTGGGCCGCTGAGATCGCCCAGCTCGTGCTCTGGATCGGCCACTTGCAGTGGCTCATGCAGTACCGGGGCCGCACGGCGGTCCACGACCCGGTGATCGCCGATCAGCGGACCATCGAGGCCCGGGACGCCCTGATCGAGTGGCGCGACAAGCGCCCCCGGCTTGGCCCGGACGGAGAGGTGCTTACGCGTTGGGATGGGATTACTACCCGGGAGCACGAGGTCACCGGTAAGCTTGTGCCGGACGTAAGCGCTCAGGTGGAGGAGTTCGATCTGGTGGACGTGACCCGGGCCAGGTGGCCCGAGGCGGACTTCATCGTCGGCAACCCGCCGTTCATCGGCAACAAGCACATGCGTGAGGTGATGGGAGATACGTATGTAGAGGCCGTCCGAGGAACCTACCGCGAGGTGCCCAAGACAGTGGACTACGTGGTCTACTGGTGGCACCGGGCGGCGCAGCTCGCCCGGGAAGGCGAGCTGCGCCGGTTCGGCCTGATCACCACCAACAGCCTCGGCCAGACCCAGAACCGCAAAGTGATTGACTCCCATCTGGAGGCAGAGCCGCCACTTCGTATCGTCGCGGCCATCGCCGATCACCCCTGGGTCGACGTGGGCGCCGACGTCCGGATCAGCATGACCGTCGCCGAGGCAGACCCGGGCGGCACGCGCCGACGAGCAAGAAGTGGGCGCGTAGTTGAGGAATCCCAGGGGCAAGAGCAGGTCAAAGTCGACTGGGCCGAGGTGGCGGAGATCCACGCGGACCTCACGGCCGGCGCGAACGTGGCCTCTGCTGTACCTCTTCGGTCCAACCTGAGCGTCTCGTTCCAGGGAATGAACCTCGTGGGAAAGGGATTCCGTTTGACCGCCGACCAGGTGGCGGAGCTGGGGTTCGATGTCACGGACCTGCTGTCAGTTATCCGGCCGTATCTCAACGCTCGGGAATTCATGCAGGTCTGGCAGAACCGATACGTCATCGACGCCTTTGGTTTGACCGCCGAGGGGCTCCGGGATGAGTACCCGACAGCCTACCAGTGGCTATTCGACCACGTGAAACCGGAGCGGGATCAGAATCGGCGAAAGGGTTACCGTGAGAAGTGGTGGATATTCGGTGAGGCCAGGGGCAAGCTGCGCAGGACTGTTGACGGATTGACTCGCTACATTGCCACGCCCGAGACCTCGAAGCACCGGGTTTTTCAGTTCATGGACATGGAGGTTTGTCCGGATCACACGCTGTACGCCTTGGCGCTTGATGACCCCTGGTTTCTGGGAGTGCTTTCTTCTCGTATTCACACAACATGGGCTCCAAAGGTCGGTGGCAAGCTGGGGATCGGGAATGACCCTCGTTATAACAACACGCGCTGCTTTTTGCCGTTCCCGTTTCCCGAGGCCACTGACGATCAGCGGGGTGAGATTGGCCGCTG